>NZ_JBDUUI010000003.1:0-393830 GCF_039938915.1 Devosia alba | reverse complement strand
ATACACTCCTTAAAGCTCAACCCTGAATCTGTGCCATGGGTGCTGATGGCGAACAGCATCGTGACAACAAAATGGGTCATCGAGAAACCGATGATCTTTAAGGGTAGCGTCACTCAGGCCCATGGCCGGACGGGGACTTTTGTCCCCGGTTTCGGTGTTAAGATAGCCGACGCCGTTGTTGCATCGTGTTCTGCCTATCCGTTTTTCCTCCGGAAAACGGTAACAACTGCTGCGGGTGACGATGTCGAGCTGATCGATGGTGGCTACTGCGCCAACAATCCCACGCTCTACGCGCTCGCTGACGCTCTTATCCCCCTGAAAAAGCATCATCAGGACGTTCGTTTGGTGAGCCTAGGGGTCGGCGTTTATCCTGATCCGAAACCGGGTTTCTGGATGGGCTTGGCGAAGCGCTATGTATTGAGCGTCGAGCTGCTGCAAAAGACCATGGAGATCAATACCCAGTCGATGGAGCAGCTGCACGCGGTCCTTTTCAAGGACGTTCCGACGATCCGCATCAACGAGAAGTTTGAGAAGCCAGAAATGGCGACAGACTTCCTGGAACACGACGTCAAAAAGCTCAACATTCTGCGGCAGCGCGGAAGTGAGTCCTTCGCCGGCCATGAACGCGAGCTTCGCACATTTTTGGTGGACCCATGACCATCCCGGAGAAGCAACTTGAGACCTGGTCACACCGGGGGTCTATTCAACAGTCTGCCTCAACCTATCAGGCCGTGAAACAGGCACTCAACGCCGACACTGCGGGTTATGCCGGGAAAGGCTTTCAGGTGTTTTTGCAAGGGTCATATGGCAATGAAACCAACATCTATGCGGAAAGCGATGTTGATATAGTCATCCAGTACGACAGAGCTTTTTTTAAGGACTTGGCCCGACTGTCGCCGCCTGATCGCGCAGCCTACGACTCTTACTACTCCGGAGGAGTGGCTTATTCCTATGAGGAGTACAGGTCGGACGTTTTCGCAGCGCTGAAGAAGGCGTTCGGCGCCGATGTTAGCTACCCGGGCAAAGCTATCAAGGTGCGTGCAGGCGGTGGGCGACGAAACGCCGACGTGATCCCTGCCTTTGACTATCGCCGCTATCACCGCTTTGTTGATAGCACCAATCAATTCTACACCCCAGGCATGGCTTTCAAAACTAAGGAAAATGACCTCATTGCAAATTTTCCTAAGCTGCATTCGGCCAACCTTACGAGGAAGCACCAGGACTGCAGTCTATGGTTCAAACCTACGGTCCGCATCTTTAAAAACTTGCGAAGCTGGCTTGTTGACAGCGGCCATATCGACAACGGCGCGGCGCCCTCATACTTCATTGAAGGCTTGATCTATAACGCCCCCAAAGCGTGCTTCGGGACCAACTACGGAGCCACCGTCCTGAGTGTTCTAAGGTGGCTTCACAGCACAAAGGACCGCGCTAATTGGGTGTGCGCGAACGAACAATACTATCTATTACGAGATGGAGATCGAGTGTGCTGGCCGATTGCAGATGGAGATGGATTCATATCTGCTGCCGTTGCGGCGTGGGACAACTGGTAGTGGCTTCAGAAAATGCAGTTGAATGCGGCGATACCAGCACTTCGCGCAAAGCGACAGCCTCTAAAGTCCCCCGGCACTAGATTCACTTAAAGAGAGAAACGGCTTCATCGAACGATGTGGCGAGTGCAGAATTATGCTCCACGAGCCTCAACCTTCCGTTTGTCCCTCGGTCAGTCCAGTAGGGGCCTGACAGCTCTTTAGCGCCCCTCCTAATGTCAGTCAGGTGAAGAGCCCCGTAGTGTATATGACTATCACCCGCAGTCTGTCGGTGCTCAATGTCTGGGACATTTTGATATACTATCGCAAGCTCAAATAGATTATCGGCTTCACTGACTGTAATATTCTGCGATATGCTGAATGACTTTGCTTTATCGGTATACATCCTAACACTCAGTGACAAGAGTGTCTGGCTAATCACCACGTACACAGTCTTCTCGATATTTTTTCCCGTTTCGGGATTCTTGTACGAAGACATTAGCTCTGTACGCCAAGTTCCAACCAACGGGGGGCGCCGCACCATCCACCAGTTAATCACTGGCCACTGCCAGGCAAATTTGTCGAAGAAAATGGACGCAAAAGTGACGACCGTGACGGTAGTTCCGAAGGGTTTCAGAAGTTCCCAGCTCAGTTTGACGTCATAAATCAGTAGCGTGATGAGCCATACTGCGACAGAAAGAGCGACGATGGTCCAGATTTGCGTCCTGATGTTCATTCGTTGCGTCCCAGTTTAGATCAAGCTGCCCGGTGGTGGCCCTTATTAGCTCGAGCCATAATATGCAAAATCTACGTGTAGGCGTCTCCGGTGAACTTTGACTTTGAACAGTTCTGGCGGGGCAACCGTGAGGAAGCCTGGCCGAAATCGCTCATCCTGTGCCTTTTTACTGGTCCTAAACTTCCTAACTACAGTGCTCAAATGCCCCGGGAACCGGCGCCCAGAATAGGTGACGTTTTCGACCATAATTTTTTGAACCTTTACCGCAACGCACTTTGGCTCAACTCGTCCGTGCATGACGGTGCAGTGATGATCGGTCGCAGCGTGCCTAGTGCCCCATATGCGATCATGGGGTGGTCATACCGTCTATTCCCGCCGAAAGTCCACGGCCTCGAAATTGCAAACCGAGGTTCCGCGACCAATAGTTGTATTGCCATGTCTCTTGTGGAGGGGGTGGACGCCACCTACAAGATTACAGATGGTCACCTATTGCGGTTCGTTAGGGGGCAAATGGCCGAAGTTGGCTAGGTCAGTCCGGGGGTAGTGTCCACGAAGTGTGTCCTTCAATTATCCCTACATAGTTCCAAATCCGAGCTTTGAGCTCGCCTCGGCGCCAAAGTTGATATTCTGATTTTGTCCCCTCGAGCGGAGAAGTAGCCCGTGATAATAGAGGATTAGCGCGGGTTAGAGTTTCTCCGGCGCATTCGAGGTGAGGCCCCTTCAGTTCTGAGGGTAGGTTTCTCTACAGCCCGCCGGAGGAGCCGGGCTCATAATAGGGCGCATATACCCGACTTAGGCTGGTGATGAGACGGGCCCGTTGTACCAAGAGGGTCAAGAATAGAACTGCAGCACGCTGGTGACCTGAGCCTAGAGGCAATTGGAACAGAAAAGGGCGACCGCTTTGGCTGGGCCGCCCCCATTGGGCCAGTCCGGATCGGCCCCCTTTCAGACGTTCCAGCCTATCTTGGGCCCTCGCTTCACGTACCAATTCCCCTCACCCCGCCCGATTAAAATGATCATAGATCAGCTGCGCCATGGCGTTTGAAATGCCGGGGACGGCGGCGAGGTCGGCGAGGCTGGCGCGGCCGACAGCCTTGGCGGAGCCGAAATGGTTGAGCAGGGCGCGCTTGCGGGTGGGGCCGATGCCGCCGACTTCGTCGAGCGGGTTGGAAATCTGCTCCTTCTTGCGCTTGGCGCGGTGGGTGCCGATGGCGAAGCGGTGGGCCTCGTCGCGCAGGCGCTGCACGTAATACAGCACGGGATCGCGATGGGGCAGCATGAAGGCCTCGCGCCCCTCCATGAAGAACTTCTCGCGGCCGGCGTCGCGCTCCTCGCCCTTGGCGATGCCGATAAAGGTCACCTCCTTGGCCAGGTTCAGCTCGGCGATGACGCCGCGCACGGCGCTCATCTGGCCGGCGCCGCCATCGATGAAGACGACATCGGGCCAATCGGGCATGCCGGTGGCTTCGTCTGCGGCGGCCTCGTCATTGCTCTCATTGGCGAGGCGGGTGAAGCGGCGGGTCAGCACTTCGCGCATCATGCCGAAATCGTCGCCGGCGGCGATGTCGGATTTGATGTTGAAGGTGCGGTAGTGCTTTTTGGAAAAGCCCTCTTCGCCGGCCACGACCATGGCGCCGACCATGTTGGTGCCGGAAATGTGGGAGTTGTCATAGATTTCGATGCGGCGGGGCGGCGCGTCGAGGCCAAAGCAATTGGCGACGCCCTCAAGCAGGCTGCGGTTGGTGGCGCCTTCGGCGAGCTGGCGGCCGAGCGCTTCGCGGGCATTGTTGAGGGCGTGGTTGACCAGGTCACGTTTTTCGCCGCGCCGGGGCACTTCGATGGCGACACGGCGACCGGCGCGGCTGGAGAGCGCTTCGGCCATGAGCTCGGGCTCGGCCAGGTCGTGGCTGATCAGGACGAGACGCGCCGGGGTACGGTCCCCGTAGAACTGGGCGATGAAGGCCTCGAGCACCTCGGCGTCGCTGAGGCTGGCATCGGCGCGCGGGCGATAGGGATAATTGCCCCAGTTCTGGAAGGCGCGGAAGAAAAATACCTGGACGCAGAACTGGCCGCCCTCGTGGTGGATGGCAAAGACGTCGGCCTCTTCCACCGACTTGGCGGTGGCGTCGCCCTGCGACTGGACCAGGGCGAGGGCGCCGAGGCGGTCGCGGATCAGGGCGGCGCGCTCGAAATCGAGCTGTTCGGCAGCCTCGTTCATGTCGGCCTGCAGGTGATCGCGCACCTTGCGGGATTTGCCCGAGAGGAACTGGCGGGCGTCCTCGACCAGTTCGCCATAGGCTTCGAGGCTGATTTCACGGGTGCAGGGGGCGGCGCAGCGCTTGATCTGGAATTGCAGGCAGGGGCGGGTGCGGGCGGCGTAGAAACTGTCCGAGCAATTGCGCAGCAGAAACGCCTTCTGCAGGCTGGCAATGGTGCGGGCCACGGCGGTGGCCGAGGCGAAGGGGCCGAAATAGTCGCCCTTGCGCCGGCGGGTGCCGCGATGCTTGGTCAGCTCGGGCGCCTCATGGTCGCCGGTGATCAGGATATAGGGGAAGCTCTTGTCGTCGCGCAGCAGCACGTTGAAGCGCGGCTTGAGCCGCTTGATCATGTTGGCTTCGAGCAGCAGCGCTTCGGATTCGGTCCCGGTGCGCACGAATTCCATGCTGACCGTAGCGGCGATCATGCGCTGCAGGCGGATTTCGAGCGCTTCGGGGCGGGTGTAATTGGTGACGCGGGCCTTGAGGTTGCGCGCCTTGCCGACATACATCACCGCGCCCTGCGCATCGATCATGCGATAGACGCCGGGGGCGGCGGGCAGGGTGCGGACGAAATCGCGGATGACCTCATGGCCGCTGGGCGGCGGTGCCGTATCGTCACTCATGAGCGGGGCGTCGGGGCGCTGCGGGCGGGAAATTCAAGGTGCTCGCCGCCATCAAGGGCGATCATCTGGCCGGTCATTGATCTGGTGGCGAGCAGCATCAGCACGCCCTCGGCAATGTCCTCGGGGCCGGCATTGCGCTGCAAAGGGAGGGCCTGCACGCTGGCGGCAAACTCGGCCTTGCTCTGGCGCGAATGCGGCAGGACGGGGCCGGGGCCGATGGCATTGACGCGGATGGCCGGCGCCAGTGACTGGGCGAGCGTGCGGGTGGCGGCCCAGAGCACGGATTTGGACAGGGTGTAGCTGAAATAGGCGGGAGAGGTGTGCAGCACGCGTTCATCGATGATGTTGACGATATTGCCGGTGCCGCCAGCGGGCAGCTGAGCGGCGAAGTCGCGGGCCAGGAAGATCGGCGCTTCGGCATGAATGGCGAAATGGCTATCCCAGAGCGCTTCGTCAAGATCGCGCAGGCTGTCGGGCTCAAAGACCGAGGCATTGTTGATCAGTACGCTGATCGGGCCGAACTGCGCGGTCACCCCGGCCATCAGACCCGCCCGCTGGGCGCGATCTGTCAGATCGGCCTGGACGATGGCGGCGGTGCCGCTGGCCGCAGTGATGTCGGCCTGGACCTGGCCGGCCCCGTCCTCGTCGCGATGATAGTGGATGGCCACGGCATAGCCGGCGCGTGCCAGGGCCTTGGCAATGGCGGCGCCAATGCGGTCACCGGCGCCCGTTACGAGCGCCACGGGAAGAGTGTTGGGAGAGGCGAATTGATTGATCATGCTGGAACTTGGACCTGATGGTCAGACCATAGGCCGCTTTGGCTGGAGTCTTCAACGTGTCGGGCGCGATGAACTGGGGGCAAGGGCGCCCTATTTGCGCCAGCCCTGCTGACAGCGTGCGGCAGCAGGGCTGTCCTTGCCAGGGGCGGGTGGGCGGCGGCGTGCTGCCGGCGATTGCCGGCATGGTCAAGTCGCAGATGGCCAAAGGCTGAACTTTGCGCTAGCGCTGGGGCGTCCCGGTTCAACGGTGAATCGGGGCGCTGTTTTTCAGGCGTGACCCAGTCCCATGTCTCTTTCTGCCATTGACGACCGTACCGATAATGTCGGCCGGGCCATTGCCCTGACCTTGTTCACCATTGTGGTGTTCGGCGTGCAAGACGCCATTTCCAAGCATCTGGTGCAGACCTATTCGCCCTTCCAGGTGACGATGATGCGCTATTGGGGCTTTGCCGCCTTTGCGCTGTATGTGGTGTCGCGGCAGGCCGGGCTGCGTCGGGCGCTGACCTCCAGGGTGCCGTTCTGGCAGCTGTTGCGCGGCTCGCTGCTGATTATCGAGATCTGCTTTTTTGCGCTGGCGCTGCAATCGGTGCCGCTGGGCGAATTGCAGGCGATCTCGCTGGTCTATCCACTTCTGGTGACGCTGTTCTCGATTCCGCTGCTGGGCGAGAAGGTCGGCGTGTTCCGCCTGGTGGCGGTCGGCGTGGGGTTTGCCGGCGCACTGATCATCGTGCGTCCGGGCGGGCTGCCCATGGACTGGGGTGTCGGTTTTGCGGTGATCGCGGCGACCCTTTATTCGCTGTATATCGTGCTGACCCGCAAGGTAAGCCAGTACGACAAGGCGCCAACCAGCCTGGCCTATACCGGGATTATCGGGCTGGTGCTGTCGAGCGCGGTGGGCATTTTCTTCTGGCAGCCCATGGCCTGGCCGGATGTGGCGCTGGTGGTCACGATGATGGTGACCACCTGTCTGGGCCATGGGGTGATGATCTATGCGCTGTCACTGGCACCGGCCAGCACGGTGCAGCCGTTCAACTATTTTTCGCTGCCCTGGGCCATCGTGCTGAGCATCGTGGTGTTCGGCCATGTGATTGACCCGGTGTCGCTGGTGGGCGCGGGCATAGTGGTGGCAGCGGGCCTGGTGGTAATGGCCCGCGAGCGGATCAAGCGCGTGCCGATCGTTGACGGCCCGATCCTGCCCGGGCGGGAATAATCAGGCGAAGAGTTTTGACAACCAGACCCCGCCGGCGGCGCTGACCCCGGTCAGGAAGGTGCCCCAGGCCATGTCCACCGCGGCGATGGTGGGGGTGAAGCCCTTCATCGTCGACAGGTTGGTCAGATCGTAGGTGCCATAGGCAACAAAGCCGAACAGGGCACCCAGCGCCAGCGCCTTGAGCACGTCGCCTTCGGCAGGCGCGGCAACCAGGGCGACGACGCCCACCAGATAGGCCAGATAGAACAGACCCGCGACCAGCAAGTTGGGATTGGGTAGCAGGATGCTGCCGATCTCGCGCTGATAAATGCCCTTGCCCATGGTGGAGAGCCAGATGAAATCGAGCGGAAAAAATATCAGCGCGCAGGCAGCGTAGAGGATCAGGTATTTGGTCATGATGCGGGCTCCGGGCGGCGAGGTTGATGCTGATACGCGGCGGGGCGGTTGCAGGATCACCGCGATTGCGGCGTTCTGTCTTCGCGGGGCCTTGAAGTCCATGGCGGGGGAGGGCATGTCAGGGGACGCATGGAGGGTATGGTATGGTCTGGCTGCTGGAAATCGGGTTGGTGCTGCTGCTGGTAGGTGGTGGCTGGACCTATCTGACGCGCGGCAAGCGCGGCAATAACAAGGATTCGCTGACCATGCGCCGGGTCGATGCCTATATCGAGACCATAAGGCGTGAAGCCAGCAACAGGGATCTGGCGGCAATGAGCGACAGCGAGTTGCGCGACCTGCTGCATTCGGGCGCGCACAATATGCGTGTTGCCGGCGAGCGGAAGAACTGGGCTTTGCTGGGGGCTGGCGGGGTGACGCTGTTTTCCGGTGTGATCGCGGCCAATCAGGACGGCATGGCCGGCTTTGCCATTGTCATGGTGGTGGGGGCGCTGGCGATCTACGGACTCAACGAATTTCTGGTGCGTCGCTTGCGGGCGCCGCTTGAAAGGCGCGGCATTGACGTGGACCGGCTCACGGTCGAATAGCAGAACGCCGCCCCGAGGGGCGGCGTTGTCATTTGGGCTAGTCGCCGATGCAGAAATAGCCGTTGGGGCCATTGACGCAGACGCTGCTGTTATTGCGCGGATAGCTGGGGTAGATCGGGGCCGGACGCCGCGGGCGGGGGTCCCAGCCCCGGGGGCGCTGCGGCCGCGGATCGTAGTGCGGGGTGCGATCCCAACGGTCCCAACGATCCCAGCGATCATTGTTGTTCCAGCCACCCTGGCCGCCACGCGACAGGTAATTTGCCGACACCCAGCCATCGGGGCCGCGCTTTTCGACATAGCACCAGCCACCGCGACACTGCTGAACATCGACCTGCTCGCCACGGCGCAGCGAATCGACAACGCGGTATTGGGTCGACGGGCCAGAACGCACATTGACATTGCCGGTGGCGTAGGCCGGGGCAGCAGACGCAGCGGCAGCGGTGGCTACAAGCGCCAGAACTGCGAGGCCGCCTGCCATGAGTTTCTTGCTCAAAGCCATTGGTGATCTCCTTATCCTTGGAGGCATTGATGCCTGTGGGGGCAGATAACACCATGGCGCCTGAACCCAAGCTGAATGGCGCGTTGGGCTGGCGGTCAGAAGGTGAGCAGATCCACGAAGCGCTTGAGCCGCTCGCTCAGCTTCCTGCGCTGTTTTGGCTTGAGCTCGCCCAGCAGCGCCTCTTCAAGCTGGCTCCAGTGATCGGCAAGGCCATTGCGGATGCGCACGCCGCGTTCGCTCAGGGCAACGCCAGCAGCCAGTTGCGGCCCGACAGCCTGACGCGTGACCAGACCCCGTTCGATCAGGCGCGCCAGCCGGGCCGTCAGGCTGGCCTCGGACAGGCCGAGTTCGGCGGCCAGTTCGCTCTCAGTGGTGCCGGCACGGGCAAGCTCAAACAAAATGGCGTCGTCACCCGGCTCAAGGCCACGTTCGGCCAGGGGCAGCAGCAGCGCGCGATGCGCCAACTGGCCCGCCTCGATGAGCCGATAGAGCGTGGAGCGGGATGAGGGCTTGGACATGGGTGGGAAAATAGTCCGAACTCCTGGTGCGCGTCGATTGCGGTTGCAGTCTATCGTTAATCGGGGAACGGCCAAGACCGGATATTGTTCACCTGACGCAGGTGAGTTATGTCTCGATTGCAATGATCTGGTGAACGGGATGCCATGACGCAGGACCTCGCACGCATCCGCGCTTTTGTTCAGGTCTTTGATTCTGGTGGTTTTTCTGCGGCAGCGCGACAGCATGGCCGCTCCAAGGCGCTGCTCAGCAAATATGTCTCGGACCTGGAGGACTATCTGGGGGTGCGGTTGATGAACCGGACGACCAGAAAGCTCAGCCTGACCGAGGCGGGCGAAGGTTACTACCGCGAAGCCAGCGCGCTATTGCAGCAGCTGGACGATCTCGACGCCACCATATCCGACCAGACAGCTGAGCCGCGCGGCCTGTTGCGGGTGTCGGCGCCGCGCAATTTTGGCGAGGATACGCTGGCGCCGGCGATATTTGAGTATCTGCGCAAACACCCCAAGGTGACGCTCGATCTGCGGCTGGAGGATCGCTATGTCGATCTGGTCGATGAAGGGATCGACGTGGCGCTGCGGATCTCGACGCTGGCCGATTCCGCGCTGATCGCGCGCAAGATTGCCAATATGCATGTGATCGTCGGCGCCGCCCCGGAGCTGCTGGCGCTGCACGGCACGCCGAAACATCCGGAAGACCTGCGCAATCTGCCCTGCATTGTCGATGTCAATCTACAGGGTCAGTCGAACTGGCGGTTTGTCGAGGCCGGCAAGACGATTTCGGTGCCGGTGAATGGCCCGCTGCGGGTGAACTCGCCGCTGGCGGCACGCAAGGCGGCGCTGATGGGCCTCGGATTTGTCGTATTGCCGTCCTATCTGGCCGAACCGGTGATAGCCCGTGGCGAGTTGGTGCCAGTACTGACCGAGTTTCTGCCGACCGGGCAAACGCTGCAGGCGGTCTATCCGCATCGGCGTCATCTGGCCGGCAAGGTGCGGGCGCTGATCGATCATCTGGTCGAGTGGTTTCAGACCCACCCCATCCATTAAGGACGACACGTGAGCATCAATACTATTGGACGCCGGTGTGTTGGCGCCGTGCTGGCCGCTCTGGCCCTGACCCTGCCGGTCATGACCCTGCCCGCTCTGGCACATCCGCATATCCTGATCGATGCCAAGGTGACCATGCTGTTTGACGACAGCGGCGCCGTGGCCGGGCTGCGGCACCAATGGTCCTTCGACAGCACGTTTTCGGCCTGGATGATCCAGGGGCTGGACAGCAATGGCGACCGGCAGACCAGTCCGGACGAGCTGCAGGAGCTGGCCGACGAGAACATGGCCGGGCTCGAGGATTACGGGTTCTACACCTATGCCGGAGAGGGCGATGCGCGGATGACCTTCCAGCCCGTCGGTGACCAGCGCATGATCTACGAGGATGGGCGGGTGGTGCTGACCTATTCGGTGACGGCGACAACGCCCTTGCCGGTGACCGGGCGGTTCGAGCTGGCCGTGTATGATCCGGAATATTACGTCGCCATCGGGTTTGCCGATGCGTCGGACGTGACGCTGGAGAATGCTCCGGCCAGCTGTGCCGCCGTGCTGGAGCCGCCCCGGCCGATGGATCCGGCGGTGGAGGAGCGGCTCTATGCGCTGGGGCCCGAAGTGCTGGAGCTGCCGCCCGACCTGGCCGCAGCGATGCGCGGAACCCAGGGGCTGATCGCGGTGCGTTGCGACGGCAGCCCAGCCGCCGCACCGGCGTCAGCGCTGGAGGCTGCGACGGCGGTGGCAGAGGCCAAGCCGAGAACGCCGTTTGGTGGACCACCGGCCGAGGTGGGCCTGAACCTGCCGCAGACGGGATTTTTCGGCTGGCTGGCGACGCAGCAGCGCGATTTCTATGCCGCGCTCACGGCATCGCTGGATGCGTTGCGCAGTGACTGGACGGCGTTCTGGGTGCTGGGCGGGCTGAGCTTTGTCTATGGCATTCTGCACGCGGCCGGGCCGGGGCATGGCAAGGTGGTGATCTCGTCCTATGTGCTGGCCAATGAGACGCAGCTGCGACGCGGGGTGACGCTGAGCGTGCTGTCGGCCATGCTGCAGTCGCTGGTGGCGGTGGTGTTCGTGCTGATTGCAGCGGGATTGCTGGGCATGACCAGCCTGGCGATGGGCGACGCTGCCAACTGGATTGGCATCGCCTCCTACGCCATGGTGGCGCTGCTGGGGCTGTGGCTGATTGCCCGCAAGCTGTTTGGCTGGGGGCACAGCCATGGCCATCACCAGGAGGAGCCCGCCGCGCCCGTGACGCACGAGGCGCATGGGCATTTGCATCATGCGGCGGCGCATGAGCATGGCCACGACGCGCACCCGCACGACCATAGCCACGAGGACCATGACCATCACCATATGCATATCGTGCCGCCAGCGCTGACCAGTGGCAGCTGGCGCGAGCAGCTCGGCGTGGTGCTGGCGGTGGGGATGCGGCCCTGTTCGGGAGCGCTGGTGGTGATGGTGTTCGCGCTGTCGCAAGGGTTGCTGCTGGCCGGCATTGCGGCGGTATTTCTGATGGGGGTGGGAACAGCGATCACCGTGGCGGCGCTGGCGACGCTGGCAGTGACCGCCAAGGGGCTGGCGCAGCGGATCGGCGGCGCCGACAACCCGACCACGGCGGCGATCATGTGGTGGTTTGAATTGCTGGGTGCCGTGGCTGTGCTGGCGTTTGGCGTGGTGCTGCTGCTCGCCAGTTTCTAGGCGATCGCGTCTGGATCACTGTATGCGGCGCGACCCATAGCCGCCTTGCGCCATGGCATGGAGGCGTTATGGTGCGCCTCTGCCTAGAACTCTTCCAAACTGGCGTCCATGTCCGATCACCTGCCCCCCAATCATCCACCCGTCCTCGACCAGAAAATCGGCGTCCTGCTGCTCAATCTGGGCACGCCTGACGCCACCGATTACTGGAGCGTGCGGCGCTATCTCAGAGAGTTCCTCAGCGATCCGCGTGTTATCGAGACGCCGAAATGGCTGTGGTGGCCGCTGCTCAATCTGGTGATCTTGACGGTGCGGCCGCAGAAAAGCGGCCATGCCTATGCGCAGATCTGGGACAAGCAGGAGAATGCCAGCCCGCTGCTGGTGATCACCAGGCGGCAGAGCGCGGCGCTGGCCGAGCGGCTGGCGGGGCACGACAATGTCATGGTGGATTTTGCCATGCGCTATGGCAATCCCTCGACGCAGAGCGTGCTGGAGAGGATGCACGCCGCCGGCTGCACCAAGATCCTGCTGGTGCCGCTCTATCCGCAGAATTCGGCGACGACCACGGCGACGGCCAATGACAAGGCGTTTGACGTGCTCAAGACGATGCGGCGGCAGCCGGCGGTGCGCACTGTGCCGTCGTATTTCGAGGATCCCAAATATATCGAGACGCTCGCCCATTCGATCCGCGACGGGGTGGCAGCGCTGGATTTCGAGCCCGACCTGGTGATCACCAGCTATCACGGCATGCCGGTGACCTATCTGGAGCGCGGCGACGTCTATCACTGCCAATGCTACAAGACGACGCGGCTGGTGCGGGAGTATCTTGGCTGGCCCAAGGACAAGCTGATGGTGACGTTCCAGTCGCGCTTTGGCCCTACCAAATGGCTCGAGCCCTATACCGACAAGACGCTCGAAGCGCTGCCGGGCAAGGGCATCACCAAGGTGGCCATCCTGGCGCCGGCGTTTTCGGCCGACTGCATCGAAACGCTGGAGGAGATCGCCATCGAAGGCCGCAACAGCTTCATGGCCGCCGGTGGCGAGCAGTTCGCCTATATTCCGTGCCTCAATGACAGTCCCCAGGGCATGGACATGATCGAGGACATGGTGCGGCGCGAGCTGAGCGGCTGGCTCTAGGCCGCCGGCTACCAGCCAAAGCCGTCGAAATCGGGCGGACTGGCCTCGATCTTGGCGGCCCAGCCGACCAGATAGGACGCGTCGACCCAGCCGGTGTCGGTGACCAGGCACCAGCGGCCGCTATGGGTGCAATAGTCCAGCGTGACCGTGGCGCCATCGGCAAGGCGGCCGATCTGCTGGTAGCGCAGGCCCGGACCGCTGCGCACGGCAATATCGCCGCCGCTGACCCGCGCCGTCGGCTCGGCGGCCACGGCCTGGGCGGCGCTGAGCGCCACAAGGACCAGGCCGGCGCGGGCGATCGTTCTGAAGTCTGGCATGGCAAGCTCCGGCAATGGACCCGATAGCCTTGCCGCAGCAGCGTGGCGGCGGCAAGGCGGAGGGCTAGAGTTTGACCTTGGCATTGTCACCCATGTCGGGCGCCTGGCCGGTGACGGCGGCCAAGGCCATCTTGGCGGTGGTGACAAGCTGGTTGGGACTGTCCCACAGCTCGCCATCCTCGGGGGTGACGGTGAGCAGGCGGATCGCCGGATCGCTGGCATCGTCCCACCACGCCTTGTCCCAATCGCTCCACAATTGGGTGATCATGGCGCGGTCATTGCTCAGCCTGGCCTTGCCCGAGACGACGGCGTATTTGTGCCCGGCGCTATCGACCCAGGCCATGGAGACGAACGGGAATTGCTCGACCTGTTCGTTCTTGTGACCGGATTCGTCGACGAGAAAATAGATGCTGTGTTCGTCGCGCGACAGGCGGGCCGACAGGGGCCGACTGCGCTGGCGCTCGCCATCCCAGGTGGTGAACATGCAGATGTCGATCTTTCCGGCCAGTTCCCAGATGCGGTCCTGCACCTCGGCGGGCGTCTTGTCGTTGTCGTGGTGTGGCTTGACCATTTTGGCCTCCTTGGGTGTCTGTGCAAGGGCAACGGGTGGCAGCGCCACTGGTTGCCGACGATTTTTTCGTCTCAGCAAGGCGCGGGCGATTTTGGGCTGGATCGGCGGCGGGTGCGGTGGCAAGCCTTGGGCTGGCACTTTTCATCCCGGAGTCGGGCGCATGCGAATCTATCTGCTGATGGCCCATCCTGATCGGCACAGCTTCAACAATGCCATTGCCGATACCTATCAGGCGGCGGCGCTGGCGGCCGGGCACCAGCTGCAGCGGCAGGATCTGGCGACGCTGCATTTCGACCCGAACCTGCACCAGGGCTACAAGGCCGAGCAGACGCTGGAGCCCGATCTGGTGCAGGCGCAGGAGCTGATCGCCTGGTGCGAGCGCTGGGTGATCGTCTATCCGCTGTGGTGGGGCAGCGTGCCGGCGCTGCTGAAGGGGTTTTTCGACCGCACGCTGCTGCCCGGCCAGGCCTTCAGGCCGCATGAGCGCGACCCGATGTGGGACAAGCTGCTGACCGGCCGCTCGGGGCAGTTATTCGTCACCTCGGACGCGCCCAAGGCCTGGACCTGGTGGGCCTATCACAACAGTGACGTGCGCATGGTCAAGCATGCCGTGCTGCAGTTCTGCGGCATCAAGCCGGTGCGGGTGACCCGCTTTGCCGAGATCGGCAGCAGCACGGCGGCGCAGCGCGAGGCCTATCTCGAACAGGTGCGCGCCATGGCCGCCCGGGCGCGCTAGCGCCGGGGGCGGGGCGGGGCGGCAGCTGCTGCCTAGCGGCGCTTGACCGGGCAGGTGGAGATGCCGAGCAGGCGATAGATCGGGCAAGTGCCGATCAGGCCGGTGAGCAGGGGCACGAGGCCCAGCAGCGCGAACCAGCGCCAGCCGGCATCGGGGTACATGAAAAAGGCTGCCAGCAAGGCGAGGCCGACAATGACGCGGATGACCCGGTCGATGGTGCCTTCATTGGTCGTGAACATGGCGCTCTCCTGCGCTGATGGTGACGCTGGCAACACACTAGCAGCGCGCGGCAGCGACCGAATTGATCTGGAACAAACGCCCGGACGATGGCCCGGTGGGGCTTGGCCTGGGCTTGGCCCTGCGCCGGCATCGCCACGCGCGGTCGGGGCGCTGGCGGGACACGGTGGGAAGCGGCTTTCGCCCCAGAGAACAGGCAAGAAGAGGCGAAAGCCGCTTCGCACGATCGGGATTTGTGGCGCACGCCTCGAGCGGCCCCCCTTTCGGGGTGACGATCCCGTGGTGCGGCGGGGCGCCCGCCCCTCTCTCCGCACCGCCGTCGTCCGGCCGGTGGTCAGCATCCACGCCTGAGCCTGGGCGACCCCATGCTCCCCGTCTTCCCGCCCGGCGCCTCGTCAGCGCCGCGTGTTGGTGGCGGGAACGGGGCCAGTATGCAGCAGTTCCGCCGGGCGGGGACAAGCGGCACAAGGCGCCGCCCGCATCAGCCCGCGACCAGCTCACGAGCGGGCCATGGCCGCACGGTGCTCGGCCTGCATTTCTTCGCCCTCAATGGTGCGCCACTCGTTGTCGCCCTCGTCATCGCTATGGGCCTGCCTGAACAGGTCGAGCGCCAGCTGCGCATCGCGCAGCATGCCGGTGAGGTGGCGATGCTCGGGCGGCTGCAGGCGATCAAGCCGGGGCAGGGTGCGGGCGCCGGGTTCGCGCGAGATCAGCCGATAAATGTCGGCCAGCAGCACCGCGCTGGCCCGGGCGAGCAGCGGGCTGGCCAACTGTTTGGGCGCATGGACCTGCGCCGCATGCAGCGTGGCGCGCAAATGCAGCAGCCGCTCGCTCAGCTGCGCGTGCTCCAGTACTTTGGCGAATGAAATCAGATTGTCCATAAAACCCTCCCTGGCGGTTGTCCTGGCGCCCCCCAGCATGAGCGCGCGGCAGGGGCCGAGGATTAGTTTTGGGTTTTTTGGGTTTTTGGAGTGGGGCGGTGGCGGGCTCTGGCGCCGCTCTAGCGGCGGCGGCTGCGCCAGAGCAGGGCCGCGCCGGCCAGCAGCGCGACGAGGCCGGCAAGGGCCCAGGGCAGGGAGGGGCCTTCGAGCGGTTCACAGTCGCCGACGCAGAGGATGGGCGCCATGGTGACCAGCCCGATGCCTTGCAGGAACCACAGGCCCCCGAGCAGGACGAGGACGAGGCCGAAGGCGATGAACAGGTATTTCATGGCGAGGGTTCTCCAGCGGAGAGGCCAGCCTATGCCGGGGATGGGGTCGGGGCAATTGGGGGGGGGGGGGGCAACCGATATGCCGGTTTCTCCCTAGCTGATGAAACCGGCGAGGATAGCAGGGGGGAAAGGGGCAGGGATATTTTGGGTTTTGGGTTTTTGAAGGGGGGCTTTCCCCTTGGGGGAGAGGAATAGTCGGCGCGTTTCAATACCGTCCGTGGTCGCGGATCGCCGTGTCGATCTCGACTTCGAGGGCCGGATGGGCCGCGAGCGCGCGGGTGATCAGGGCGGTGTTGCTCTGGTCGATGGCGCTGGCCAGCTCGTGGGCGCAGGCGCGGTAGGCGTCGGGCGGCAGGCCCGCCTTGAGGGCCGGCAGCAAGGCCTGCAGCGTGCGGCCAGATTCGAAGGCGGTGCGGATCATGGTGCGGGCGAGATCGATGTCCATGGCGGGTTCCCGGTGCTGTCCTCGCCACAAGGATAGCAGCAATCCGGCGGCGGTCGATGGCGCTGCGCGGGGCGCGGTGCGTTCCAATGCACGGCGTCACCCTGGCCCCCGGGTCGCGTCGCGCCCGGTGAAAGGTTTCGGCAGGGGTCCATGCTGAGTCTTTCCAAAGTCTGGAAATTCATCAGGCGCTCACGGGAGCCACCTTGCGGCTGCGGCGCGATCTCGAGATGGGTCCCGGCCTGCGCTGGGATGACATCGGGGATGGGTGGGCCTTGTGGCCGCCCCGACGCATAGCCAGCCGGTGGCGCAGCGCGGCAATGATGCGTCCTGCGCGCGGCGGCAATATTGCACGCGGATCGGGAGCTGTGCGGAGGGGCGCTCTGCTGGACAGCGACAGCGTGCGGTGTGAGGCGATCTGTCGGTAGCCGAGAGCTCAACTGGCTTAACTTCTAAGCGAAAAGCTCTCGGGCATTTTCAAGCTTTGATGGCTTCGCGACCATCCATAAAATCATCTTCCAAAACGACGTCACTGCTAGTGTTCCAAGCATTCTCATGGCTAGCGCCATCTGAGCTGGTGGCCTCAAATGTCGCGGCGGACAGCAGCCAGCTTTCATATTTGGACTGAGAGTCATCAAGCATTTTATTGAAGATTGACTCCAATTTACTGATGTTGTTGGACTTGGACATAGAATCTCCCTCCGACCTGATTGCGCTTAGAATGGTATCAGGCGGTTAACGCTTCGTTAAGAAGAAAAGCTCCCATGTTAACTGAAATTGAGTTTCCGGAAATATTCATTGGGTTAGTTTCTCCAATAGGCGTAGATACTCAAGATGTTGATGCCTCTATAGCAAGTTATTTTAAGGCCGAGGGGTATTCAGTAATCCATATAAAGGTAACTGACTCGTTTAGAAGGCTCAAAGAGGACATAGTTCCTTTGAAGAAATTGGAGAACTCACCATTTTATGAGCGAATAGACAGTCATATAGAGTACGGAAACTACGTAAGGAAAAAATTCAACGACAACAGCATCCTGGCTTCGGCTGCGGTCTCGCTTATATTTAGGCAGAGGTGGAAATCAGAAGTAGCCAATCGACTGAATCCTGCGCTTCCTAGTTACGAGCGTCGCGTCTATATTATTAGTCAATTCAAGCGCAAAGAAGAAGTTGATTTGCTGCGGCAAGTTTATGGAGCGCAGTTTTTCCAAATTTCGGTTTATAGCCGTCGTGAGACGCGAATAAAGTATCTTTCTGCTAAAATAGAGGCTGACAAGCGCCAGGATGACAAAAGGCCTTCCGAAGATTTGGCTCGCTATCTTGTTGCCCGAGACGAGGACGAATCTCGCGAGCCTTTTGGCCAACGAGTGACAAGCGTGTTTCACGATGCGGACTTTATTGTAAACGTTGAAGCCCAGAATCAAACGATAGACAGGCAGGTCGAAAGGTTTGGCGAATTGCTCTTTGGCTCGAACGTCATCTCGCCCACAAAGTCGGAGTATGGCATGTACTCCGCGAAGGTTGCGGCGCTTCGAACATTGGACCTTTCACGCCAAGTAGGTGCAGCAATATTCTCGCCCGGAGGAGAAATTATATCTTTAGGTGCCAATGAGGTTCCCAAGGCGGGAGGGGGAACTTATTGGGCAGATGGTGGAGGTTATGATGCAAGAGAGTACGTCCTAAAAAAGGACTCTAACGATGAGAAAAAGCGTCTCGTAGTACGAGAGATGTACTCGTTAGCGATGGGAACGCAATTCGAAGAGAGTAAATTTCAAGAATTTATTGAGCGAGACGACGTAAAAAATTCTAGGGCGATGGACGCTATTGAATATGGAAGAATTGTGCATGCCGAGATGAACGCGGTGACAGATGCAGCAAGGTTAGGTCGAAATGTTCAAGATGCAGTGCTGTATTGCACGACCTTCCCGTGTCACGTTTGCGCAAAGCACATAGTTGCATCCGGCGTGAAGAGAGTTGTGTATCTTGAGCCCTACCCAAAAAGCTTGGCGCAGGATTTACACCCAGACTCTATAAGTGTTGATGGATCAGAGCGCGGGCGCTTTAGCAAATACCCGGTTGTCGAATTTGAACATTTCTATGGTGTCACCCCTCGTCGCTATCGAGAGTTCTTTGAACGGGGCAAGCGCAAGGCCGATGGAAGACTCCAAAACTATATAAAAGGAAGAAAAATTCCTATTATTAGAATAATACAGCCATCTTACGTCAATTCTGAGAAACTTTGCATAAAGGCTGGATTTGCCAAGCTCCATTCATTGAAGGGGCAGAACTAATAAATTCAGGGTATTGGCGTGGATCAGTATTATTGGCCTGAGGCCGAAGCGCTGGGGTCTGCAGGCCATGGCAGGGAAACGCACGGATGCGGTGGATATTGTGGATCGTTGGGGTGATCGCGGTGCTGCTCGGGCTGTTGTGGCTGGTGCAGGGGCCGATTCCGCCGATCCTCTGCGTCGCCGATTGCGAGACGCTGACCGGACCGGACCTGGGTTGGGCGATTGCCGGGTTGGTGCTGATGCTGGCGGGCGTGGCGGCGGTGGTTTGGGGCAGACCCCCACCTAGCCTCCCCCTGAAGGGGGAGGAATCGCATTAGGGTTGGGGCGCTGTTGGTGGATAAGCACCGGGTTACTCCTCTCCCTGAAGGGGGAGGGATTGGATCGGGGTTGGGGATGGACCCCCACCTGACTTGCCATTCGAGCATAGCTCTCATGGCTTTCTCCCCTCAAATCGCGCCGCTGGCGCGAGTTCCCTCAATTTGATTGAAGCGAAGTGTAGAGCCCTCGGGTCGAGCCCGAGGGTGACGCGCGGGTGGGTGGGGGGCGGTGGGATGACCACGAAGCGACCCCCACCTAGCCTCCCCCTGAAGGGGGAGGAATCGCATTAGGGTTGGGGCGCTGTTGGTGGATAGCACCGGGATACTCCTCCCCCTGAAGGGGGAGGGACCGGGCGGTGGGTGGGGTGGTATTGCAGGTTAACTCGATGCGCTCCTCCCCCTTCAGGGGGAGGTTGGGTGGGGGTGCGAACATGAAAGAGCAGATCTCCTTTGCCCGCGGCTTGCGGCGGGAGCAGACGGTGGCGGAGCGGCGGTTCTGGGCGCTGCTGGAGCCGTGGCGGCGGGCGGGCTGGCATATGCGGCAGCAGGCGCCGATCGGGCCCTATGTGGTGGATTTTGTCTGCAAGCGCGCCCGGATCATTTTCGAGATCGATGGCGACAACCACTTTACCGAGGCAGGTCTGGCGCATGATGCGCGGCGGACGGCTTTTCTCGCCGGGCTGGGCTATCGCGTGGTGCGCTTTGGCAATGACGAGGTGCTGACCAATATCGACGGCGTCGGCGACATGGTGTTCGGGGTGCTGGGGCCGGTGGATGGGGAGCCACCGGGGTGGGGAGAAAATCCGGACTAGCCGAGAGACCCTCACCTGACTTGCCATTCGAGCATAGCTCTCATGGCCTTGTCGGCTCAGATTGGTCCATGGAGCGATTTGCCCTGCGGGTCGGCTCGAAGCCCCTGAAGCGGCGCCCCCACCTAACCTCCCCCTGAAGGGGGAGGGATCAGATCGGGGTTGGGGATGGACCCCCACCCGGCCTCCCACTTAAGGGGGAGGGGCGCATCGAGGTTGTCCACGATGGTGCCCCTTCCACCGCGCGGCTCCTCCCCCTAAGGGGGAGGTTAGGTGGGGGTGCCGGGGTTGGGTGCTGGGGCTAGTTGACCTCGCCCTGCAGCGTATCCAGCTCCATCTCCCTTAGCCGCTTGACCTCGTCGCGGAGGCGGGCCGCTTTCTCGAATTCCAGGTTCGTGGCGGCTTCGCGCATCTGGGTTTCGAGGTCCTTAATGACGGCGGCGAGGTTGGCGCCGACATGGGTGGCTTCCTTGCCGTCGCGGCCTTTGCCGATACTGACGGTGACGTGGTCGCGCTCGTAGACGCTGTCGACGATGTCGTGGATGTTGGAGCGCACCGAGGCGGGGGTGATGCCGTGGGCCTCGTTATAGGCGACCTGCTTTTCGCGGCGGCGGTTGGTTTCGGCCAGGGCGCGTTCCATCGAGCCGGTGATCTTGTCGGCATAGAGGATCACCTTGCCGTCGACGTTACGCGCGGCGCGGCCGATGGTCTGGATCAGGCTGGTTTCGGAGCGCAGGAAGCCTTCCTTGTCGGCGTCGAGAATGGCGACGAAGCCGCATTCGGGAATGTCGAGGCCTTCACGCAGCAGGTTGATGCCGACCAGCACGTCGAAGGCGCCCAGGCGCAGATCGCGGATGATCTCGATGCGCTCGATGGTGTCGACGTCTGAGTGCATGTAGCGCACGCGAATGCCCTGCTCGTGCAGATATTCGGTGAGGTCCTCGGCCATCTTCTTGGTGAGGACGGTGAGCAGGGTGCGGTAGCCGGCCTTGTTGACCTGGCGGATCTCGTCGACCACGTCATCGACCTGGTTCTTGGCCGGGCGGATTTCCACCGGGGGATCGATCAGCCCGGTGGGGCGGATGACCTGTTCGGCGAAGACGCCGCCGGTCTGCTCCATTTCCCACTTGCCGGGGGTGGCCGAGACATAGACCGACTGCGGCCGCATGGCGTTCCACTCCTCAAAGCGCAGCGGGCGGTTGTCCATGCAGGAGGGCAGGCGGAAGCCGTATTCGGCCAGGGTCGCCTTGCGGCGCAGGTCGCCGCGATACATGGCGCCGAGCTGGCCGATGGTGACGTGGGATTCATCGACGAAGACCAGGGCGTTGTCGGGCAGATATTCGAACAGGGTCGGGGGCGGCTCGCCGGGCTTGCGGCCGGAGAAATAGCGCGAATAGTTCTCGATGCCGGCGCAGGAGCCGGTGGCTTCCATCATTTCGAGATCGAACAGGGAGCGCTGCTCGAGGCGTTGCGCTTCGAGGAAGCGGCCGGCGCCGTTGAGCTCCTGCAGGCGGGCATTGAGCTCGGCGCGGATGGCCTTGATGGCCTGGTTCATGGTGGTGCGGGGCGTCACGTGGTGGCTGTTGGCGAAGACGCGGATGAAGGTGAGGTCGGCGCTTTTCTTGCCGGTCAGCGGATCGAACTCGGTGATGGATTCGATCTCGTTGCCGAACAGGGTGACGCGCCAGGCGGCGGCTTCATAGTGGGCGGGGAAGATTTCAACGGTATCGCCGCGCACCCGGAAGGTGCCGCGCACGAAGCCGGTGTCGCCGCGCTTGTATTGCAGGGCCACCAGCTTGGCGAGCAGCTCGCGCTGGTCGATCTTTTGGCCCTTCTGCACGTCGATGGTCATGGCGGTGTAGTCCTCCACCGAGCCGATGCCATAGATGCAGGAGACCGAGGCGACGATGATGACGTCGTTGCGCTCGAGGATCGCCCGCGTCGCCGAGTGGCGCATGCGGTCGATCTGCTCGTTGATGGTGGATTCCTTCTCGATATAGGTGTCGGTGCGCGGGACATAGGCCTCGGGCTGGTAGTAGTCGTAATAGGAGACGAAATATTCCACCGCATTGTCGGGGAAGAAGCTCTTGAACTCGCCATAGAGCTGGGCGGCCAGGGTCTTGTTGGGGGCCAGGATCAGCGCCGGGCGATTGGTGGCGGCGATCACCTTGGCGGCGGTGAAGGTCTTGCCCGAGCCGGTGACGCCGAGCAGCACCTGGTCGGTTTCGCCATTGTTGACGCCTTCCACCAGCTCGGCGATGGCGGTGGGCTGGTCGCCGGCCGGCTCATAGGGCGTCACCATGCGAAACGGCTTGCCGTCGCTGCGCGTGATATTGCTCTTGCCCTGATGCGGCATCCAGGGGGAGGAGCCCTCCACCTCCTTGCGGCCATGCAGGATGATCTGTTCGAGCGCCTTGACCGTGGCGGTAACGCCGACGGCGGCGCCTTCCACCGTTTTGGAGGAGCCGGACTTCGAGCGGGCGCTGGCCATGGCCGATTGCAGCTTGCCCTCGGTATCGGCGCTGCTCGAGGGGCCGGTGGAGGGGACGTGGCCGAAGCCGGCCTGCGGGCTTTCGCCCATGCCGGAGAAATCGACGCGGTCGACCGAGTTTATTTTGGTCTTTGAGGTCTTGGCCGACATGCCGGTGGCGGTGTCGTTGGAGGATTTGGTGGTGCGGCGCTTTTCCAGCGCGGATTTCTTCCTGGCGGCGGTTTCGAGCGCCTTGCGGGCATCCTCGCGCACCTGCTCGGCCTCGGCCGCCTGCTTCTGGTCGGCGCGGTCGAGCGCGCGCTTGTTGCGCATGCGCTCGGCATAGAGCGGCTTGGACGCGGCGATATCCTCGGCCTTCTCGATCTCGCCGAGAAAGTCGTCGATGGAAAAATCAGCTTTGCCGGGGCGGGCAGATTTGTCGGCCATGAACAAACACCAGGGGTCGGGGGTGCGACTCAGATGGGGAGCAGCGCGCGCAGATGCAATGAGGGGCCAAACCTAGTCGCAATCGCGCGGCGATGGAACCGGGCTGCTGACAGGGCGTGGCAGCAGTGAATGGGCGCCCCACCTAGCCTCCCCCTGAAGGGGGAGGGACCGCGCGGTGGGGGGGGCGGGATCTGGGGCAGGCACGGGGCTACCCCTGAAAGGGGGCACCCCCACCTGGCCTCCCCCTGAAGGGGGAGGGACCGCGCGGTGGGTGGGGCGGGATTTGGGGGCAGGCATGGGGTTGCCCGTACCCGCTCAGGGGTGGGTGGGGGTCGGTCAGCGGGGGATGAAGTAGCGGGTCTGGCCGTCGAGCTGGCCGGTGCGGGCCAGGCCGATGGTGGTGAGTGTTTCTAACAGGTTGGCGATGCGGTCGCGGCGCTTGGGTGTATTGCGACCGTCAAAGGCCATGGCGAGGGCTTCGGGGGGCACGGGGGCGGCGGCCTTGCGGAGCACGTCGACGAGGACGGAAATCTGCTCATTGTCATTGCTCGGCCAGGTCGGCTTGTCGCTGCCGGGGATGATGGCCAGATCGGCCTCGGTCTGCACGCCATCGGGGCGGGCGATCTTGTGGCCGAGTTTTGGAATTTGATAGTCGGGGCGCAGCCAGCGGACGAGACCGCGCGCCTCCTCGGCGGCGCGCGCCTGATTGAGGGCGACGAGGCGGGTCAGCAGTTCTTCCTCGGCGGCGAGCTGATCGGCGGTCTTGTATTGGCTTGGCGTGGTGGCGCCGGGCAGGCCGACCAGACGCGGGGCCAGATCGGCCCAGCCATAGGCGGCAAAGACCAGGGTGTCGATTTCGTCGTGGATATCCTTGAGGATGGCGATGTGGCCGGCCTCATAGGCATCGCGTTCCTTGACGCTGAGCGGCTCGATATTGGCGGCGCTGTCCTCGGCGCGACCGGGGCCGGCTTTCCATTCCAGTTCGCGGACCCGTTCGAGGCTGTTGTAGAGCCCGGTCATGGTCAGGAAATCATGGGCGGCAAGGCGTTCCTTGCGGAAGGCATCGAGGCGTTCGCCAAGGGTGGCGAGGCGGGATTGGATGACGGGATTTTCCGACAGGTCGGGGAAGGGGAAGGGATCGAGAACCTTCGATTTGTTGTAGCGCGGACGATCCTCCAGAGTGCCTCCTATTGCCAGCATCCAAACCACATGCAGGCTCGATGACAGGGCAGCCAAGGCAGCGGGGCTATCGAGCCCGATGTTGACCAGCATGTTGTCGGGGCGGATAGATGCATCGAGAAACTGGAAGAAGCGGTGCTTGGCGGTTTCGATGGTGGTGATGTAGCGAGAAAGCGGCGCCAGAACGGGGCGCAGTTCGCGGCGGGGCTCGCCAAATATCCACCAGTTATCGCGGTAGGTATCACGGTTATTGTCGTCGCGTTCCGGCTTCACCGTCTCCGCGACATGCTGATAGACGGCCGGGAACCGCGTTTGCACCTCTGCAATTGGCAACGGGAACAGATCGATGACCATTACATTACGTGGCCGATCCGCGAGGTCGCGGCCATTGCGATAGGGCACGATGAATTGTTCGAGCCCGGGCACGCTGCCAAGCCCGAGCTGTTTGGCCCGCTGCAACGTGACGATGAAGCCCGCGCCATGCAGAGAAACGCCCCGGCTAGAAATCGCTTCATTTGCCATCAGCGCTTTAGCTGAGGCCAGATCGGCGCCAAGGATCAAATCCGCCCGAACCTTGCCCTCGCGCGTCTCTAGCGTCACCTGCGGCGCGTCGGTGTCCAGCCCCTTTTCGCTGATGACAGTCGCCAGCACGCCCTCGCGCTCACCGGCCTGGGCAACCGTCATGGCAATGCGCACGGCGGCCTTGTCGCTGGCCTTCATCCAGGGATGGTCGGGCACCGCGAAGACCAGCGAGAGCGGCAGCTTGGCGGCCATGTGGCGTTCGATGACGCGGCGCGAAAAGGTCTGGGTGATGGAATTGGTGGTGATGAAGCCGAAGCGGCGCAGCGGATTGGGATTGGCCTTGGTCGATTTGCGCAAGAGGCGCTCGGCGGCAGCATCCCAGAAGTGCATGACGAAGTCGGCGCCGCCGGGCACCTTGGGGCGGGTTTTCCAGACGGCCTCGGCATAGCCATCGCCCAACTCGGCGCGCATGTCCTTGCCGCCGATGAAGGGCGGGTTGCCGACGATGAATTCGACCTCGGGCCAGGGCGCGGGGCGCGGGTTGCGGTAGTGGTAGAGTTCGATGCGGGCCTGCGGATCGGGTACCAGTTCGCCGGTGATGGGATGGGCGATGCGGGTCACGCCGTCCCAGCGGGTGACAGGCGCGCCGTGCTCGTCGCGCACCAGATCCTGACTGTCATAGGCCAGAATGGCATCCTGCTGGCGGATGGTGCCATAGGCGTGCAGCACGGGCTCGGAAATGGCGTTGAGGCCAGCGGTGCGCAACTGCCATTTGAGATAGCCGATCCACAGCACCAGATCGGCAATCGGCACGGCGCGGGGGTTGAGTTCGAGGCCGTAGAACTGGCGCGGATTGACGGTCTCGCCTTCCATCATCAGGCGGGACTGATCTTCGCCCAGCCCGTCAATGGCGGCGAGGACTTCGCCCTCCAGCTTTTTCATCAGTTCGAGCGAGACATAGAGAAAATTGCCGGTGCCGCAGGCTGGATCGAGCACGCGCACGGTGCAGAGTTCGTGGTGAAACGCCTTGGCTTCGGCCAGCGCCCTGGCGGCATTGCCGACTTTGAGCGCCTCTTCGATATTGCCCTGCGCCTTGCTCCACTGGTCGCGCAGCGGCTCGATGATGGTGGGGACGACGAGGCGCTCGACATAGGCGCGGGGCGTGTAGTGGGCACCCAGCTTGCTGCGCTCGCGGGAATCCAGCGCGCGCTCCAGCAGGGTGCCGAAAATGGCCGGTTCGACATCGCGCCAATCCTGCCTTGCCGCGACGAGGAGCTCGTGAATGTCCTCGGGCGCCAGCGGCAGCGCCTTGGGATTGGCAAACAGGCCGCCATTGAAATGCTTCAGGCTGGCCATGGAATGAGGCTCGAAGCCGCCAGTATTCATGGTCTGCCACAGGCTTTCCATGGCCAGCGGGAAGGCGGCGGGATTGTCGACCAGCTTGCCCAGCAGCTCGACCATCAGCTTTTCGGGCAGCAGACCGACATCCTCGGCGAACATGGTGAACAGGCAGCGCATGAGGAATTCGGCGACGTCGCGGGCGTCGTGCTTGCCTTCAAGGTTCTTGGCGATCTTGGCGAGCCGTCCGGCGATGTCGCGGGTGACTTCGGCGGACTTTTTGGCCGGATCGAGACTATGCGGATCGGTCCAGACCGCCTTGAGGCGGGCCTGAATGGCGGGGTCGCGCAGATCGTCCATGGAAATGCGGAAGCTCTGCGCATCGGGGAATTGCGCGTAGTTTTTGCCCTGGCCGGAGAAATCGGCATAGAGCTCGATGACATGGCCGACATCGACCAGAATGACGAAGGGCGGGTAGCCATGTTCCACGGGCAGGTGTCGCGTGTAGTCGACCGCCTGCAGATAGGCCGAGCGCATGACGCGGTCCCAGCCGGCGCTGCCGCGCTTGGCGTGGCCGAGCTTGCGGCTCTCTGGGCCTCGGAGCCGAACATATCGGTCTGCTGCGGGTTCTGTGCCTGGCGCCGTGCGGATTGCTTGGCTTCGAGCACGAAACTGCCGCGCTTGTAGCAATCGACATAGAGCTTGGTCGATGAGCCATCGGGGTGGGGGTAGTCCAGGCTCCGCTCGTAGACATAGTCGTTCTGGTGATTGAACTCGCTGCTCATCAGCGGCGCGGGCAGGCCCAGCGCGGTGCACAGACCCGAGATGAAGAGCTGATAATTGGCCCGCTCGGAGCCGCCGGAGGCGGTGGCTTGGGCAATCAGTTCATCAAGTGTCTTCAAGAGCTTGCATCCCCCTGTGGGCACTATTGCCGGAAAGGGGGGCGCAGGGGAAGAGGGGATGGGGATGCGGTTGGGGAGAGACCGCGATATCGGAGCCTGTTGAGATCCCGGAGAGACCCCCACCTGGCCTCCCCCTGAAGGGGGAGGGACGGGATCGGGGGTGGGGGGTGGTTGGTTGCCGGATGGCCGCTCCTGCTGGGAGGGGCGGCTGGGCGTTAGCGCAGGGCGCGCAGGGCGTTGAGGATGACGATGACGTCGATGACTTCCTGCAGCAGGGCGCCCTGGACCGGGGGGAGGTAGCCGAAGGCGGCGGCGATCATGGCGGCGAACGAGAGGCCGAGGCCGACGATGACGCTTTCGAGCGCGATGCGGCGGGTGCGTCTGGCGATGGTGATGGCTTTGGCCAGCGGCGCCAGGGCATCGACCAGCAGCACGACGCCGGCGGCCTCGGAGGAGGCGGCGGCGCCGCGGGCGCCCATGGCGACGCCGACATCGGCGGCAGCCAGCGCGGGGGCGTCGTTGACGCCATCGCCCACCATCATCACCAGCCCTTCGGGCAGGGCTTCGCGGTGCAGCAGGGCCAGCTTGTCCTCGGGGCGCAGATCGCCGAAGGCGGCGTCGACGCCCAGCTCGACGCCGATCGCCTCGGCAATGTCGCCGCGATCGCCGGAGGCCAGCACGATGCGGTTGACGCCCGCCGCCCGCAGCGCAGCGAGCGACTGGCCGGCATCGGCGCGGACGCGATCCTGCAGCACGATCAGGCCATAGGGGCGGCCGTCGACCGCCACGGCCACGGTCATGGCGTCAATCGGCAGGCCGGTGGCCAGATCGGCAAAGCTGCCCTGGGTCAACTGGTCGGTGACGAAGCCGTGGCCGCCGACCAGGGTGGGGCGGCTGTCGACCTGGCCGATGAGGCCTTCGCCGGCGGTTTCGACCACATCACCGGGCGTGGCGAGGCGCAGCCCGGCCGCACTGGCGGCCTGCACCAGCGCGGCGGCCACCACATGGCTGGAGGCCTGATCGAGGCTGGCGGCGGTGCGCAGCACCTGATCGGCGGTGACGCCGGCAATGGTGCGGATATCGGTGACTTCGGGGTGACCGCCGGTCAGGGTGCCGGTCTTGTCGAGCACGGCGGTCTCTACCTTGGCCAGGGCTTCGAGCATGCCGCCATGCTTGACCAGCACGCCGATGCGGGCGGTGCGCGACATGCCCGAAATGATGGCGACGGGCACGGCGAGGATGAGCGGGCAGGGGGTGGCGACCACCAGGACGGCGAGGGCGCGCAGCGGGTCCATGGTCAGGCCCCAGGCGGCGCCGGCCATGGCCACGGTGAGCACGAGAAACCAGATGGCATAGCGGTCAGCCAGCCGCGTCATCGGCGCCTTGCTGTCCTGCGCCGCCTCGACCAGGCGGACAATGCCGGCATAGGTACTCTCGGCGGCCGGGCGGCTGACCAGCAGATCAAAGGGCGCGCCCATCAGGGTGGAGCCACTGAGGGCTTCGGCGCCGGGGGCCAGCTGCACCGGGATGGATTCGCCGGTCAGCGCCGACATGTCGAGCTCGGCCTTGCTGCCGGCGACATGGCCATCAACGGGCAGCACCTCGCCGTGCCGGATCAGCAGGCGATCGCCGGGCATGATGTCGGCGATGGGCACCTCCTCAAGCGTGCTGTCGGTGTAGCGCATGGCCGAATGGGCGACGCGGCCGAGCAGGGCGGTCATTTCCTGGCGGGCGCGACCGGCGGCAAAGGTTTCCAGCAGCTGGCCGCCCGAATACATCAGCGCCACCACATTGCCGGCCAGCGGCTCGCCAAAGGCCAGGGCGGCCGACATGGACAGGGCAGCCACGATATCGAGGCCGACATCGCCGCGCTGCAGGGAGCGCACGATCTGCCAGAGCAGGCCGGCCAGCACCGGAGCGGTGCCCCAGGTCCAGGCCAGATCGGCCGGGCCGGCGCCGCTGGTGAAATACAGCACGGTACCGATGCCCAGACCGAGCAGGGCAATGGTCAGCAGGCCGGCGTCGTAATGGCGCTGCAGCAGGGTTGTCAGGCGGGACATCGATGCGGCTCCTGGGCGGCGCCAACAGGGCGCGGACGCCAAGGTTAGCACAGGCGGGGCAATCGATGTGTGACCTGAATCAATCAGGCGGGGGGCGCCGGGGCAGCGTCCGGGTCG
Source organism: Devosia alba (assembly GCF_039938915.1). NCBI lineage: Bacteria > Pseudomonadati > Pseudomonadota > Alphaproteobacteria > Hyphomicrobiales > Devosiaceae > Devosia > Devosia alba. The sequence goes on along the minus strand of NZ_JBDUUI010000003.1, from coordinate 364,866 downwards.
GCATGGTCAGAACAGCATGACCGGGCGTACCTCGACGGCGCCGAGCGTGGCCATGGGGATGTGGCGGGCGATCTCCATGGCCGCATCGGCGTCGGCAACGTCGACCAGAATGAAGCCGGCCAGCACCTCCTTGGATTCGGCGAAAGGGCCATCGGTGATGATGGCGTCGCCGTTGCGCACCCGCACGGTGCGGGCGGAATCGGCGCTGACCAGGGCCTCGGCGGCAATGAACACGCCGCGCTCGACCAGCGCCTGGTCATAGGCTTTGGACAATTGGCCGATGCGGGCCCAATCGGCCTCGGACTGGCGGGCGGCAATGTCGGTGTCGACGACGACGGTACACATGAATTTCATGGCGGCTTTCTCCAGCTTGGCGGTGGGACCGATTGTGATGGCGCGGTCTGCTGACTAGACGAGGGAGGCGGCGCGGTTTCGACAGCCGGGCAGGATATTTTCGCGCCGGCCGGCTGAAACTGGGGGCTTTTCTCCGGCGATGGCGGCGCGGGGGGCGATCACAATTGACAATAAGTTCCACCATGATGAAAACGTGAGGGATCGTTGTGGCGTGCCAGCAGTTGCAGTGTGACGGGTACGTGCAAGTACCCGCCAAAATGGAAGTGACGCCGTGATGAAAGCCAACACAGTGGTACTTGTGGTCGAGGACGAGGCGCTGGTGCGCCTCGACGTGATCAGCCAGATCGAGGACGAGGGTTTTACCGTGATCGAGGCAGCCGATGCCGACGCGGCGATCCGGATCCTGGAAACCAATCCGGATGTGACGATCCTGTTTACCGATATCGACATGCCCGGCTCGATGGACGGGCTGAAGCTGTCGGCGGCGGTGCGCGACCGCTGGCCGCCGGTCAAGATCGTGGTGACCTCGGGCCATCGCATGGTGGAGATTACCGATCTGCCCGATGGCAGCGTGTTTCATGCCAAGCCCTATCGTCATGCCGAGGTGGTCGCCTCGTTCCGCGAGCTGACCGCCCTGGATTAACCGGCCAGATGGCGGCTGCGATGGCTGGCCTGAGCGTGGCGATCAGCGCGATTGCCGGCGGGCTGCGTGGCGGGTCCGGCGATATTGCCTTGCCAAGACCACATTTACCTGTGATAAAGCGATACGTTTTCAGCCTAAGTCGGCTGCCCTGATCCCGGTTCGCCGGTCGTGGCTACCCTCTCTCTCGTGCGAACGTGCTTTCCCCGCTGGCATGCTGCCACCGGATAACTGCTCGTCCGCATGCGACACGAGCCTACTATCAGGATACAAATTTATGTCCACCATTACTGGTACCGTCAAGTTCTTCAACGCAACCAAGGGCTTCGGCTTTATTTCGCCTGAAGACGGCGGCAAGGATGCCTTCGTTCACGTTTCCGCTGTTCAGCGTTCGGGCCTGCAGGGCCTGTATGAAAACGACAAGGTGACCTACGAGCTCGAGACCGGCCGTGACGGCAAGGTGTCGGCTACGAACCTGACCCTGCTCTAGTCTTTCAGACTATTCCGAAGGCCGCCGTGATGTTGAAAACACGGTGGCCTTTGGTCTGTCTGTTGCCTGAAACGCCGTCCCTCGGGGCGGCGTTTTTTGTTTGATGGGGGCGTGGTTGGAACGCTGCAGCGCTGCACGGACAAAAAAGCGCCCGCCGAAGCGGGCGCCTTGTTGGGGTCTCGGGGATAGGGGGATCAGCGCACGCGGACGGAGACGATGTAATTGTCGAACCCGCCCAGCGAGGAGGCGCTGGTGGTATAGGTGCGGCAGTTGCGATAATTGGCGTCCGAGCAGACCTGAACCCGCAGCCCGTCGGGATTGTCGATCGAGGAGATGCGGTCGGCCCAGCCACGGAGGTCGCGGCTGCTCTGACCGGCTTCGAGACAGAAGCTGTCGCCGCGGAAGCGGGTGCGGTCAAAGAAGCAGACTTCGTCGTTGACGGGCCGGATTATCGGGCGCTGGGGCTGGTTGCCGATGCCGAAATTGATGGTTGGGCCATCGCCGTCGCCACCGATCTGGAAGCCGAAGGAAATGCCGGGCTGCGTCGGATGGACCGCACCGCCGCTGCCGGTCGCCAGGTAATTGGCCGAAACCCAGCCATCGGGGCCGGACTTTTCAATGTAGCACCAGGAGCCCTGGCACTGGCGCACGTCAACCCGCTCGCCACGGCGCGCGGTATCGACCACACCATAGCTGGTGCCGGGGCCGGAGCGCACATTGACATTGGTGGTGACGGTGCCGGGCGCCGCATAGGCGGCGGGCAGGAAGACGACGACGGCAGTGGCGGCCACGGCCACGCCGGTGGCAATGTTGAGCAGCAGCTTACGGGTAGATCGGTTCATCTTATGCCTCCGCGTCACGCGCTGCCGCAGCCCACAATCGGGTTTCTGCTGGATGAGCGCAGACTTAGTATTTGCCGAAGAAACGGACAGGGGAAGCAGAAAGTTCCCCGCCGGGCGAATTCGTTGAGTCGGTGTCGGTACTTAGCCGTCGGCAAATGGTGCCGGGCTGATTGATGGTCTCAGTCAACACAGCGCAGATGAACCCTGGCTGAACGGCAGGGCCGGGCAGCGCCGGCTCACTCCGCGATGGGGCGCTTGGTGCCATCCTCGTTCAGCGAGACATAGATGAAGCGCCCATCGGTGACCTTGACGCGCGCATCCACCCGATTGCGCCGGGCCCAGGCCTCGATGCCGATGGTGATCGAGGTGGTGCCGATCCGCTCGACGGTGGTGTAGACGCAGAGCACATCGCCGACCTTGACCGGGGCAATGAAGGTCATGGCCTCGACCGCGACGGTGACGACGCGCCCGGTGACGCGTTCCACAGCGGCGATGGCGCCGGCAATATCCATCTGGCTCATCACCCAGCCGCCAAAAATGTCGCCAGCCGGATTGGTATCGGCGGGCATGGCCAGGGTGCGGATGGTGAGGGCGCCATGGGGCTCAGTGGACGTCGGGGTCAATGTGCAGGTCCTTTCGCCGGCCAGCGGCCGATAGCTTCTTCCCAATGCTTGCGGCACAGCGAGATATAGACCGATTTTTCAATCGACACCTGTTCCCCCTGGGCCAGCACGCGGCCATCGGCGCTCTGGCGGACCACCATGGTGGCCTTGGCGCCGCATGCGCAGATGGTACGAATTTCCCGCAACACGTCGGCAATGGCAAGCAGTTCGGCGGAGCCCGGAAACAGCTTGCCCTGAAAATCGGTGCGCAGGCCAAAGCACATGACCGGAATATTCAGGCGATCGCTGACCCGGGCCAGTTGCCAGACCTGTTCGGGGGTGAGGAACTGGGCCTCATCGACGAAGACGCAATCGACCTTGCCGGCCTCGAGATGCTCGCGCACTGCCTGATAAAGGTCATCATCGCCGGCATAGAGTTCGGCGGGTTCGGCAATGCCGATGCGCGAGGTGATCAGGCCAATGCCATCCTCGACGTAAAGGGCGGAGGTGAACAGCAGCGGGCGCATGCCGCGCTCGCGATAATTGTAGGCGCCCTGCAGCAGCAGGGTGGACTTGCCGGCATTCATGGCGGCGTAGGAGAAATAGAGCTTGGCCATTGGGGGCGCGGTTCTCGCGAGTTGCGACGGGGTGGCTTAGGCAATAGACCGTGCCCGCGCGCGCAAGAAGCGTGCAAGCCAAACATCAACAGTTCATTGCGAGGCCACTATGTCCGATATCACCATTCGCGCTGCGCGTCAGGCCGATGCGGCGGCGCTCAAGCATCTGCTGGACCGGTCCTGGCGCACCCATTGGGGGCCGCACCTGGATGGCCCCGCCCTGGCGCGCTATGAAGCTGAGCAGCCGGCGGCTGGTTATGTGGATGGGTGCATCGAGGCCTTCAAGGTGGCCGAACGCGGCGGCGTGGTGGTGGGGATGTATCATCTGGATGGCGCCTGGCTGCATGCCATTCATGTCGACAGCTGGGCCATCGGCACGGGCGTGGGGCGGGCCCTGATGGATGCAGCCGAGGCGGAAGGGGCGCGGCAGCTGGAGGTGCGGGCCTTCAATAGCCGGGCGCGCGCTTTCTATCTGGCGCGGGGCTGGCTGGAAGCTGCTGAACACGCGGGCTCGGAAATGGGCACGCTGGTGCGCACCATTGTGATGGAGCGCGCCTAGCGGCGGCAAAAAAAGAGGCCGCCACGAGGGGCGACCTGAGCCGATCTCATCGGCAGGGGTGCAAGAGCCGGGGTTGGCGGCCGAGCTCTGCAAAATGCCGGGCGCGACGTTGGGGACGTGGGGCGCGGCAGTCCGGGCCGTGTGGGGCAGGGCCGGGAACATGTATGAGCTTATGGGGGGTGCATGACAGTGTCGTGACGCGGCTGTTCAGGCGGCGTTCAGGCTGGAAAAACCACTGTGGAAGCAGAATAATGCTGATCGGGAGACTGACGATGATGCGCAAGATGTTCGCCATGGCGGCTGGACTGGTGATGTTGGCCGGGGGAGCCGGGGCGGCCATTGCCTCGCCCAACGGGGTGTGGGAACTCGACAGCCGCGACACGCGCATCGCGCTGCAGCTGTGCGGCGACGGCACGCAATTGTGCGGCACGCTGGTCTGGCTGTCCGACGTTGACTACAACAAGCAGTATGAGCGGTTTCTCAATTCGCCGGTGGCCAGCGCGATCAAGCAGACGGGCCCCAACCGCTGGAAGGGCGACATGCAATTGCTCGGTCACAAGATCAACGGCACCATCACCCAGCGCAGCGAGACGCAGATGACGCTGCAGGGCTGTGCGTTCCTGGTGGTGTGCAAGACCTATCAGATGTTCAAGGTCAGCGAATGACCGCCGTGACAGGATTTGCGCGCGCGACGATGGTCGGACTGGTTGGGCTGCTGAGTGTGCCGGCTGTTCTGGCGGCGTCGCCGGCCGGCATCTGGGAAATCGAGATGAAGGATTCGCGCTACCGGGTGGAACTGTGTGGCGATAGCGGACAGGCGCTGTGCGGCACGCTGATCTGGCTGGGCAATGGGGCCGACAGCCCGGAGAACCTGCCCTATCTCAATACGCTGATGATCGACCATGCGCAGCCGAGCGGGCCCGGCACGTGGAAGGGCGACCTGCACCTATATGGGCAGTCGGCAGCCGGAACGATCACCCAGGTCAGCGATGACCAGATCAGCCTGCAAGGCTGTGTGCTGGGCATCATCTGCAAGACCTACCAGATGTTTCGCTACGCCGAGTAGCGCCGCGCGCTAATTGGTATTGCGCGGGATGTGGGTGCGGCGGCGGGTCCAGAGCGGAGGCAGGGCTTCGACGGCGAGGATGGCCACAAAGATCAGCACGGCGCCGGCATAGCCGATGGGCGGCAGGCGCTCGCCCAGGATGATGGCGCCACCCAGGGCGGCAAACAGGCTCTCGGCCGACAGGATGATCGCGGCATTGGCGGGCGGCACATATTGCTGGCCGATGGCCTGGAAGGTGAAGGCCACGGCGGTCGAGAGCAGGCCGGTATAGGCCAGTTCCATCCAGCCGGACTGCAGGGCGCTGAAGTCGGGCTGTTCGAAGACGAAAGCACAGCCCAGCGCGAAGGCGCCTGCCAGCAGAAAGCTGACAGCGGAGACGAAGATGGGCAGGCCGGTGAGGCGTGCCGCCTGGCCGAGCAGGATGACGTGCAGGGCCCAGAACACTGCGCCGATCACCATCAGCCCGTCGCCGGTATTGAAGCTGTCGAGGCCGCCGCCATTGAGGAAGTAGATGCCGATCAGCGCCAGCGGCACGCAGGCATAGATGATGGGGTGCGGCCGGGTGCGGTAGATCAGGAAGCCCAGCACCGGCACGAAGAAGACGTAGAGACCGGTCAGGAAGCCGGCATTGGTGACGGTGGTGGTGATCAGCCCGAACTGCTGCAGGGCCGAGCCGAGAAAGAAAACCAGGCTGACGGCGCCGATCAGCCACCAATGGTTCGTGGTGAGGGGGGCGGGGCGCCTGCGGCGCTCAAGCAAAGCCAGGGGCAAGACGGCGAGGCCGCCAATCAGGTAGCGCAGGCCGGAAAAAGTCAGCGGGCCCATGGAATCCATGGCCGATTTCTGGGCGATGAAGGCCAGGCCCCAAAGCATGGTGCAGATCAGGAGCAGCAGGGCGGCGACGGGACGGGACATTTTTTGGTCTCAATGGGGGGGAAGGCTTACTGCCCGAAGATTCAGTCGACACCCTCCCCCTTGCGGGGAGGGTCAGGGAGGGGGACGGATAGCCGCGGTATCGGGGCTCTCGCACCCCCTCCCAACCTCCCCCGTCAAGGGGGAGGTGTTGCCCGGTGGTTGGGGCAAGGCTGTCTTGCTACTTCAGCTCTCTATCCAAAGCCGCGATGAGCTGGTCGATCTCTTCGGGCGTGGTGTAGTGGGTGAAAGAGAGGCGCAGGACGCCGTGATTGGGGTCGATGCCGAGCGCTTCGAGCAGGCGCCAGGCATAGAAATGCCCGCCACCGGCCATGATGCCGTGCCTGGCCAGCCGGGCCGCGACAGCGCCGCCCGGTTCGTCCAGAGCCAGCGCGATGGTGGGCGCGCGCAGGGCGGGGTCGGCCGGGCCGATCAGGCGGGCGCTGTTCTTGCGCTGCAGATAATCCAGCAAAGGCGCGGCAAGGGCGATTTCCTGGGCGCGCATGGCGGCGTGGGCGCGGCGGAATGGATCGGCGCCCGCAACGCTGTCGCCGGCGATTTCGGCGACGGTTTCGAGATAATCGGCAATGCTGGCAGCCGCCGCGATCTGGGCGTGGTCGGGACCGGCGGGGGTGAGGCGATAGCGCAGCTTGGCGTCGTTGAAGAAATGGCCCTGATTGGGCAGCGCCATGGCGAGGTCTGGCCGCACTGCCATGATCCCCTGATGGGGGCCAAACACCTTGTAGGCGGAGAAGAAATAGATATCGACGCCCAGCGCGGCCAGATCGGGCAGGCCATGGGGGGCGTAGCTGACGCCATCGATGATGGTGAGGGCGCCGACGGCCCTGGCGCGGGCGGCAATCTCGGCCACCGGATTGATTTCGCCGACGACATTGGAGCAGTGCGGGGCGGCGACGAAGCGGACTTTTGCGTCGAGCAGGGCGTCGAGCGCGTCCAGCGACAGGCGGCCGGTCTGGCCGTCGACGGCCCATTGGCGCACCTCGATGCCCAGGCCGGCGAGTTTGCGCCAGGCGCCGGTATTGGCCTCGTGGTCCTGATTGGTGACGATGATGGCGTCGCCAGGCTTGAGGTATTCGCCGAAGGCCTTGCCCAGCACATAGGTATTGGCCGAGGAGGAGGGGCCGAAATGGATCCCGTCGCTGGACACGTTCAGCGCCTGGGCGATGCGGGCATAGCTCAGATCCATTGCCGCGCCGGCGGCCTGGGAGGCCGGGTAGACGCCATAGGGCTGCAGCTTGGTGGCGCGATAGTAATGGTCAAGCCGGGTGAGCACGGCATTGGCGGTGTAGGCGCCGCCGGCGTTCTCGAAAAAGGCCTGACCCTGCAGTGATGGCTCGGCAAAGGCAGGGAACTGGGCGCGGATACGGGCCGGATCAAGGGGCAGGGCGGTCATGGGAAGGGTCCAATCGGAGGGTGTCCGATTGGTAGAGCAAGCCCCGACAAAAGCAAACCCCGGCTGTTGAGAGCCGGGGTTCTCGTCCACGGCCCGGGGGAGCCGCGGCGTGGTGCGATACCCGGATACCGGAGATCGCCGTGGCCGGCCGCAGAACCCGCCCGAAGTTGGGCCTGCAGCCGATCTGAACGGAGTCAGCGGCCCTGGCGCTGACCGCGATGGCCCTGTTCGTACTGGCCGGAATTGCCCATCTGGCCCATTTGGCCCTTCTGGCCCATGCCGCCCCGCTCGCCGCGCTGGGGCATCAGACTGGTCTTCTGCTCATCGGTGAGGCTGTCAAAGAAAGCGGTCAGCGATGGCTGCACGGCTTCAAGGGCAGCGAGCCTTGCCTTCTCGAAGGCAATGCGGTTGGTGAAGGCTTCGCCCATGTCGGGACGTTCAGCTGCTGTTCCGGCAGCCGGCGCGGCGGGGCGCAGGCCGTCGACGGCGGTCGAGAAGCTATTGGCGGCCGCCAGCGCGTCGGTCTTGAGGGTATCATACAGCGCCTGCTGGTCAGCGGTCATGTCGATGGCGTGGCTGAGGCGGACGAGGGCGATTTCAATGCCTTCGGCACCGCGCTCAAAGCCGATCATGCCACCCATGCCGCGCTGCCCACCATGGCGCTGCCCAGCATCCTGGCGCTGGCCCATATTGCCCTTGCCCTGAAACTGTTCCTGGGCAGCAGGTGCGGTGGGTGCGGCAGTCTGGGCGAATGAAGGCGCGATGGCGGAAAGGCCGAGAGCGGCGGTCGTCAGAGCGATGATGGCTGTGGTCTGGAGGGTCTTCATCACGAGTTTTCCTTTGCATGGGAGCCGAAACTTGTCCGGTCTGAAAGGAACCTACAGCGTGCTGCCTCTTCGCGACCTTGCGGCTGCATGAACAGTTTGCCACCTTGGTAAGGTGGCCCCGATCAGCGCGGGCGCCAGGCGAGCAGGCGCATGGCGTTGAGGGTGACGAGGACGGTGGCGCCGGTATCGGCGAGGATGGCGGGCCAGAGGCCGGTTATGCCGACGATGGTGGTGACAAGGAACACCGCCTTGAGCCCGAGCGAGACCGCGATGTTCTGCCAGATATTGGCCATGGTGGCGTTGGACAGGCCGATCATGGCGGCGATGTCGGTGACGCGGCCATGCAGGATGGCAGCGTCGGCGGTTTCCAGCGCCACATCGGTGCCGCCGCCCATGGCGATGCCGATATCGGCCGCGGCCAGGGCCGGCGCGTCATTGATGCCGTCGCCGATCTTGGCGACGATCTGGCCCTGCGCCTGCAGCTCGCGGACGATGGCCTGCTTGTCCTGCGGCAGGAGGCCGGCGCGGACAGCTATGCCGAGATCGGCGCCGATTGCCGCAGCGGTGCGGGCGTTATCGCCGGTCAGCATGATGACGTCAATGTTGATGGCCTTGAGGGCGTCAATGCCTGATCTGGCGTCGGCCCGGGGCTCGTCGCGCATGGCGAGGATGCCGATAAGGGTGCTGTCGGTCAGCAATAGCGAGACGGTCTTGCCCTGATCGGTGAGGGCATCGATGCGCGCGCGCGGCTCGGGCGCAAGGGTCAGTTGCTCGGCGGCGGCGCTGGCGGAGAACAGGAAGTACTCGGCGCCGCCGACCGTGCCGGCGACCCCCTTGCCGGCAATGGCGCGGGCGGCAGCAGCAGGCGGAACCGGGACCTTGTCGGCGCCCGCGCGGGCGAGAATGGCCAGGGCGAGCGGATGGCTGGAGCCGGTTTCCAATGCTGCGGCGAGCGAGAGGATGTCGGCTTCATCCCGGCCGAGGGCCACAATGTCGGTCAGCCTGGGCTTGCCTTCGGTCAACGTGCCGGTCTTGTCGAGCGCGACGGTGGTGATGGTGCGCAGGCCTTCGAGCACGGCGCCGCCCTTGAGCAGTAGGCCGCGACGGGCGCCAGCCGATAGAGCGGCGGCAATGGCGGCGGGGGTGGAGATCACCAGGGCGCAGGGGCAGCCAATGAGCAGGACGGCCAGGCCCTTGTAGATCCACTGGTCCCAGGGCTGGCCCAGCAGCAAGGGCGGCACCATGGCGACGAGCGCGCCGACGACGAGAACGCCGGGGGTATAGTAGCGCGAAAAGCGGTCAATGAAGCGGGCGGTGGGGGCCTTGGATTCCTGGGCCTCCTCGACCAGCTGCACGATGCGCGAAATGGTGTTGTCGCTGGCCGTGGCGGTGACGCGGATCTGCAGCACGGCATCGGTATTGATGGTGCCGGCGAACACGGTATCGCCGGGCTGCTTGCTGGTGGGCACGCTTTCGCCGGTGACCGGGGCCTCGTCGATGGCGCTGTGGCCGGCAATGATCTCGCCATCGGCAGGGATGCGGTCGCCGGGGCGGACCATGATGATGGCGTTGAGCGCCAGGCTGGCGGCAGGGACTTCGGTGGTGCTGTCACCTTCAATCAGAAAGGCGGTCTTGGGCACCAGATCGGCCAGGCCCTTGATCGAGGCGCGGGCGCGGCTGGCGGCGACGCCTTCGAGCAATTCGCCGACCAGGAACAGCAGCACCACCATGGCAGCTTCTTCGGTGGCGCCGATGAAGACCGCACCGATGGCGGCAATGCTCATCAGCGTTTCGATGGAAAAGGGCGAGCCGGCCCTGGCGCCGGCAATGGCGCGGCGGCCGATGGGAATCAGACCCACCAGCAAGGCGAGCAGAAAGGCCTCGTGCCCGATGGACGGAATGAACAGGCCGACCAGATAGGCAGCCAGCAGCGCGGTGCCGCAGGACAGGGCCAACAGGGCCTTGGGGGTTTTCCACCACGGGCCGTCGCCGAGCTCGAAATGGTCATGCGCGGCGCCACCGGCATGGCCGGGGTCACCCGCCGGCAGGCGCGGCGCGGCGCCATCTTCGACCAGTTCATAGCCGAGCGGCTTGATGGCCTGCTGGATGGCGGCGAAGGAAACATCGTCATGCACGACATTGAGGGTGCCGGCAGTGTAGCTGGCGCCAACCTCGGAAACGCCCGGAATGCGGCTGACGGCAGTCTCGATCTTAAGGGCGCAAGCGCCACAATCCATGCCGCCGACCCGGTATTTCGTCTTGATTGTGTCAGCCATGCCGCATCCTTCCGCTCTTGATATAGGCATGCTAGCTTCTCTAGCCACTAGAGGAGCAAGCGAAATATGGACAGGCGTCGCGCCAGAACGCGACAACGCGCCGCCCCGGAGGACAGCGCGTTGCCTATGACACTGGCGGTTATCGCCGGGCTGTTATTGCGTGGGGGTGCGCAACTGGAAGCCGGTGATGCCGACAGCGACATTGATGCCGGTCTGGCCCTGCACGCTGAGCGGCTGCAGCATGAAGCCCTCGCTGGAGCCACCGACCAGGGCATTGGCGCCGACGCCCAGGCCCATCGACGCTTCAGCGCTGACGCCGACATATTCGCCAGCCAGCGAGCCGGGCGCATAGGCATCGGTGCTGGGGGCAAGCACCAGCCACTGGATCACCGATTCCTCGGTGAAGCCGATATCAAGGCCGACCTTGTTGACCGTACCGTAATAGACTTCGGTGGGTTCGCTGGCCTCGGCATCGTAATAGCTGCAGATGGCGTCCTTGGACGAGCCGAGGATCAGGCCAATGCCGCCCTCGACCGTGCATTCCAGTCGGCCGATTTCGACATTTTCCTGGGCATAGGCCGCGCTCGACAGCAGGGCAGTGGCAGCGAGTATGGTTGCGGACATCAGTTTCATTTGCGTACTCCTAGGCAGGCTCAACTCGTGGGCCTGCTGCAGGTTCCGCCAGGCGCTCGGTCCTAGCCGATAGCGACAAATAGGCCGCAGTTGCGGCAGTGAGGAATATCATGGCCTTTCCCATCGGAGAGCTGTCACGCCAGACGGACGTCAAGGTCCCGACCATTCGCTATTACGAGCAGATCGGTCTGCTGCCGGAGGCGCCGCGCAGCGAGGGCAATCGGCGGCTGTATGGCAAAACCGAGGTCGAACGGCTGCGGTTCATTCGCCATTCGCGCGAGCTGGGCTTTGAGATCGAAGATATCCGCGAGCTGCTGGGCATGGCAGCGCAGCCGCAGTCATCTTGCCATCAGGTCGACAGCATTGCGCAGAACCACCTCAAGGAGATCGAGCGGCGCATTGCCAGCCTGACCGCGCTCAAGAGCGAGCTCAGCCGGATGGTGGAGGAGTGCGGGCATGGCCGGGTGTGCGATTGCCGGATCATCGAGGCGCTGGCCGATCACAGCCAGTGCCTCAGTGAGCACTAGGCACGACGCGTGGCGACGGGACGGCGCGATCGCCTCAGTCCCGCGTCAGGCGTAGCTTACCCAGCCGCGGATGGTCAGTCCGGCATAGAACAGGGTCACATCGGAAAATCCGGTCTCGCGCAGCATGGCTTCGTCGTCCTCGGGCGACAGGATACAGAGCTTGCTGGCGATGGCCTGCTTTGCCTGCTCCACATTGGCCGGGGCGGTATCGGCAAAGGCGAGGTGGCGGGCAATCCATTGCGAGCGTTCCGGCTCGGTCTGGGGAAAGCTGATATGGGCGAGGACCAGCGGCGCGCCGGGCAGCAGGCGGGCATGGAGCTGCAGCAGGGTTTCGAAGCGTTGCTCGCGCGGCACAAAGTGCAGGGTGAGCAGACAGACGGCGCCGTCGAACGGCCCCTTTGGTGCGGTGTCGATATAGCCTTCTTGCAGCGCGATGCGGTCCGCGTGCTGGGCCGTGAGGTGTTCGGCACTGCGCAGCATGTCGGCGGAAGGATCAATGCCAGCAAAGGACCACCCGGCATGATCGTCGGCCAATGCCTTGAGTTCGAGACCGCCGCCGGCGCCCAGCACCAGAATCCGCCCGTGTTCGGGCACGCGCTCGGCCAGCAGCATCGAGATCATGCGATGCAGTCCGGCCAGGCCGGGGACCTGTCTGGCCGCGCCCTCGGCATAGGTCCTGGCATGGTTCGCGTTAAAAGCGGTACTGCTGGCGGGCCGGTGGGGCGAAGCGGGTTTCTTGCTCATGCCCCTTAAGTGCTTGGCGCAGCCTTGGACTGTCAAGGCTGATTTCGGTTGCGCGCTGGTGGCAACAAAAAGGGCAGCGCCCGAAAGCGCCGCCTGCAGTGTGGTGTGGTTGTGATGGCGATCAGGCCGCCAGCTCACCGGCCGGAGAGGGCGTGTGGCGGGCCAGGGCGCGGATCACCTGCTTGGCGGTGATACTGCCGATCTGCACGCCGTTCTCGTCCTGCACGCCAACCCATTCATGCTCGGCAAACAGGGGCAGTACATCCTCGCAGCGCGCGTCCTGCGGCACCAGAATGTCACAGCGCTCACCGGCGCCCCTGGTCATGATCGACCGCACATGGATGGCGCGGGCCTTGTTCACTTCGCGCACGAAGTCCTCGATATGCTCATTGGCGGGACGCAGCACGATATCTTCGGGCTTGCCTTCCTGCTGCAGGGCACCGTCCTTGAGCACGGCGATGCGGTCGCCGATCTTGAGGGCCTCGTCGAAGTCGTGGGTGATGAACAGGATGGTCTTGCCCAGCGATTTCTGCAGCTCGATAAGCTGATCCTGCATGCCCGAGCGGATCAGTGGATCAAGCGCCGAGAAGGCTTCGTCCATCAGGATGATGTCGGTATCCATGGCGAGCGCCCGGGCCAGGCCCACACGCTGCTGCTGGCCACCCGAAAGCTGGCGCGGCTGGCTATTCTCATAGCCCGACAGGCCCACCGTTTCGATCCACTTGGCGGCGGTGGCCAGGCGTTCCTGCTTGCCGACGCCACGGACTTCGAGGCCATAGGCGACATTGTCGATGACCGAACGGTGCGGCAGCAGGCCGAACTTCTGGAACACCATGGCGATCTGGGTGCGGCGGAAGGTGCGCAACTCGTCCAGGCTCATCTTCACCACGTCGGCGCCATTGACGACGATCTCGCCGGCGGTGGGGTCGATGAGGCGATTGACGTGGCGGATCAGCGTGGACTTGCCGGAACCCGACAGCCCCATGACCACGAAGATCTGCCCCTTGGCGATGTCGAGCGAGACATTGTCGAGGCCGACGACATGATTGGTCTCGGCCTGCACCTCGGCCTTGGACTTGCCGGAGCCCAGCAGCGCCAGGGCGCTCTGTGGATCGTCGCCAAAAATCTTGGTGACGCCGCGCATGGCAATGGCCAGCGCCGGATTGATGGTTGTGTCAGACATTAGCGCGCCTCCGCCAGGCCGATACGGGCCTGCAATTGTTTGCCGAAGGCCTGAGTGACCCGGTCAAAGATGATGGCCAGGGCAACAATGCCCAGACCGGCGAACAGACCACGGCTGACTTCAAGACGACCAATACCCTGCAGCACCTGATAGCCAAGGCCACCGGCGCCAATCATCGAGGCAATCACCACCATGGAGAGCGCCATCATCGTGGTCTGGTTCACACCCGCCAGAATGGTGGGCAGGGCCAGCGGGATCTGCACGCCGAGCAGGCGCTGGCGTGGATTGGTGCCGAAGGCGCGGCTGGCTTCCATGACGGCCGGATCGACTGAGCGCAGGCCCAGATCGGTCAGGCGCACCAAAGGCGGGGAGGCATAGATGATAGTGGCGATCAGCGCCGGGATCTTGCCCGGGCCAAAGATCATCACCGTCGGGATGAGATAGACGAAACTGGGCAGGGTCTGCATCAGATCGAGCAGCGGGGTGATGGATTTGCGCACATTGAGCGAGCGGCTCATCCAGACGCCGACCGGAATGGCCAGCACGATGGCGGTCAGCGTGGCCGCGATCATCAGGGCCATGGTGGCCATGGCGTCTTCCCACAGATCCATGACGCCCAGGAACAACAGGGCCACCAAGACGACAGCGGGCAGCTTCCAGTTGCGGGTAGAGAGCCAGGCAACACCCACCAGAATGGCGATGATCAGCCACCAGGGGGTGGCAATCAGCAGGTTCTCGATGCTCTTGAGCAGCATCAGCAGGGGATGGGCCGCAGCCTCGAAGCCGCCGCCCCAGTGGCGCACGACCCAGTTGAGGGCGTCATCGACGGCGCGGCGCAGCGGGCGGGTATCAATAATTTCTGGAAACACGGTTTTTCTCTCTCGTGTGGAGGGATGACGCGCGATGCCGGAAGGCGATGACTGCGCATTCGGGCATCACGCGGAAAACGGCCGGGTCGCGACCCGGCCGTATCGGCTTGTTGGCAGACGCGGCGCCTAGCTCAGGCTGGCGCGCACCTTGTCTGCGACTTCAGCAGGAACCCAACCGGTCCAGACATCTTCCTTGGTCTTGAGGAAGTTGACGGCAGTGGCTTCGGCATCAGCCTGGTTCTCGTCGCCATAGACCAGCAGTTCGCTGATCTCGGCATTGGTCAGGCCGACCTTGGAGAAGTACTCGGCAATGGCCGGTGCTTCTTCGGGCAGCCAGGCGGCAGCACCAACGATGGCAGGCGAGGATGGATAGGCGGTTATGCCAGCCGGCTCATCGCAATCGGGGTTTGTGTTGCAGGCGTAAACCTCAGGCTTGATTTCACCCATGTCCAGGGCGACGGCATCGAACTTGCCGAGGATGGCCGTGGGACCCCAATAGTAGAACAGGATGGGCTCTTCACGGGTGAAGGCGCGTGCAATGGAGGCATCGAGCGCACCGCCCGAACCGGGGGAGAACAGGTTCCAGTTCTCTTCCATGTCATAGGCTTCAAACAGCGCGCCGGTGGCCAGTTCGCAACCCCAGCCGGGTGGGCAGGTATAAAGGCGGCCCTTGCTGGAATCCTCGGGGTCGGCAAAGACCTGCGGATTGGCAATGGCTGTCTCAGCCGAGGTGATTTCGGGGTTGGCTTCCTGCGTGTAGCGCGGAATGAACCAGCCCTCCACGGTGCCATCGCTGATGGCGTCGCCAAGAGCGACGGTGGTGCCGTCGCTGACGGCGGCGTCCCACTGTTCCTGAACGGTACTGGTCCAGAGTTCAGGCGCGACAGCGGGCGAACCGCGCGTCACCATGGAACTGGTGGTGGGAACGGTGTCGCCGGTGACGATCTCGACATTGCAGTCGAAGCCGGCGTCAAGCACCTTGGCGTGAATGTGGGCCAAAACGGCCGCAGAGGGCCAGGTGAATTCGGCAATATCAATGGTGCGGTCTGTGCCGCAGGTGACAGCGTCTTGGGCAAAGGCAGGCGAAGAGGCTGCAGCCATAAAGGCAATAGCAATCGCGGCGGCGGCGCCACCGGTTTTCAGCATCATGTGGATATGCTCCATGTCATTTAGTGAGGGCGAAACATATAACCATAGTTGATTGCTGTCAAATCGGCAGTTACTTCGGCGGATGCTGTAATAATCAAGAAAAACAATTCATGTACTATCCGCGCTGCATTGATATCTATCTATTGATGGTCATTTTTCTATCGATTTCAGAAGTGGTTGATCTGGTGAGTGATTGTTTGCAAGAAAAGAAATTCTTAAACATCGCATTATGCGCAAAAAACGGCGGGATTCCGGCGGAATTGTGCGGGTCGGGCGATGCAGGTGATGGGTGCCGCTAGACTTGCGGCGCGGCGGACGGCAGCCGGGCCTGCGCCCAGAAGGCGTCGCAGCGCCTCCGGGTCAGCCTGGCGCTGACCGCAGATGATAACTGCGCTGGCGTGGATGTCGCTCAGGGGGAATGAACGTCGCAGCGGGACGATCATGGACGATCTGGGCCGGCACGATCTGCCAAGGCGATGGGAAAAGGTGACCGGTCGCCGGGCGGAGCGTCGATGGGCAGGCAAGACCAACGGGTCCCGTGCAGACGGAGCCCGCTTTGTTTGTCGGCGAATGCTAGCTGGAAATGTACTCGCGCAGTTCGGCGGCTTCGCGCTCGGCATCCTCGATCTTGAATTTGACGACGTCGCCAATCGAGATGATGCCGATCAAGGCGCCATTTTCGGTCACCGGCATGTGGCGGATGCGGCGGCGGGTCATGCGCTCCATCACCTCGGCAATGGGCGTGTCGCGCTCGCAGGTGACGACGCCACGGGTCATGCATTCGGCGATCGGCAGCGCCAATGTCGTGCTCGCATCTGTGCCGAGGCGGCGAACAATGTCGCGCTCGGAGAGAATGCCGGCAACGGCGTTGTTGGCCCCGGTGATCACCACGGCGCCAATATTGTGGGCGTTGAGCTGGGTCACGGCATCGGCCAGCGAACTGGTATCGGGCAGGGTGTAAACCTGCGCGCCCTTGGTTTGAAGGATGGTGTCAACACGCATTGTTCAGTCCTCCTCTTTGAGCCAGTCTGGACCGCCGCAGCGCCGGGAGCAAGGGGCGGTTGAGCGGATCGCCGGCCTATAAAAAAAGGGCCAGCACGCGCTGGCCCCATTGAGTGGTCAGGGAGAAAAAGGAGGTCAGCCCTCGTTATGGCCGGGCGACCAGTAGCGCCGCACGCGCTTGCGCTTGGGGGCCCGGGCCGGGAGGGCGCCGCGCAAGGCAAATCGCGCGGCTTCAAACAGCATGGCCAGCACCAACAGGGTCAGCGGGATCATGAACACCATGATCTGGGTGTCGGGACTGGTTGCCAGCGTTGCAGCACTGGCCGGTGACACGCCGACCAGCACGGCGGCGGTCGCGCCGACGGTGATCAGGGCCGCCGAGACGGTCCCATAGAGGCCGAAAGTTCTGCGCTTGGAGGACGTCACTTCTTGCATGGGATCAACGTCGCTCCTTGATTGACAGTGCAGCCACTAAGCCATGCGATTGCGGTTCGAGTTGGGACTGATGTTGGCGGGTGCGGTACCATTTGGGGGCAAAACTGTGGCAGCGCCGACATGGTCACCAGCAGGCGGGCGAGGAAATCGTGCGCGCCCGCTTGCCGCCGGACCGGGCACCCCCTATCAGTTACGCCCGGGTTTTGCTGGAGTTGCTGCACATGGGGTTCCTGTCTGACGCATTGGCGCGCGTGGCGCCGTCCGCGACGGTGGCGATCAGCCAGAAGGCGCGCGTCATGGCGCAGGAGGGCCGCGACATCATCGCGCTGTCGGCCGGGGAGCCCGATTTCGATACCCCGCTGCATGTGCGCGAAGCCGCCAAGGCGGCGATGGACGCGGGCAAGACGCGCTACACCAATGTCGATGGCATTCCCGAGCTGAAGGAAGCGGTGGCCGCCAAGTTCCGGCGCGACAACGGGCTCGATGTCACCGCGGCCGACTGCTTTGTGTCCTCGGGCGGCAAGCAGATCATTTTCAACGCCATGCTGGCGACGCTGAATCCGGGCGACGAAGTGGTGGTGCCGGTGCCCTATTGGGTGAGCTATCCCGAAATCGTGCGGCTGTGTGGCGCCGAGCCGGTGTTTGCGGTGGCCGATGCCTCCACCGGCTTCAAGCTGTCGCCGGCGGTGCTGGAGGCGGCGATCACGCCCAAGACCAAGTGGCTGATCCTCAACACCCCCTCCAACCCGACGGGCGCGGCCTATAGCGCGGCCGAGCTCAAGGGGCTGGCCGCAGTGCTGCTGCGCCACCCGCATGTGCACATTCTGACCGACGATATCTATGAAGTGCTGGTCTATGATGGCGGCAGCTTTGCCACCATCGCCCAGGTCGAGCCCAGGCTGCAGCCGCGCACGCTGACGATGAATGGCGTGTCCAAGTCGCACGCCATGACCGGCTGGCGCATCGGCTACTGCACCGGGCCGCGCGACTTGCTGGCTGCGATGACCAAGCTGCAGGGGCAATCGACGTCGAACCCGACATCGATCGCGCAATGGGCGGCGGTGGAAGCACTGAACGGGCCGCAGGATTTTCTGGCCGAGTGGCGGCAGGTGTTTCAGGCGCGGCGCGACATGGTGGTCAAGGGGCTCAACGCCAATACCGGGCTCGATTGCCTGACGCCGGCCGGGGCGTTCTACGTGTTCCCCTCGTGTCAGCGGCTCCTGGGCAAGACCAGTGCCGGTGGCGCGGTGCTGACCACTGACGAGGATTTCGTCATGGCGCTGCTCGAGGAAACCGGGGTGGCGCTGGTGCATGGCACCGCGTTTGGCCTGCCGGGGCATTTCCGGCTGAGCTATGCGGCCAGCAATGCAGAACTGGAGGAGGCGATCAAGCGCATCCAGGGGTTCTGCGCGGGGATTGCGTAGGGTCGGCTTTTTGGGCGCAAGATCGTCTTACGAGCACCGGGTGGCACCTCCTCCTTCACGGGGGAGGCTGGGAGAGGGTGCGAGAGCCCTTATATCGGGGGCATCCGTCCCCCTCCCTGTCCCTCCCCGCAAGGGGGAGGGTGACGACTGAAAAATGGGGGCTTCGCCCGCCCTACTTCCCCATCCAGCTCATGAAACCGGTGCTGTCGCCGCCGGCTTCGGCGAACATCTGGGTCAGCTTGCTGGTCGATTCATAGCTGGCGACGGCGGTCTGATAGAACTGGTCGCTCCAGCCGGCAGCCTGGCGTTCCTCGGCACTCATCGAGGAGTAGATCGAGATGATGTTCTGGGAAAAGGCGGTGGGGTCGCTGGATTTGGCGGCGCTGTGAAAGCCGGCGAGCAGGGCGGCGCCCGATTTGCTGCGCAGGGCCGCCTTGGCCTCGGCGCTTTCGGCGGCCGAGAACTTGTCGTCGGTATTGAGCGCGATGGCCGACAGGGTGCGGCTGGCAAGGCCCGATATGTCGATATAGGTGCCGACGGTGGTCTTGCTGTTGAAGGTGGGCGCCTTGCCGTTGGCAATGGCATCGGCATAGAGCGTATCGAGCGACTTGCGCGCACTGCTGGCGACGTCGGCAATGTCCTGTTGCTGCTGGGCGGCGCCCGCATCGACCAGCGCCAGATAGAGCTGGACCGGATCCTCGTCGCCAGTATCGGGCAGGGTTTTGGGATCACTCTGGAGCTGTTTGATACCCTCGGTGATCGCGGCGCGACCGGCGATCCAGTCGGCCCCGGCCTTTTCCTCGTCGCCCAGACTATCGAGATAGGCTGCGGCGGCCTTGTACAGCGCCGTGAAATTGCCGGTGACCTGGGCGACGCCGGCGGGCCCCGAGAGCGCGTTCTCGAAGCGGCGCTGCATTTCAAGGCCGGCGGCAGCCTGCTCATCGCTGGTGAAGCTGTCATCGCTGGCCATGGCGAACAGTTCACGCTGGTCCAGGCTCGATAGATCGACGGCCAGCTTGCCGGTTTCCAGCGGTGTGCTGCGCCCGGCCTCGGTCAGCAATGCCGCCAGTTTGGCATGGGCTTCGGCCAGCACGGTGGCAAAATCCTTGGCGGCCAGGGCGGCCTGCGCTTCGCTGGACAGGGTGACCGAGGTGGCCGCGCTGTCATCTGTTGTCGGGGTGCTGCTGGCGGCGGCAGCGGTGGTGGCCGGTTTGGCGGCCTGGCTATAGGCGGTGGTGTAGCTGGCACTGGGGTAAGTGGCGCTGACGGCAACCATGTTGGCCTCCTGCAAAGGATGTGCAGAGCACCCTGCAAGCCTTGTGCCGGAGAAAACCCAATTGAATCAATGCCGCGACGTGCCGGGTGCGGGCCGGGGCGGTAAATTTTGCCGGGCTGACGGGCAGCAATGACCACAATGCAAGAAAAAGGCCCCGCCCGAGGGGAGGGCAGGGCCCAGAGATCATCAGCCGAAGCGTCTGACCTTGGAGGAACGGCGCCACGAACGCCGTTGAGTTGGTCGGGGGACTATCCGATGACTCAGGGGGCGACACAATCACGCAATGGGAAGGGCTGCCATGCAGATTCGCCGCTGCAGGCGAGCGGGCAAAAAAAGAGGCTCCAACCGAAGTTGGAGCCCAATGATAGGGCCGAAGCCAAATCTGAAGTAGGGCCCAGCGCAAGGGAGGAGGATATGCGCTGAACCAGTGAACCCAAGCCGCGGGAGGAGGATGCAGCTTAAGTTCGTGTCGCCTAAACGCGGGTCCGAGGGAGGAGGATACGGAGCGGCGTCGCCAGCGACAGGTACACATATAGATTTTGACCGGTTGGTCAGCAATAGAAAGGTCAGCATGTCTGCCATGCATTGGGCGCAGCGACATGTTGTCAATCTGCCTGCAGTCCACGCAGACCGGCGCAGGGCGCCAAGGCCTAGAAGACGGCCAGGTATTTCAGCAGCGAGATGATGCCGATGACGATGATAACGATCTGCAGGATCTGGCGGATGCGGGCCTCGATGGGCAGGCGCTGGACCAGCCACAAGATGAGAACGATGACCAGGAAGGTGATCAGAATGCTGATTAGAACAGAAGTGCCCACGGTATTCTCCAGTGCGCTTTGTGCGCTTTGGGTAACGCGGCTGTGAACGCTTGGTTGCATGGCCGGCCCGCCGGCGCAAAAAAAAAAGCCCTGTCCGAAGACAGGGCCATTGATAGGGCCGAAGCCAAATCGATAGTAGGGCAGAGAGCAAGGGGGAGGAAATGCGCTCTGCCGGTGAACCGTGATCGAAGGAGGAGGAGACGATCCCGGTTCGGTGTCGCGATACTTGTTCCGAGGGAGGAGGATACGGAACGCGCCTCAGCGACGCCCTCCTTATGAACTCTACCGATCTGGTCGGCAATATGGTGATGAACATGTCAGCCATGCAGTTGATGCACGTGCGGCAAAAAAAATGTGGCCCCGCTCGAGGGGAGAGCGGAGCCACAGGGATGCAGG
The DNA here is from genome assembly GCF_039938915.1 of Devosia alba. NCBI lineage: Bacteria > Pseudomonadati > Pseudomonadota > Alphaproteobacteria > Hyphomicrobiales > Devosiaceae > Devosia > Devosia alba. The sequence continues at coordinate 343,811 of NZ_JBDUUI010000003.1, read as the reverse complement.
GATAAATCCCCACAAGGAGGGAACACAGGGGGCGCAAGGGAGGAGAAGCGCCCGCACTGCTGAGGGGCATATAGGGGGGCGGGCGCTGCCTAACAATCATGCAGTGCGTATAATAGCTATGCACACACTGCATAGTGTCTGGAATAATTCAATCAAATCAATGCTGCGCGGAATGGCTGCATGGTGGCGTCGGGGCTGATTTGTGAGCAGAGGCGCGCTTTTTAAGGCGATTGCAGGCGCGTTACGACCTCGGCCAGGGTGCCAACATGCTCGATCCTGGCGTAACGCGGATGGTCGGCAGGCTCATCGGCGTGCTCGTGCGACCAGGTAAGATCATGGGGCACATACACGGCGTAACTGCCCGCCGCGAGCGCGGGCAGAATATCGGAGCGCAGGGAATTGCCGACCATGACGGTGTGCTCTGCGCCTTCGGTGTGCCGGGCAAAGATTCGCGCATAGACCTCGGGCGTCTTGTCCGAAACGATCTCGATAGCCGAGAAATACTCGGCCAGGCCCGAGGCGGCGTGCTTGCGCTCCTGATCGAAAGTGTCACCCTTGGTGATCAGGATCAGGCGATGGCTGTCGCTCAGCGTGGACAAGGCCTGATCGACATAAGGCAGGGTCTGGATGGGATAGCTCAGCAGTTCCCGCCCGGCGGCGAGGATTTCGGCGATCACATGGCCGGGAACGCGGTGGTCAGTGACCTCAAGAGCGGTCTCCACCATCGAGAGGGCAAAGCCCTTCATGCCGAAGCCGTAAAAGGACAGATTGCGCACGACAGCGGCGACCAGCCGCTCCTTGAGATCGGGCAAATCGGTGTAGTCGGCCAACAGGTCGGCAAAACGCTGTTCAGTCAGGCGGAAGAACTGCTCATTCTGCCAGAGCGTGTCGTCGGCATCCAGAGCGATGGTGGTGATGCGCGCCATAGCGAGCCGCCTAGAAGCTCCACTCGCGGGCCTTGGCGACGAGGAAGTCGCGGAACACGCCGACGCGCTTGGAATTCTTCAGGGCCGGGGGATAGACGAAGAAGGCCTCATAGGCCGGCAGTTCGGTTTCGGGCAGGACCTGAATCAGGCCGTCTTCCTGCTCGGTAACGTAATCGGGCAGCATGGCGATGCCGGCGCCAGCGCGGCAAGCCTGCATCATGCCATAGATGGCATTGACCTTGAGGGAGGCGCGACGCGGCGCGGAATCGGTCCGCCCCATGCGCTCGAGGTAATTGATATCACCGAGATAGGACGGGACCGGCTCGCCAAAGCTGATGATGCGGTGATCATCGAGCTCCTCGGCGCTGCTGGGCATGCCGAACTCTTCAATGTAGCTCTTGGAAGCGTAGAAATGATTGTGCACGGTGAACAGCTTGCGCTGGATCATCTCGGACTGGTTCGGGCGGTGCAGGCGGATGGCCACATCGGCCTCGCGCATGGCCAGGTCCAGTTCGGAATCGTTGAGACGAATTTCGAGCTGGATCAAGGGATAGAGCTTGATGAACTCATCAAGCCGCGAGCTCAGCCAGGCCGAGCCGATGCCGACCGTGGTGGTGACCACCAGCGGACCGGTCGGCGTGTCCTGGCTCTCGGACATCTGGGTTTCGACCTGCTGCAATTCCCAGTGCATGCGGTGGGCCGTGCGGAACAATTGCTCGCCCACTTCGGTCAGCACCAGACCACGCGCATGGCGAATGAACAGCTTGAGCGCGAGGTCATCTTCCAGCGCGGAAATCTGCCGGCTGACGGCCGACTGGCTCATGCCAAGCTTCTCAGCGGCGTGCGTGAAACTGCCCGACTCGGCGGCGGTGTGGAAGATCCGGAGTTTGTCCCAGTCGAGCATATGGTTTGGCGCTTTCTAGTTGGTCGTCGGCCGCGCTACTCGGCGGCTTCGGCGAGTTCGTGTTCGGCCAGAAAACGTTCCGCCTCCAGGGCGGCCATGCAGCCCATGCCGGCAGCGGTGACGGCCTGACGATAGACATCGTCGGTCACATCGCCAGCGGCAAAGACGCCTGGGATATTGGTCTCGGTGGTGCCGGGCTTCACCTGCAGATAACCGCCCGGCTTCATGTCGAGCTTGCCGGCGAAGATGGCGGTGGCCGGGGCGTGGCCAATGGCAATGAAGATGCCATCGATGGGCTGCTCATAGGTCGTGCCAGTGCTGCGATCGCGCAGGGTGACCGTATTGACCGAAGGCGGCATGGCGGCGCCGCCGACTTCGACAATTTCAGTATTCCAGCGCACTTCGATCTTGGGGTTCTTGAACAGGCGGTCCTGCAGGATGCGCTCGGCGCGGAACTCGTCGCGGCGATGCGCCACAATCACCTTGGAGGCGAAATTGGTCAGGAACAGGGCCTCTTCGACCGCCGTATTGCCACCGCCGACGACCAGCACTTCCTTGTCGCGATAGAAAAAGCCATCGCAGGTGGCGCAGGCGGACACGCCATAGCCCTGGAACTTCTCTTCGCTGGGCAGGCCCAGCCATTTGGCCTGGGCGCCGGTGGCGATGATGACGCTATCGGCGGTGTAGATTTCGCCGCTATCGCCGGTCAGCACGAAAGGACGCTGGTCAAAATCGACATGGGTGATGATGTCGCTGATGATGCGCGTGCCGACATGCTCGGCCTGGGCCTTCATCTGGTCCATCAACCAGGGCCCCTGGATGACGTCGGCAAAGCCGGGGTAATTTTCCACATCGGTGGTGATGGTCAACTGACCGCCGGGCTGCAAACCCTGGATCATGACCGGTTCAAGCATGGCCCGCGCCGCATAGATCGCGGCGGTGTAGCCGGCTGGGCCAGACCCGATGATGACGACTTTGGCGTGCATCGCAATGCTCTCCGACAAGTGGGAGTACTCCCCCGGCGCTAGTTAAAGGCCGAAACCGTACTCTTTCAAGACAAACCGTTCCGCCAGCACGCTGCGCCTGTGGAAGGTATTGGAATGTCACGCCTGCGGGAGCAAATCTCCCGTGTCAGGCGTCAGACGTATTTGAGATTGAGGATTTCATAGCTGCGCGCCCCACCGGGAGCGGCGACCTCGAACGAATCGCCCACCGATTTGCCGATCATGCCCCGGGCGATGGGTGAGGAAATCGAGATGCGGCCGGCCGATGCATCGGCTTCGGGATCGCCGACGATCTGGTAGGTCTTTTCTTCCCCGGTATCCTCGTCGACATAGGTCACCGTGGCGCCGAACTTGACGGTAGAGCCGCTCAGCTTGGACACATCAATGACGTCGGCAAGCGCGAGAATGGTCTCAAGCTCCTTGATCCGCCCTTCATTGAGGCTCTGCTGTTCCTTGGCCGCGTGGTATTCAGCGTTTTCGGACAGATCGCCATGCGCGCGCGCTTCCGAGATCGCCTCGACAATGCGACGGCGCTCAGTGGCAGTGCGGTGCTCATATTCTGCGGCAAGGGCCTTTTGGCCTCCAACCGTCATCGGGATCTTTTCCATTTCGTGGCCTCCATCGGCACGGCAGTAAACAGCTATCATCCCAGCCAAAATCCGTTCGGCCTACGCTTCACGATAATTTTTAGGGGAAATAAGTCTCAAATTGCCCGGCTGCCGCGTTGCGGTCAAGCCAGTGTACGAATGAACATGGTCATGTCCACACGCGCTTTCAAGCATTCTCTTCTCTCGCAGAAAGGTCCCATCATGCAAGTCCTGCTTCCCGTTCTCGCGTTAAGTTTGCTCATCGTGCCCGCTGCCGGGGCGCAAGAGGCGCCATCCAGTGCCGGTTTACTGCGTGCCGAGGTGCTGTCCGAGGGGCTGGACCACCCCTGGGCGCTGGTGTTCATGCCTGATGGGCGGCTGCTGGTGACCGAGCGCAGCGGCCAGTTGCGGGTGATCAATGACGGGGCGGTTGGGGCGCCGATCACGGGGACACCCGATGTGTATGATCAGGGGCAGGGCGGTCTGCTCGACGTGGCGCTGGCGCCCGATTTCGCCGAAAGCGGCCGGATTTATCTGAGCTTTGCCGAAAATGCGGCTGATGCCGGCCTGCAGCGTGGCCAGGGGACAGCGGTCATGACCGCCCGGCTGGTGCTGGAGGGGGATTCCGGCCGGCTGGAGGAGCAGCAGGTGATTTTCCGCATGAACAGGTTCACCACCACCAACCGGCATTTTGGCTCGCGCGTGGTGGTGGGCAATGACGGCAATCTGTTCGTGACGCTGGGGGATCGCGGCGAGCAGGACCGGGCCCAGGATTTCGGCGACCTGGCCGGCGCGGTGGTGCGCATTGCGCCCGATGGCGCGGTGCCGGCGGACAACCCCCAGACCGAGGGCTGGGCGCCGGAGCTGTGGAGCAAGGGGCATCGCAACCCGCAGGGCGCGACGCTGCGTGATGACGGGCAGCTGTTCACAGTTGAGCACGGCGCGCGCGGCGGCGACGAGGTCAATAATCCGCAGCCGGGCGCCAATTATGGCTGGCCGGTGATCACCTATGGCGAGGATTATTCCGGCCTGCCGATCGGGGTGGGGACCGAGAAGCCGGGGCTGGAGCAGCCGCTGTTTTACTGGGACCCCTCGATTTCACCCTCGGGGCTGGATTTTTACGCGGGCGATCTGCTGCCCGATTGGCAGGGCGATCTGCTGACCGGCGGCCTGAGCGGGCAGGTGCTGGTGCGGCTCGATGTGGAGGGCGATGAAATCGTCGGCGAGGAACGCCTGTTTGCCGGGCAGCTGGGCCGGGTGCGCGATGTGAAGGCGGGCCCGGATGGGGCGATCTATCTGATCACCGATGAGGACAATGGACGGCTGATCCGAGTGGCGCCAGCGGCAAACTGAGAGCGATTCCATCCCAGTGCCAAGGCGGCAAGCCAGAACTTCTGACGAATGGCGGCGGGACCTGCTTGCTTCTGCGCCGCGATCCATCGACAATGTATACACTAAACCAGGTGGAGCCGCGTCATGGCCGATACTCGTCACATTGTGGGCGGCGGACCCAAGAAGGTTCTCTATACCCTGGCCACCATTGGCCGCATGGGGGTGGGCAAGGCCGCCAAGGCGCTGACGGCCAAGAATGCCTGCAAGGCCTGTGCCTATGGCATGGGCGGCCAGCGCGGCGGCATGACCAATGAGCTCGATGAGTTTCCCTCGGTCTGCAACAAGAGCGTGCAGGCCCAGTCGACCGACATTCAGCCCGGTATTCCCGAGGCGATCTTCGAGCACAGCATCAAGGATCTGGCCGAGCTGACCGGCCGGGAGATGGAGCATCTGGGGCGGCTGAATACGCCGCTGTTCAAGGCGCGCGGGGCCGACCGTTTCACCCCGGTCGACTGGGAGTTTGCGCTGGCCCATGCCGCCAGCCAGCTAGAGGCCACCGCGCGGGAGCGCAGTTTCTTTTATTCCTCGGGCCGCTCGTCCAATGAGGCGGGGTTTTTGTTCCAGCTGCTGGCGCGGGCCTATGGCACCAATAATGTCAATAATTGCTCGTACTACTGCCACCAGGCGACCAGCGAGGGGCTGGCCAGCACGATTGGCAAGGCGACCTCAAGCGTCGAGCTGGAGGATCTGACCGGGGCCGACCTGATCTTTGTGATCGGGGCCAACCCATCCTCGAACCATCCGCGCTTTATCCACATGCTCAAGAACTGTCGCGAGCGGGGCGGGCAGGTGATCGTGATCAATCCGGCCAGGGAGCCCGGGCTGGTCAAGTTTTCCGTGCCGAAATCGCCCCGTTCCATGCTCAAGGGCGGCAGCGAGATCGCCTCGGATTATTGTCAGCCGCGGATCGGCTCGGATATTGCGCTGTTGAAGGGCATCGCCAAGGCGGTGCTGGAACTGGGGCTCGAGGACCGCGATTTCATCGCCGCGCACAGCAGCGGGTTCGAGGCGTTTGCCGCCGATCTGGCGGGGCTGGGCCGGGAGGAGATCAGCGCGACCTGCGGCATCAGCGCCGGGGAGATCGCCCATATCGCCCGGCAATATGGCAAGGCTGAAAACGCCGTGTTCGCCTGGGGCATGGGGATGACCCATCACATCCATGGTGTGGAAAATGTCGAGGCCATTGCCAATCTGGCGGTGCTGCGCGGCATGGTGGGCAAGCGCTTTGCCGGCCTGCTGCCGCTGCGCGGGCATTCCAATGTGCAGGGCATCGGCACGATCGGGGTCAAGCCCGTGCTGGCGGGGGATGTGCTGGCGAAGATGGAGGCCGAATTCGGCGTCAGCTTCCCGACGGCGCGGGGCATGGACACCATGGCGTGTCTCAAGACCGCCGAGGCGGGAGCGATTGACAGCGCGGTGATCATGGGCGGCAATCTGTGGGGCGCGACGCCGGACACGGCGTTTGCCAGCCGGGCGATGGCTGCCATCGGCTTCAAGCTGTTTCTGACCACGACATTGAATATGGGCCATGTGCACGGGCTCGGCGATGGCGAGGTGATGGTGCTGCCGGTGACGGCGCGCGACGAGGAATGGGAGCCGACCACCCAGGAATCGATGTTCAACTATGTGCGGCTGAGCGATGGCGGCATTCGCCGTCTGGACAATGTGCGGCCCGAAAGCTGGATCCTGGGCGAAATCGGCGCCCGCGTGCTGCCCGGCTCGCCGATCGACTTCAAGGGCTTCAGCGCCCATGCCCGGGTGCGCGACGCCATTGCGGCGATCGTGCCGGGGATGGAACAGCTGGCCGATATCGACGTGGCCAAACGTGAATTCCATATCAAGCACCGGGTGATGCACACGCCCGAATTTGGCACGGTGGACGGCAAGGCGCATTTCGTGGTGACGCCCGTTCCCGCTGCGGCGACCGGCCAGCTCAGCCTGGCCACCATTCGCAGCGAGGGCCAGTTCAACACCATTATCTATGAGGAAAAGGACAGCTATCGCGGCGGCGCCGAACGCGATGCGGTGTTCCTCAATGGCGAGGATATGGCCGGGTTCGGCGTGCGCGAAGGGCAGGTAGTGACCATCGCCTCCGATGTCGGGCGGATGCAGGCAGTGGCCCGGGCCTTCGACCTGCCGCGGGGCAGTGCCATGGCCTATTACCCCGAGGCCAATGTGCTGGTGGGCACGGCGGTCGATCCGCGCAGCAAGACGCCGGCCTTCAAATCGGTGCCGATCTGGCTCGAGCTCGCGGCGGCCGGGGCCTGACGAACCGCTCGCGAAAGGAAAAGCACCGGACGCCGCCCAGCATCACGGCAACTGGATCTGCCAGATTACTGGCAGCGATCAACATGTTTACGGTCTGGTTACTCTGTTTGCACATACATGTACTTGAAAACCGCCGCCATGACGTTGGTTTTATTGCTTAAATTTTAGGCAGTGACGTTCTGGCGGAGCTGAGTACAATTGGGGCACGCTCATGACTAGTAACGGCAAGACGGGTGTTGTGGCCTCGCCGCGAGCCATGCGCATCGTGATGGATGGCATCGGCAGCGAGTTGCAGAGCTATGCCACCAACAATCTGCAGATCGTCAAGCAGACCAAATTGCTGGCCATCAATGCCATTATCGAGGCGGCGCGGGCCGGGGATGCCGGCAAGGGCTTTGCCGTGGTGGCCGACGAGGTGCAGCGCCTGGCCGATCGGGCCGCCGACATTGCGCTGCGCTTCCAGGACGTGCTGATGGGGCGGATTTCGCTCAGCCGCAGCATGAGCGAGACGCTGGTGGAGGAAATGGAGGGCGTGCGGCTGATCGATCTGTCGCAGACGCTGGTACAGCTGATCGTGCGCAACCTCTATGAGCGCACCGCCGACGTGCGCTGGTGGGCGACCGACACGGCGCTCTGGGAGGCGCTGGGCGATCCCGAGCCAGGCAGGCTGGGTTTTGCCGCCGACCGGCTGGCGACGATCAACCGCTTCTACAGCGTCTATTGCGACCTGGTGCTGACCGATGCGCGTGGGCGGGTGGTGGCCAGCGCCAATGGCGCGCATGCCCGCCAGCTGCTGGGGCACGACTTTTCGCGCGAGGCCTGGTTCCGGGGGGCGCTGGCGACCAAGAGCGGCGACGACTATGCGGTGGGCGAGGTGATGGAAAGCGCGGCGCATGACGGGCGCGAAGTGCTGGTCTACAGCACGGCGGTGCGCAGCCAGGGCCGGGCCGATGGCGCCGTGCTGGGGACGCTGGGGGTCTATTTCGACTGGCAGGAACAGGGGCGTTCGATCGTCGAGACCGAGGCCGCCCTGCCGCCCAAGGATGCCGAACGCACCGAGGTGATGCTGCTCGACGCCAAGGGCCGAATGATTGCCACGACCAATCCGGCGCATCGCTTTGCCAGTTTCGACCTGCGCGATGAGGGCCGCGCCCGTGGCAGCTACTATGATGGCAAAGGCAATATCGTCGCCTTTGCCAAGACGCTGGGCTACCAGGAATATGACGGGCTGGGCTGGTGGGGCGTGGTGGTGCAGCGCACCGAGCAGGACGACAGCATCAAGCAGGCGCTGGGGCTCACCGGCTAGCCAAGCGGGTAGGCGACATAGGCAAAGCGCGCGCTGTCGGGGGCCCAGGAATTGACGTTGATGGTGCCCTGACCGCCGAAAAAGCCGATGATGTCGCGCTTGTCACTGCCATCGGGGCGCATGAGGCGCAGGATCACATCCTTGTCGGCCGGGTGGCCCTGGGTGCCGGGCGGGTAGCTGAGATAGACCAGCGAGGCGCCATCGGGCGAGAGGTGCGGGAACCAGTTGACGCGCTCGTCGTCGGTCAATTGTTGCACGCCGCTGCCATCGGCCCGCATGCGGAAGCACTGAGCGTGGCCGGGGGAGGTGCGCTCGGCATTGAAATAGATCCATTGGCCATCGGGAGAGTATTCGGGGCCGTCATGGGGCGCGTCGAGATCGGTCAGGCGGGTGTCGGGGCCACCGGCGCTGGGAATGGTGAAGATGTTGATGCGGCGCGTGCCGTGCGGGGCCTCGACGGCGACATAGGCCAGGGTCAGGCCATCGGGGCTGATGCCGTGCAAATAATAATGATGTGGCGTGGCGTGCGTATTGGAGACGCGGCGCGTTGTGCCGCCGGTGATCGGCACGGCGTAGAGATGGCCATCATCGGCACTGACATAGACGGTCTGGCCATCGGGCGAGAGCACGTGGTCGTTGTTGAGATCGCGCAGCGTGCCGGTGTCGATCCGTGCCGGCGTGCCGCCAGCGGCCGGGATGCGCCAGAGTTCGCCGCCGGCATTGAACACCAGGGTCTGGCCATCAGGTGTCCAGTTGGGCGCCTCGATCACCTCGTCGGCGGCAAAGATCACCGTGCGCCCGCTGCCATTGGGCTTGATGATGGTCAGTTCGGCGCGCTGGCCCGGCTGCAGGGCGCGGCCACGGCGGGTGAATGGCGGATGGCTCAAGATGATCTCCCGGGAAAGGCTGCGTGGCAGGAACGAGAGCTAAGGCTTGGGCGCCGGTCCCATTTGCAGGATGGTCGGCTCCACGCTGAGCAATCGCTGGGCCATCGCCTTGATGTCGTCGACGGTGACAGCGTTGATCAAATCGGGGCGGCGGGCAAGGTAGTCGATACCCAGATCACGCAATTGCAGGCCGACCAGCGTATTGGCGATGGCCGAAGAGGAACTGAGCTCGTTGATCGGGTAGGAGCCGATCAGGTATTTCCTGGCGGCAGCGAGTTCGTCTTCGTCAGGGCCGTCTTCGGCCATTGTGGCGACGACATCCTTGATCACGGCAAGGGTTTCGGCGGCGCGATCGGCCCGTGTGGCGGTGGCGATCACCAGGGCCTGGCTGTGCGCCATATTGTTCAGCGACGCGCTGATGCCATAGGTCAGGCCGCGTTCTTCGCGCACTTCGGTGGTGAGGCGGGAGCCGAAATTGTCGCCGCCCAGGATCTGGGTCATCAGATAGGCTGTCAGATAGTCGGGGTCGTCGCGCTCCAGGCCGGGATAGGCCATGAAGATCGAGGTCTGGGGCAGCTCGTAGGGGACGTGCAGGTCCTGACCAAGCTGTGGGTCAATATCGGCAATGGTGGTCAGATCGGGCGCGTCGGGCAGGGTGCCGAACAGGGTGTCGAGCATGGCGGCGGCGTCTGTGGCGTCGATGGCGCCGACAATGCCGACATGCAGTTTCTGGCGTGCAAACAGCCTTTGGTGCAGCTGGCGCAGATCATCGGCGGTCAGGCTGGCCAGGGTTTGCAGCGTGCCTTCGCTGCGCCGGGCATAGGGGTGCTCGCCATAGAGCGCCGTGGCCCATTGGCGCTGCGCGGTGGTGTTGGGGTTCTGCGCCGCAGCGGTGATGCCGCTGACCAATTGGGCGCGCATGCGATCAATCGGGTTCCGGTCAAAGCGCGGGGCCTCGATGGCCAGTTTGAGCAGGGCGACGGCCTCGTCGCGCTGTTCGGCCAGCATGCGCATCGACCCGTACAGCGCGTCGGCATCGGCAATAAAACCCATTTCGGCGCCGGCATCATCAAGCGCAATCTGGAAGCTCTCGCTGTCGAGCGTGCCGGCGCCTTCGTCGAACAGGGCGGTCAGCAGGCTGGTCAGCCCTTCCTTGCCCGCCGGGTCCTGGGTGGTGCCGCCCTCGAAGGCAAAGCGGATGGTGATGATGGGGACGGCGTAATCCTCCACCAGCCAGGCGTCGATGCCCTGGGGTGAAGTGATGTCCTGAAACACCACTTCGGCCTGCGCCGGCAGGGCGGTGAGCAGCAGGGCAAAGCTGGTGGCGACAACCGCAAGGGCGCGGCGGAGCAAGGGTAGGGTGGTCATGGCTTATTGCGCTCCGGTGGCGGGCGGCAGCAGATAGCTGGTGACGGCTGTTGCGGGATCGAGGTATTTCTTGGCCACCGCCTGAAGCTGTTCGGGGGTGACGGCGCGGATGCGCTCGGGCCATTGCTCGATGTCCTCGACGCTCCGACCGGTGGCGAGCGCACTGCCATAGATCTGGGCCATGTTCTGCTGGGCATCGCGCGCAAAGATCAGGCCGCGGCGAAAGCGCGCCTTGGCGCGGTCGAGCTCGTCGACGCTGATGCCGTCGGTAATCAGCCGGGTCAGTTCGGCGTCCATCGCGGCTTCGACTTCGGCCAGGGTGTGCTCGCCCTGTGGCGCGCCATAGATGGAAAAGCCGCTGGGGTCATAGGCGCCGCCATCATAGCCGGCGCCGGCCTGGGCGGCGGTGCCGGATTTGACCACCACCTCCTGATAGAACCGGCTGCGACTGCTGCCACCAAGAATCTCGGCGAGCAGATCAAGCGCTTCGGCTTCGCCGGGCTCGGCGGTGCGGTAGGTCGGCACGACCCAGGCGCACAGGAAGCTGGGCAGACCGACGCGCGGATCGTGCAGGGTGACGCTGGCGCTGGTGTTGCGCTCGGGTTCGGACGGACGGACGCGCGGCGGCAGATCGGGGCCACGCTCGACCTGGCCATAGCTTTGCTCGGCCAGGGTCTTGACGGTGGCCGGCTCCACATCGCCGGCGACGACCAGCACCGCATTGTTGGGCGCGTAGTACTGCTCGTAGAAGCTGGCCGCGTCGGCGCGGTTGAGCTGCTCCATTTCGTGCATCCAGCCAATGGTGGGAATGCCATAGGGGTGGTTCTGGTAAAGCGTGGCGGTGAACTCTTCGGTGAGCAGCGACTGGGCGCTGCTCTCGACGCGCTGGCGCCGTTCTTCGAGCACCACATCGCGCTCGGCGCCGATAACCGCATCGGTCAGCACCAGGCCACGCATGCGGTCGGCCTCAAAATCCATCATGCTGGCCAGCGCGTCGGGCGGCACGGTTTCAAAATAGGCGGTGACGTCGGCGGTGGTGAAGGCATTCAGATTGCCGCCCAGGGCGGTGACGGTGGCGTCGAGCTCGCCGGCCGGAAAGCGTTCGGTGCCCTTGAACATCAGATGTTCGAAGAAATGGGCAATGCCCGATTTACCCGCCGGTTCATCGGCGCTGCCGACCTTGTACCAGACCATGTGGGTGACCACCGGGGCGCGATGATCGGGGATCACCACGACCTCAAGCCCGTTATCGAGCACGAAGTGTTCGACGGCATTTTGTGGTGGCGGGGTGTCGAGCGCCAGTGCCGGCTGCAGCAGCAGTGCGGCGCCGCTGAACGCCAGGGCAAATTTGATGGTCATCGGCAGGTTCCCGGGATTGGATGGCGCAAGAGGTAGACCAGATGCCACCGAAACGGGAAGCACTTCTCTGTCAACGCGGCGAGGTAAGGGGAAGGATGCGGCGAGAGTACGGCAGCCGGTTGCCCAAAGGGGCGCCATCACCTACATACGGGCCCAAACCTGTTCTTGCCGAGGATCATGCTGCATGGCACGCCAATTCATCTATCACATGGACGGAATGTCCAAAGCCTATGCCGGCGGCAAGAAGGTTTTGGACAATATCCATCTCTCCTTCTACCCCGATGCCAAGATCGGTGTGCTCGGCCCCAATGGCTCGGGTAAATCGACCCTGCTCAAGATCATGGCCGGCATCGACAAGGAATTCCAGGGCGAAGCCTGGGTCGCGCAGGGCGCCAAGGTTGGCTATCTGAGCCAGGAGCCCGAGCTGGACCCGGCGCTGAACGTGCTGGGCAATGTGATGACCGGCGTCAAGGAGAAGAAGGACGTCGTCGATCGCTACAACGACCTGATGATGAACTATTCGGACGAGACCGCCGACGAGGCCAGCAAGCTGCAGGACCAGATCGACGCCGAGAATCTGTGGGATCTGGAAAGCCAGGTCGAAGTGGCCATGGAAGCGCTGGGCTGCCCGCCCGGTGATGCCGATGTCACCAAGCTGTCGGGTGGCGAGCGTCGCCGCGTGGCGCTATGCGCGCTGCTGCTGAGCAAGCCCGACCTGCTGCTGCTTGACGAACCCACCAACCATCTGGATGCCGAGACTACCGCCTGGCTGGAACGCCATCTGCGCGAGTTCGCCGGCGCCGTGCTGATCATCACCCATGATCGCTATTTCCTCGACAATGTGACGGGCTGGATTCTCGAGCTCGATCGCGGTCGTGGCGTGCCTTATGAAGGCAATTACTCGGCATACCTGACGGCCAAGGCCAAGCGCTATGCACAGGAAAAGAGTGAAGACGCGGCACGCGCCAAGGTGCTGGAGCGCGAGCGCGAATGGATGGGGCAATCGCCACAGGCGCGCCAGTCCAAGTCCAAGGCGCGCCTGAAGTCCTATGAAGAGCTGGTCAAGATCAACGAGGCCCGCACCCAGTCGGGCACGGCGCAGATCATTATTCCGGCCGGCGAGCGGCTGGGCCAGAACGTCATCGACATCGAGGGGGTCAGCAAGTCCTACGGCGATCGCCTGCTGATCGACAATCTCAGCTTCAAGGTGCCGCCGGGCGGCATTGTCGGGATCATCGGGCCCAATGGCGCGGGCAAGACCACGCTGTTCCGCATGATGACCGGGCAGGAAACCCCTGACAGCGGCACCATCACCGTCGCCGACACGGTCAAGCTGGGCTATGTCGACCAGAGCCGCGACACCCTCAACCCCAACAAGACGGTGTGGGAAGAGATCTCGGAAGGCGACGAAGTGCTGCTGCTGGGCAAGCGCGAAGTCAATTCGCGCGCCTATACCTCCTCGTTCAACTTCAAGGGCGGCGACCAGCAACAGAAGGTGGGCAATCTCTCGGGCGGGCAGCGCAACCGCGTGCACCTGGCCAAGATGCTGAAGAGCGGCGCCAATGTGCTGCTGCTTGACGAACCGACCAACGATCTGGACACCGAAACCCTCGCCGCGCTGGAAGAGGCGCTCGAGGAATTCGCCGGCTGCGCCGTGATCATCAGCCATGACCGGATGTTCCTCGACCGGCTGGCCACCCATATGCTGGCGTTTGAAGGCAACAGCCATGTGGAATGGTTCGAAGGCAATTTCGCCGACTATGAGGCCGACAAGATCCGGCGCCTGGGCGCGGACGCGGTCAATCCAAAGCGCGCGACATACAAGCCGCTGACGCGGTAGGATAACGGGCGGGCAATCAGCCCGCCCTTTTTGCTGTGGGGGCAGTATGAAATCTCTGGTGATGGGTTCGGCCCTGATTTGGGGGCTGTGGGCCGGCGTGGCGCAGGCTGAGCCGGCGCAGTGTTCGGTGAACGGCTTCGACACGTTCGAGTGTGATGTGGCGCGTGATGGCGGTGGGCTGACCTTTGCGCTGCCGGACGGACGGGTGTTTGCCTTTGCGCTGGTCGGCGCGAGCGAAGGCATGGGCTATCTAGGCGCCGCCGATGCACTTTATCCGCAGGAATTGGGCGCGATGACGCCGGCGGCAGGTGCGCCGGGCTGCTGGGTTGGCGGCAAGGACGGCTTTGCCTTCTGCGTGCAGGTTGCCCAGTAATGGACATGGATGTGCCAGAGGCCTTCGAGCCGTTTTCGCTTGAGGTCGGCGGCGCCACGCTGGCCGGGTTCGAGATCGGCGAGGGTCTGCCGGTGGTGTTTTTGCACGCCGGGGTCTGCGACAAGCGGATGTGGCTCAGCCAGATGCAGTCGGTGGCCGATGCGGGCTGGCACGCCATCGCCTATGACCGACGCGGTTATGGCGAGACGCAGAGCGCCGACGTCGCATTCCACCATGGCCGGGATCTCGAGGCGCTGCTGGAGGCCTTCGGGATTCACGCTGCGGTGCTGGTGGGCTGTTCGATGGGCGGCGGGCTGGCCATCGATTTCGCGCTGCGCCACCCCGGCCGGGTGATCGGGCTGGTGCTGATCGGCACCTCGGTGAGCGGGGCGCCATGGGATGCCACCGAAGCGGAATCGATGATCGAGGCGGCTGAAGAGGATGCCTTCGAGCGCGGTGACAACGACATGCTCAACAGGGTGCAGGCGCATGAATGGCTCGATGGGCCACGGGCGCAAAGCGGCCGGGTAAGCGGGGCGGCACGGGCGCTGTTTCTGGACATGAACGCGCTGGCGCTGAACAAGCCGGCCCTGACGCAGGAACAACCCATGGCCGACGCCTGGCACCGCGTTGCCGAACTGGCGGCCCCCAGCCTGCTGCTGGTGGGGGATCAGGATTTCACCGCGATCATCGACCGGCACGAACAGCTGAGCGAAGAAATGCCGAACGCCTTTGCGGCGGTTCTGGAAAATGTGGCGCATATTCCCAGCATCGAACGCCCCATTCTGGTCAACGCGATGCTGTTGCAGTTTCTCGATGCCATCGCGGGCGGTGGCGATGACGAAAATGACGAGGAATCAGAGGGTTAAAGACCAAGAATCGCGGCCATTCGCAGCAAATTCAAACCCTGATTCAACATATTGAGGCGCCGATTCAACTAGCGGCAGAGTTGAATCGGCTTTTTTGGATAAGATATTGATTTAAAAGCAGGATCAGACGGCGATAACGCCGTCGAGATGCTTGGCCAGCTGTGCGGTGGGCGTGTTGGTCAGGTCCTTGTCCAGTTCGGCCAAAATGGTCTTTCTGACATTGGGCGAGATGGCCTTGCGAATGTCACCCAGGGCAATGGGGGCGGCCACAATGATCAGCCGGTCAAAGGCGCCATCCTGGTGTTGACGATCGATATGCTCGGCCAGCGACTTGACGAATTCGGTCTCGCGGTGCTCCACCGGATCGGTCCGCGGTTCCATGGCACTGCGACCTGAGCCTGTGGACGCGAAGCTGCGACCGGGCCGGTCAGACACCAGGTCCTGCGCCTGCAGTGGAGTGATGGCCCATTCAAGTCCCTTAACCTGCTGCAGTCCCTTGCCCGGACCGGTGTTTTCCAGGACGCGTGCTTGTGCGCCATTCGCGATCAAAATCCAGGTGATCGTCTTCTTCATGGTGGACTCCTGCTGCTGGTTCGTCAGATTGGCACAGTGCCCGACGACGCTGCGGATAGCGCCCTCGTCCTGTGAAGGTCGGCTGCATTCAATTGCTTTGCAAGATGGCAGAATCACAAAGTCTGCTTGGCCAGCACAGAGATGCGCTGATATCAGGGGCAAGCATCGCGCCTGATGCGGAGTTCCGTCCATGTCATTACCCGAATCCGCCCCACAGGCCATTGGGCCGGCGCCCATTGCCGCCCCGGCGACCCTATCGATCCATGATGGCCGCAACGGGGCGCTGGCTGCGTTGGCGACCTATACGCTGTGGGGTTTTCTGCCGCTGCTGTTCTGGCAGGTCGAGGCTGCAGGCGCGCTGATGATCGTGGCCGAGCGCACGGTCTGGTCGTTGCTGCTGCTGGGTGTCATCCTGCTGTTCAGAAGTGGCTACGGCCCGGTGCTGGCGCTGTTCCGCGATCGGCGCCGGGCGCTGGGGACGCTGCTCTCGGCAGTGCTGCTGGCGGGCAATTGGCTGCTTTATGTGTGGGCGGTGGAAACGGGCCAGGTGCTGGAAGTCAGCTTTGGCTATTTCATCAATCCGATGGTCAGCGTGGCGATGGGCATGGTGCTGCTGGGGGAGCGGCAGAACCGGCTGCAGACCGTGGCAATCGTGATGGCGTTGGTGGCCATTCTCATTCAGGCGATTGGACTGGGCAATGTGCCGTTCATCGCGCTGGGTCTGGCGCTGTCATTCGGCTTTTACGGCTATTTCCGCAAGACCGCGCAACTGGGTCCGGCCAGCGGGCTGTTCGTCGAAACGGCCATGCTGACTCCATTGGCGCTGGGGTTCATGATCTACACCTTCGCGACGACGGGGCCGGGCATTCATGCCGATCCCTATTATCTGACGCTGCTGATCCTGACCGGACCGGCGACGGCCATCCCGCTGCTGCTGTTCGCGTTTGCCGTGCGGCGGCTGCGGCTGACGACAATGGGGATGTTCCAGTATCTGGCGCCCTCAATCCAGTTCCTGTTGGCCATCTATGTGTTTGGCGAGCAGTTGAACGGCTTGCGGCTGGTCAGCTTCGCCCTGATCTGGCTGTCGCTGATGGTGTTCAGCTATGACAGTTTTACGCGGCGCAAGCGTTCCGTCGTGGCGCCGGTGGCCTGAAGGGAGGGCGCCGTAAGCCGGGCGGGATGGGCACTGACGGGCGTCGTTACAATTTGAATCAATTGCGCATGCGCATTTTCAGGGCCCGCAGCATCATGGCAGTGCATCGTGAGTGTCCAAGTTACGGCAGAAGCCGGGAGAATGAGCATGAGCGAGCTTGACGAGGGACAGCGGGCGTTTTCCAGCTTTCGTGCCTTAAATGGCGAGGCCAGCCATTCGGAACGCGAGCAGTTATTCCGCAATATGGCCGAGCTGTTCACCTATGTGTCAGATCGTTGCGATGACGAGCAGGTGGCCCAATATGACGAGGTCTTGTGCCAGCTTGCCGAATTCGTCGAGGTCGAGACGCGGGCCCATGTAGCCTCGCTGCTGGCCCAGCTCGACCGGGCGCCCGGGACAGTGGTGGTCAAGCTGGCCAATGACGATATCGAGGTCGCCAGGCCGCTGCTGCAGTTCTCCAATGTGCTGTCCGATGACGATCTGATCGACATCATTACCCACCAGAGTGACCTGCATCGCGAGGCGATTGCCAGCCGCTTTACCGTTGCGGGGCGGGTTGGCGAGGCCATTGTCGACCATGGCGAGACCGGTTCGGTGGTGCGTCTGGTGCGCAATGCCAAGGCCGAGCTGCCCAGGGCAACGCTGGAAAAGCTGGTTGAACGCGGGACCAAGGACGCCGATATTGCCGCCGACCTGCGGGGTCGCATCGACATCGACTGGCGTTCGCTGCGCGGCGAAATCGACGATGTGGCCAGCAAGGTGCTCGAAACACTGGGCCAGCCAAATCGCGGGGTTGATCCGGTCACCGCCGGCAAGGTCAATGCCGTCGTCTATAACCGCATGCGCAACCGTGCCGGCTTCTCCGCCAATGAGTGGAAGGTGGCCTATAATCAGGTCAAGGCGCTGAGCGATCGCAAGCAACTCGATGAACGGGCGCTGGCGCGTTTTGCCCGCTTTGGCTACGGCCACCACGCAGCAGCAGCGCTGACGGTTCGCCTGCAGGTCAAGCCGGAAGTGTTCGTCAAATGGCTGGCGGGGCAGGACTATGTTGCCGCGACCGTGGCGCTGAAGGCGGCAGGGCTGAGCCCCGATCTGTTCGAGGCCATTTTTGCCACCATGCCGTGGCGCGACATGCCGACGCCTGAGGATATCAAGATGGTGGCGAGTCGGTTTGCCGCCCTTGAGCAGGAAGAAGCCACCGGGATCTTCGAGCTGTGGCGGGCCCATTCGTTCCGCAAGCGGGCCGTGACTGAAGATCGCCTGGCCGCCAACGGCTGACGCTGGCGACAGTTTTGACGGCAATACGCCACCCTCGGGTCCATCCGGGGGTGGCGTTTTTTGTCGCTGGTCCCACGGGCGGGCAAGTTCTTGCTGGACCTGAAGATCAAAGTAGATATAAAGATGTCTTTATATGATGTGTGGAGATCGAATTGGCTGAATTGACCGAATTGGTGAGTGTGCTCAAGGCAGCGGGTGAGGGGACCCGCGTGCGCCTGTTGGCACTGCTGGCTGATGGCGATCACTCGGTCAAGGATCTCACCGAGATTCTGGGACAGAGCCAGCCGCGCGTTTCGCGCCATCTCAAGCTCCTGGCCGATGCTGGCCTGGTGCGGCGCAACGCCGAGGGGGCCTGGGCCTATTACGGCCTGATGCAGCAGGGCGATGGCGCCGAGCTGGCACAGTGGTTGATTGCCCGGCTTGATGACAGCGATACCGATCGGCGTTGCGACATCGCCCGACAGAGCGCCGTGCGGGCCCAGCAACAGGCACAGGCGAGCGAATATTTCGCCACGGTGGCCAGCAGCTGGGACTTGCTGAAGACGCTGCAGGTGCCCGAAGAGGCGGTGGAAGCAGCGGTGCTGGCAGCGCTGGGCGGCCGCAAAGTCGATACGCTGATCGATCTGGGCACCGGCACCGGGCGCATGCTCGAACTGCTGGCCGGATCGTACACGCGCGGCATCGGGCTGGATTCCAGCCGGGAAATGCTGGCGGTGGCCCGGGCGCGACTGGTCAGTTCCGGGATTGGCCATGCCCAGGTACGGCTGGGCGATATTGGTGATCTGGATGTGTCGATGGGGCCGGCTGAGGTGATCGTCATTCACCAGGTGCTGCATTATTTCGACGATCCGGGCCGTATGCTGGCACAGGCGCGCCGGCTGCTGGCGCCTGGTGGCGACATGCTGATCGTCGACTTTGCCCCGCATGAACTTGAGTTCTTGCGCAGCGAACATGCCCATCGCCGGCTCGGCCTGTCGCGGGCGCAGATGAGCAACTGGGCCGAAGCCGCCGGGCTGACGGTGCAGGCCGTCGCAGAATTTCCCAGTGAGAATAGTGAACGTGGTTTGACGGTCTGCCTGTGGCGCCTCAGCGACAAGATCAAAACGGAGCAGAATTGATGATCGACGATATTGCCCGCACCAGCCGGCTGACGGCAGACCAGCGTCCCGAGCTGCAGATTTCGTTCGAATTTTTTCCGCCCAAGACCGACGCGATGGAGGAAAAGTTCTGGGACAGCGTGCACAAGCTGGCCCCGCTCAAGCCGCGTTTTGTGTCGGTGACCTATGGCGCTGGCGGCACGACGCGCGAGCGGACGCTGCGCATGGTCAGTTCGATCAAGGCGCAGACGGGCGTGGATGCGGCGGCGCATCTGACCTGTGTCGGGGCGACGCGTGATGAGGTCGATGCAGTGGTGCGCGGCTATCAGGATGCCGGGATCAACCGCATCGTGGCGCTGCGTGGCGACCCGCCAGAGGGGGTTGGCCAGCCGTTCACGCCCCATCCCGAGGGCTATCAGAACGCTGCCGACCTGGTGGCGGGCATCAAGCGGATTGGCGATTTCGACATCTCGGTGGCCGCCTATCCGGAAAAGCATCCGCAAAGCGAGAGTTGGGCCGTCGAGATCGACAATCTCAAGCGCAAGCTCGATGCCGGGGCGGACCGCGCCATTACGCAGATGTTCTTCTCCAATAGTGACTATCTGCGCTATGTGGAGCGGGCGCGGGCGGCGGGTATTACCGCGCCGATCGTGCCGGGCATCCAGCCGATCCACAGTTTCAAGCAGATCGCCAGTTTTGCCGGTCGGTGCGGCACGTCGATCCCGGCCTGGCTGGCCGAGCGTTTCGCAGGGCTGGATGACGAGCCCGAAACCCATGCGCTGGTGGCGTCGGCGGTGGCGGCAGAGCAGGTCACCGAACTGCTCGACGCGGGGGTGACCGAATTTCACATCTATACCCACAACCGCTCGCCACTGGCGCTGGCCCTGGCGCGTATCCTGGGTCGGCGGACCGACCATGAGTACGGGCGCCTGCTGCCATTGCGGAGCGGTGCAGCCGGTTCTGACCATGGCACCGCGCAGCTTCAGCGACAGGCTGGATGAGCAGGTCGCGCGATTAACCTTGTGTTCACCATAATCTGGTGGCATCAGCGCTCGACCCTTAAGACTGGACGCCCAAACGGCGTCATTCAGCTTCGGTTCAGCTGACGGGTGGCAATGCTGGCATACGGGCCAGCTTCATAAAATGGCCATGAAAATCGCGCTTCTTCGCTGCCGGGGCGAAGCCAATACGGGACGTCACAGCATGAAGATTGATCGTCGCATTACCAATGGTCTGGCCTGGGCCGGGGCTGTTCTGGTCGTCGGGGTGCCGCTGGCCGATATCGTGTCGGGCCAGATGATGGGCGACCGGGCCGACGCGCGGCCGGCGCAGGTCGCCATGATGGAGCCGATTGCTGCAGTCGCCCCGGTGCCGGTGGCACTGAGCCAACGCCCTGCCGCGCCACAGCCCAAGCCCGCCGCCACCGCTGTGGCAGCGCAGCCGATCGCGCCGAGCAAGCCGGCGCCCAGTGTGGCGCCAGTGACCGCTGCGCCCGCTGTTGCCGCCGCGCCGGCCGCCACAACGCCGCCAAGAGCTACTGCCGCCGCGCCACAGGGTGATGTGGTGGACAACTATCTCAAGGCCGGCAAGCCATTGCCCAGCTACATCACCAATGGCGGCGCCGATGCGGTTGCCGTGGCGCAACCGCCTGTGGCCCCGGTGCAGACCACCGTGATCGATCCGGTGACTGTCGCCGCGTTGACGCCCGCCGAGACCGCGCCCGCCAGCATCGCGCCCATGCCGATGCCGCTCTCGATGCGGCCGCAGCCCGTGCTGATTGTCGAGGACACGGCGCGCACGCGGACCATTGACGTGGTGCCCGACGTCAACCCCCGCTCCAGTGCCGCGGTGACCTATAACGACCTGCAGGATTGGGAAAGCGGACCGCTGTCGGAATTTCTCGCCAGTCGGCAGGGTTCGGGGCAGGTCGCCGCCGACTATGATGCGGACGGGTTCTATCTCGATGAGGGTCCCAATGGGGCGCCGCGCCGGGGCCGGCTGATTGGTCCGGCTGACCCATGGTTCATTCCATTTGGCGATTGAGGTAGACCGGCCATGCGCGCAGGGCGGTGGACCGGGCGCGCCGGAGTGGCTATCGTTACTGTACGTATTGCGCGAAATTTCGCCCTGGCGCATCGTTCCCGAAAGGCACTGCTCCAGTGTTCATGTGCATGCGCAAGCCTGAAGAAAAATCCGAAATGTGGCAGCGACTCTCCGAGTTTGTCGGATCGTTCAGCCAGCGCACGGGCCTGGCTGGCTCGCTGGTCAATGCGCTTGATCCGGACAATTGGCTGCCTGGCGGACGGGACGCGGCGTTTACGCTGGCGCTGATCGCGCTGGCTGCCAAAATGGCCGTGGCTGACGGCGTCGTGACGGCCTCCGAGGAACGCGCTTTCCGCGCCACCGTCGAAATTGCGGCGGGCAATGAAGAAGCGGTGACACGGGTCTTCAATCTGGCCAAGCAGGATGTGGCCGGGTTTGACGCCTATGCGCGCAAGGTCAGCCGGTTTTTTGCCGACAGCCCGGAAACGCTTGAGCATGTGCTCGACAGCCTGTTCTTTATCGCCACGGCCGACAGCATGGTGCATCCAGCCGAGCTGGATTATCTCCGCTCGGTCAGCGAAATCTTCGGTTTTGACGAGGTGCGCTTCGAGCAGATGGCCAGCCAGCATGTGCAGCTGGAGGCCGGCGTCGACCCCTATGCGGTGCTGGGCCTGGCGCCCAATGCCCCCGATCAGGAGGTCAAGCGCGTCTATCGTCTGCTGGTGGCCGAGCATCATCCGGACCGCCTGATTGCCCGTGGCGTGCCCGAAGAGCTGATTGATGTGGCAACGGCGCGCATGAAGGCGATCAACCTGGCCTATCAGGCGGTGATCCGGCCGGTCCGGCAACCCCTGCTGGGTTCGGTGTAGCGCAGCGCTTGACGGCGTACCCGATAGCTCTCTACATCAGTCGGCCAGTTGACCGGGTGACCGCTGGCAGTGGGGTAACCTGCTGCTGGAGGAAAGTCCGGGCTCCATCGAAACACGGTGCCGGTTAATGGCCGGCGAGGGCGACCTCAGGGAAAGTGCCACAGAAAGGAAACCGCCCCGGCATGCCGGGGTAAGGGTGAAAGGGTGCGGTAAGAGCGCACCGGGTGTCCAGCAATGGAGACCGCACGGTAAACCCCACCGGGAGCAAGACCAAATAGGGATGACGCGGGACTTCGGTCCCAGCCGGTTTTGAGGCCAGATCATCCGGGTTGGTTGCACGAGGCGTCTGGCAACAGGCGTCGCAGATGAATGGTCACCACGTCGCGGCAACGCGGCCCTACAGAACCCGGCTTACAGGTCAACTGGCGTTTACCTTGCGGATTATTCATGTGCTGGCTGCATGGGCGGTAGCGGTACGGGCCCTTGCATCAGGGGGGGAGGGCCGATACACCGTGCGCTCCGCATTCCGCCGACCCTACGGCGGGCACCCGCCTATGGAGTTCAGTACGCGTGATGCCCCTGGCTACCCCATTCTATCTGATCGACGAGACCGCGCTGGCGGCCAATCTGGCGCGAATTGACGAGTTGCGGGCGGCATCGGGCGCCAAATGCGTGCTGGCGCTGAAGGCCTTTGCCACCTGGTCGACCTTTGCCCAGATCGCGCCGCACATGGATGGCAGCACCTCGTCCTCGCTGTATGAAGTACAGTTGGGCCGGGAGAAGTTTGGCGGGGAAACCCATGCCTATTCGGTGGCCTATGCCGATGGTGAAATCGATGCGGTGATCGCCAATGCCGACAAGATCATCTTCAATTCGGTCAACCAGCTGGAGCGCTTTGGCGACAAGGCGAGCCATCTGCCGATCGGCCTGCGGATCAATCCGGGCGTCAGCCATTCCCATTTCGACCTGGCCGATCCGGCGCGACCATTCAGCCGGCTGGGCGAGATCGATCTGGCGCGCATTGAAAGCGTGATGGACCGGGTGTCGGGCCTGATGCTGCACTGCAATTGCGAGAATGACTCAGTGGAGTCATTTTCGGCGCTGCTCGACGAGATCGAGGCGCGGGTGGGTGGACTGCTGGCAAGAGTGGATTGGGTCAGCCTGGGCGGCGGCATTCTTTTCACCCAGCCGGACTACCCACTTGCGGTGCTGGCGGCGCGGTTGAAGGCCTTTGCCGAGAAATTCGGTGTGCAGGTCTATCTCGAACCAGGCAATACCGTGGTCAGCAATACCACCACGCTGGAGGTCAGCGTGCTCGACATCATCGACAACGAGAAATCGATCGCCATTGTCGACAGCGCCGTTGAAGCCCATATGCTTGACCTGCTGGTCTATCGCGAGAGCGCAGCGATTGCGCCGGATGCGGGGCCGCATCGCTATGTGGTGGCGGGCAAATCATGTCTCGCCGGTGACGTGTTCGGCGAGTTTTCCTTCCCCGAACCGCTGGCGGTTGGCGATCGGATTTCGCTACTTGATGCGGGTGGCTACACCATGGTCAAGAAAAACTGGTTCAATGGCGTGGGAATGCCTACAATCGCCATTCGTCGCAAAAACGGCAGTATCGAGAGCATTCGCGCGTTCGACTATGCTGACTACGTCGCCAGCCTCTCCTGATAGAGCGCTGATCCATCCCCCTGAACAGGTGTTTCGTGTCAATTGAAAAAGAACGTTCTGATTATCGGTGCCGGAGGTGTGGCGCAGGTCGCCGCCTTTAAGTCAGCCATGCACAATGATGTGCTCGGCGACATCCATATTGCGTCGCGCACCATGAGCAAATGCGAGGCGATCATTGGCGCCATTCTGCACAAGAAGGTGCTCAAGCGCCCCGGCGTGCTGGCGGCCCATCAACTGGACGCGCTCGACGTCGCTGCCACCAAGGCGCTGATCGAGCATACCGGCAGCCAGATCGTCATCAATGCCGGCTCGGCCTTTCTCAATATGAGCGTGCTGGCTGCCTGTATCGAGACCGGTGCGGCCTATATCGACACCGCTATTCACGAAGAACCCGGCAAGATCTGCGAGACGCCGCCC
This sequence comes from Devosia alba, assembly GCF_039938915.1. Taxonomy (NCBI): domain Bacteria; kingdom Pseudomonadati; phylum Pseudomonadota; class Alphaproteobacteria; order Hyphomicrobiales; family Devosiaceae; genus Devosia; species Devosia alba. The sequence goes on along the minus strand of NZ_JBDUUI010000003.1, from coordinate 319,624 downwards.
TGGTATGGCAATTACGAGTGGAAGCACCGTGATACCTGCGAGCGCAAGGGCGTTACCGCCATTCTGGGCGCCGGGTTCGATCCGGGCGTGGTCAATGCCTATGCGGCCCTGGCGGCGCGGCACTATTTCGACTCCATCGCCAGCATCGATATTATCGACGTCAATGCGGGCAGCCATGGGCGGTATTTTGCCACCAATTTTGACCCCGAAATCAATTTCCGCGAATTCACCGGCACGGTGTGGAGCTGGCAGGATCGCCAGTGGACCGCCAATGCCATGTTCGAGGTGGACCGCACCGATGATCTGCCGGTCGTGGGCAGTCAAAAGACCTATCTGACCGGCCATGACGAGATTCACTCGCTTTCGGCCAATCTCGATGTGCCCGATATCCGCTTCTGGATGGGGTTTGGCGACCACTACATCAATGTGTTCACCGTGCTCAACAAGCTCGGCCTGCTCTCGGAACAACCGGTCATCACGGCCGAGGGCGTCGAGATCGTGCCGCTCAAGGTGGTCAAGGCGGTCTTGCCCGATCCGGTGTCACTGGCACCCCACTATAGCGGCAAGACCTTTATCGGCGATCTGATCGTGGGTCAGCGCGACGGCGAAACGGTCGAATTGCTGATCTACAATATCTGCGACCATGAAGAGACCTTTGCCGAAACCAATAGCCAGGCGATTTCCTATACGGCCGGGGTGCCGGTGGTGGCTGCGGCAATCCTGATCGCCAAGGGCATGTGGGACTGCCACCAGATGGCCAATATCGAAGAACTGCCGCCGCTGCCGTTCATCGAGCTGATCGGCCAGATGGGCTTGCCCACCCGCCTGCGCGACGCCAGGGGCGACCGGGCGTTCGATCCGGCCGAGTTCCGCAGTGAGCTGCAGCAGGCCAAGACCCGGGCGTAAGCGCGAGCGGCAATGAGATGGCGGCCGGGGGAGACCCCGGCTGTTTTTTTGGTTTCAGGCCAGGAGTTTTTCTTCGTCCAGAGGTTTGTCCGCAGAGTGGACGCGAACGCTACCGCGCGCCTTGCCGCTTGGCCGCATCTCGATATCAATGTCCCAGCCCAGGGCGGCGACGAATTTCATCAGGCGCTCGACGCTGAAGCCGGCAATCCGACCGCGCGTCAGGTTGGAGATTTTGGCCTGGTCGATCTCCAACACGTCAGCGGCCTCGACCTGCGTCATGTCACGCTCGGTGATGGCGCGCGATATCTGCCGCGCGATGAGAAGCTTGATACGTTCCTCGGGCGAGAGCTCAAGGCCCAGGTCCGCGAATACGTCACCTGTCCCAAAGGTAACGATGCCCTCTGTCTGCTTATCCTGACGGTTTTTCATGCTGGTTCTCCTGTATCCTTCGGCGCCGAAGTTCATCGTTGACGCGTTCGGCGTCCTTGAGGCGCTTGCGCACCAGATCCATTTCCTTGGCCGGCGTGGCGATGCCGGCCTTTGATTTCTTCTGAAAGCAGTGCAACACGAAAACTGCTTCGCTCAGGCGGACGGTATAGACCGCGCGGTAGGTATTGCCGTCAGCATTGGCAGCGACTTCCAGGACGCCTGCACCTCCGAAGCCGACAAGTGGCGTTGCATGTAGCGATTTTTCGCCGTGGTCGGCCTGGTGCAGGGCAAAACCAACCTCACGCAGGACATTGGTCGGGAAGGTTTTCAGGTCAGCAAGGCTGGATCCGACAAAGTGTGTGGGCTTCATGTGGAAATGCCCTCAAAACGCGTCTGACCAGAGGTGTCATTACTTTCCATCTCCAGACCAGCTCGGCGCCTGAGATACATTCAGGCCCCATTCGTACAATATGCCAGTTTTGGCATAAGCCTGCAATAGTTGATTTTGTCAGTGCCATGCTTCTCCCAAATTCCCCCACCAACCCCCACATGGGAAACAGAATCTTAAACGTCGTGATGCAATGTAGGGGCAAGTTTACGAACCGGCATGTTGCGCTGGTAGCGGAGTAGTGACCTTTATGGGCAAGCGTTCCATGCCCGAAACCAGTGAGCAGGCTGGCCCGCATCGCCCCGTCCTGCTGGGCGAGGTTCTGGCTACCTTTGCTCCGCTTGACGGCAAGCGCATTGTCGACGGCACCTTTGGCGCCGGGGGTTATTCGCGCGCCCTGCTGGAGGCGGGGGCCACCGTCATCGGCATTGACCGTGATCCCAGCGTGCGACCGTTTGCCGATGCGCTGGCTGCCGAATTCGGCGACCGCTTTATTTTCGTCCCCGGCACCTTTTCCGAACTGGACACGCTGGCCGCGGCGCATGCGCCGATTGACGGGGTGGTGCTCGATATCGGGGTGTCCTCGATGCAGCTCGACCAGGCCGAGCGCGGCTTTTCCTTCATGCGCGACGGGCCACTCGACATGCGGATGAGCGGGGCGGGCGAGAGCGCCGCCGATCTGGTCAATGGATTGGAAACCGAGCAATTGGCCAATCTGCTCTATGCCTTTGGCGAGGAGCGGAAATCGCGCCGCATTGCCCAGTTCATCACGGCGGCGCGCGAGACGGCACCGATCCAGAGCACGCTGGAGCTGGCGCGCATCATCGAAAAGGCCATTGGCCGCAAACCCGGCGACGCCCATCCGGCGACCCGCTCGTTCCAGGCGCTGCGCATTGCGGTCAATGCCGAGTTCGAGCAATTGGTCGGCGCGCTGTTTGCCGCCGAGCGCCTGCTGGGCGAGGGCGGCCGCCTGGCGGTGGTGAGCTTCCATTCGCTGGAAGACCGTATCGTCAAGCGCTTCCTTGATCCCGACAAGGGCGGCCCGGCCCAGTCGCGACACCTGCCGCAAGTGGTGGGCGAGCCGCGGCGCTGGGTCGAGGTGGCCAAGGCGCGCAAGTCCGGCGCGGCTGAACTGGGGCGCAATCCGCGCGCCCGCTCGGCCATCCTGCGCGCCGCGACGCGCTCGGCAATCGAGGCGCGGCCGGTGAGCCTGAGTGGTCTGAGCGTGCCCAAGGTGCGCGAAGCATGATCCGCAACCTCAACATCATTTTGATCTTTACCAGCGTGCTGATGCTGGCCGGGGTCTACACGCTCAAATTCGCCATTGAGAACACCGCCAATGAACGCGCGGCGCTGATTGCCCAGATCGACAGCCAGCAGGGCACTCTGTCCCTGCTGAAGGCCGACGAGGCGGTGCTCAGCCAGCCGGGCCATATCGCCCCGATCGTCGAGCGGCATGCGATGGCGCTGGATATTGCTCCGGTGCGCCAGGAGCAGTTCGGCTCGTTTGCCGATTTGCCGATGCGGCCGGCCAAGCCGAACAGCGCGGCGATGGATTCCCTGTTTACCGCGCTGGAGGCGGGTATCGACCCGATCGATGCGATCCTGGAACTGGAGGGGATCGAGTAATGGCCATCACCGCAGACGGACACGCCCCGACCATAGCACTGGATGGCGCCCGCAAGGTGCGCGGCAATCTCACCCAGGCGCGCATCCGCTGGATGATCCTGGCGCTGGTGCTGGGCTTTGGCCTGGTGGGCGGGCGGCTGGTGCAATTGGGGCTGGTTGAAACCGACTCCGCCATTGAAGGCCAGGCGCGTGATGTGATTACCGCGACGCGACCGCCGATCCTGGACCGCAATGGCCTGGAAATGGCCGTCGACATCCGCGTGCCATCGCTGTTTGCCGAGCCGCGTCGCATCATCGATGTGCCGGAAGCCGTACGCAAATTGCGCACCGTGCTGCCCGATCTGAGCGCGGACTGGCTGCGCGAGCGGCTGACCGGCGAGCAGGGCTTCGTCTGGGTGCAACGCGAACTCAGCCCGGCCATTCAGGAGCGGGTGATGCGGCTGGGCATTCCCGGCATTGACTTCATCACCGAGTCCAAGCGCTTCTATCCGGGCATGAATGAGGCCTCCCATATTCTGGGGTCGACCAATATCGACAATCGCGGCATTGCCGGCATCGAGCGGCACATGGATGGCGAAGACATTGCGCTGCTGCAGGATCTGGGGCTGGCGCGCGGCAATGCGCTCACTCCGGTGGATCTGAGCGTGGACATGCGCGTGCAACATGTGATGCACGAGCAACTGGTTGACGCCTTGCAGCGCTATTCAGCGATTGCGGCGGCGGGGGTGATGCTGGACATCCATACCGGGGAAGTCATCGCGCTGGCGTCGCTGCCCGATTTTGATCCCAACCAGCCGGCCACCGCGCTGGTCAAGGACAGTTTCAACCGGATCACGGCAGGCATTTTCGAGCCGGGCTCAATCTTCAAGACCGTCACCATGGCCGGCGCGCTCGACAGCGGCGCGGTCAGGATCACCGACAGTTTTGATGCGCGGTTCGGGATTCGGTTCGGCCGCTACACGATCGACGATTTTCATGGCAAGCACCGCATTCTGAGCCTGCCGGAAGTGTACAAATACTCCTCCAATATCGGCACGATCCGCGTCATGCAGGCCATGGGCAAGGACAATTTCCGCGCTTTCCTGACCCGTATCGGGTTGGACACCCGCGTGCCGTTCGAACTGCCGGAAATGCGGCTGCCGACGGTGCCCAAGGAACTGTCCGAGGTTGGCGCCGCCACGGCTTCGTTTGGCCATGGGCTGTCGGTGTCGCCGCTGCATATGGTCACGGCCTATGCGGCCTTTGTGAACGGCGGCAATTATATTGCTCCCACGCTCTACAAGCGTGACCTTGCGACGGCGCAGGCGCAGTATCGCCGCGTTATCAGCCCCCAAGCCAGCGATGAAGTCCGCTATCTGATGCGGCTGAACGCGCTCGAGGGCTCGGGCTCGCAAATGAACAAGGCGGCGCTGGGCTACCGCGTTGGCGGCAAGACCGGCACGGCCGAAAAAGTGGTCGATGGGCGCTATTCGTCCAGCAAGGTCACCAATTTCTTCGGCTCGGCTTTTCCTCTTGATAACCCCCGTTATGCGATGATCATCATGGTAGACGAGCCCAAGGCCGAAAATGCACAACAGGGCACCACCGCTGGCTGGAATGCCGGCACCGTTACTGGCCGTATCGTGCAGCGTGTCGCTCCCATGCTGGGCGTTGCTCCTGATTTTGCCGAAATTCTCGATGAAAACCTTGTTCCTCCCGCCATCCGATAGATCGATCCAGAAGGGTTTGTCCCCGTGTCAATAAGCGTAACGCAACTGCTCGAAGGCTCCGGCGCCCGCCCCAAAAAGGGTCTGGGTGCAGTCTTTGGCCTCAATTCGGACAGCCGGCGCATTGAGCCGGGTGACATCTTTTTTGCCCTGCCGGGCGCCAAGGTGCATGGCAACCAGTTTGTCGCCGAGGCCGTCCGGCGCGGCGCGCTGGCGATCATCAGCGATGTGGCTCCGGTGGGCGATCCTGGGGTGCCGGTCATTATCGTCAAGGATGTGCGGGCTTCCTATGCCAGGGCCGCCTCGCGCGTGTTTGAACCGCAGCCCGAAATTACCGTGGCGGTCACCGGCACCAATGGCAAGACCTCGGTGGCCTCGTTCGTGCGCCAGATTTGGAGCCATGCCGGGGTCCCCGGCGCCAGCATCGGCACGCTGGGCGTGGAGACGGCGACGCGACTGATCGAGGGCATGCACACCACGCCGGATTCGCGGACGCTGCACCAGTCGATGCGGGCGCTCAAGGCGCAGGGGATTGATCACGTGGCGATCGAAGCGTCGAGCCATGGACTTGACCAGCGCCGGCTCGACGGCATGCATTTTGAAGCGGTGGCCTTCACCAATCTGAGCCGGGATCATCTCGACTATCACGCCGATATGGATGCCTATCGCGATGCCAAGCTGCGGCTGTTCACCGATCTGCTGGTGGATAGCGGCCCGGCAGTGGTCAATGTTGATGACCCCGAATACGAGCCCTTCATGTTTGCCGCCCTCAGCGCGGGCGCAACCCTGCTGACCGTGGGCCGTGAAGGCGCCTATATCGAAGTGCTTTCAATCGAGCCCGAAGGCTATGGGCAGCGCGTCGAAGTGCGCCATGTCGGGGAAAAACTCAGCTTCCATCTGCCGCTGACCGGCGAATTTCAGGTGTCCAACGCCATTGTGGCGGCGGCGCTCGCCATGTCGACGGGCGTCGACAAATCCGATGCCTTCCCGGCCCTGAGCGAACTGGTGGGCGCCAAGGGGCGGCTTGAACTGGTGGCCGAGCATAATGGCGCGGCGATCTTTATCGATTATTCGCACAAGCCGGTGGCGCTGGAAGCCGCGCTGGCGGCGCTGCGACCCTATGCCAAAGGCAAGCTGCATGTGGTGTTCGGCGCTGGCGGCGACCGCGACAAGGGCAAGCGACCCATGATGGGCGAAGTTGCCGCGCGCATGGCCGATGTGGTCATCGTCACCGATGACAATCCACGCACTGAAGATGCCAATGCCATCCGGGCGGAAATCATGGCGACAGCCAAGGGCGCTACCGAGATCGGCGACCGCCGCGAGGCCATTACCACGGCGATCAAGGCGCTGAAGAAAGGTGATGTCCTACTGATTGCCGGCAAGGGCCACGAGGATTACCAGATCGTGGGCACCACCAAGCATCATTTCTCCGACCATGAGGTCGTGGCTGCGGCAATCAAGGGGTAGGATTATTGCCACGCGCTCGATTTGACACCCGCCCCCTGGCGGGGAGGGTTGGGGAGGGGAGCTCGCGCGCTCTGACCATGGTGCGTGACCGCCACCCCCTCGCAACCTCCCCCGTCGAGGGGGAGGTGCTGCATCGCGTGCCTGGACGGATCTGATGACGCAGCCCCTCTACACCATTGCCGAGATCCTTGCCGCCACGGGTGGGAGCACGGACCTTGTGCCGGCCACGCCTATCGGTTCGATCTCCATTGATTCCCGCGAATTGGGGCCCGACGCGCTGTTTGTCGCCATCAAGGGCGACCGGTTTGATGGGCATGATTTCGTTGAGCAGGCGCTGGCGAATGGCGCGGTCGCCGCGCTGGTGAGCCGGGGCCGTGGCGACAGGCGCATTGTGGTGGAAAATGCGCTGGACGGTTTGCGCGATCTGGCGCGGGCGGCCCGGGCGCGCAGCCGCGCCGTCATCGTGGGCGTGACGGGCAGCGTGGGCAAGACCACAACCAAGGAAGCCATCCGGGTGGTGTTCGAGGCGGCAGGGGAAACCCATGCCTCGATCAAGAGCTTCAACAATCACTGGGGCGTGCCGCTGATGCTGGCGCGACTGCCCGAGGGTGCCCAGTTCGGGGTGTTTGAAATGGGCATGAGCGGGCCCGAGGAAATCCGCCCGCTGGCGCAATTGGTGCGGCCGCATATTACCGTCATTACCACGGTGGCCGCGGCGCATCTGGAAGCCTTCGGCTCGCTTGATGGCATTGCCCGCGCCAAGGCGGAGATCTTTGCCGGGCTGGAGCCGGGCGGCACGGCGGTGATCAATGCCGATCACCCGCAATTGGCGGTGCTGCTCGAGGAGGCGCTGGCCGCCGGGGTGAGCAATATCGTCACCTATGGCGAGGCACGCGGCACCGACTGGCAGATCCTTGATGTCGAGACGGCCGCCGACAGGAGCTTTGCCACCATTATCCACAACGACGTGCGTCACGGCCTGGTGCTGAATGTACCGGGCCGCCACATGGTGGCAAATGCGACGGCGGCGCTGGCCGTGGCCTATCAGGCCGGGGTCGAGATCGCGGTTGCCCTGCGGGCGCTGGCCGGCTTCGGGCTGCAGGCGGGCAGGGGCCTGCGGCAGGTTCTGGGGCCGGTCGACAAGCCGCTGCTGCTGATTGATGAAAGCTACAATGCCAATACCGCTTCGATGAAAGCGGCGCTCGACGTCTTCACCACCCAGGTGGCGCCGCAGGGCCGAAAGGTGGTGGTGCTGGGCGATATGCTGGAGCTCGGTGCGCAGTCGGCAGCACTGCATGCCAGTCTGGCTGATGCGGTGCGCGCCTCGGGCGCCGAGCAGATCTATCTGGTGGGCGAGGCCATGGGCGCCCTGGCCGAGGCGTTGGGGCGCGACCGCGTGAGTGCACACACAGCAACGGCGTCGGAGATGGCGCCCATACTGCGCAATAACCTTGCCTATGGCGACGCAGTTATGGTCAAAGGGTCCAACGGCGTGGGGCTGTCGACCATCATTGACCACATTGTCAAACAGTTCGCTCTCAACTGATCCCAGCCAACCAGGACCCTGCCTTTCATGTTGTATTTTCTCGGCCAGCTGGGTGACACGCTAACGGCCTTCAACGTCTTCCGCTACATCACCTTCCGCACGGCTGGTGCGGTGATAACGGCGATGTTCTTCGTGTTCATGTTCGGTCCGGGCATGATTGCCCTGCTGCGTCTGAAGCAGCAGACCGGGCAGCCGATCCGCGAAGATGGTCCGGCCGGACACCTGCTGACCAAGAAGGGCACGCCCACCATGGGCGGCCTGATGATCCTGTCGGGCGCGGTGATTTCGACCCTGCTGTGGGCCAATCTGGGCAATGGTTATGTCTGGGTGGTGCTGTTCGTCACGCTGGGCTTTGGCGCCATCGGCTTTTACGACGACTATCTCAAGGTCAAGCGCATGAGCCACAAGGGCTTTGGCGGCGGCCAGCGACTGCTGCTGGAAGCGGTGATCGCGGCCATCGCGGCCTTTGCCATTTCCCAGCTCAACTCGGGCGTCTACAGCAATTCGCTGCTGTTCCCCTTCGTCAAGGACCTGGCGCTCAACCTGGGCTATTTCTACATTCTGTTCGGCGGCTTTGTGGTGGTGGCGGCGGGCAATTCGGTGAATCTGACCGACGGGCTGGATGGGCTGGCCATCGTGCCGGTCATGGTGGCTGCCGCCTGTTTTGCGCTGATCGCCTATCTCGTGGGTAGCGTGAATTTCTCCGATTACCTGCTGCTCAATTACGTGCCCGGCACTGGCGAGCTGGCGGTGGTGTGTGGCGCTCTGATCGGGGCGGGGCTGGGATTTTTGTGGTTCAACGCCCCGCCGGCGCAGATTTTCATGGGCGATACCGGTTCGCTCGCCCTGGGCGGCGCGCTTGGCTCAATTGCCGTGGCGACCAAACACGAAATCGTGCTGGCGATTGTTGGCGGGCTGTTCGTGCTCGAAACCGTGTCGGTGATCGTGCAGGTGGTGTCGTTCCGCCTGACCGGCAAGCGGGTGTTCCGCATGGCGCCAATTCATCATCATTTTGAGCATCTTGGCTGGACCGAGAGCCAGGTGGTGATCCGCTTCTGGATCATCAGTTTCGTGCTGGCGCTGATCGGGTTGAGCACGCTCAAGTTGCGTTAGGGCGCGCCCCGGCACGATTTCGATGCCTCGGAGTTGCAAAACGCAAGAACGATTGGGAAATCGGTAACCATCGGCCTGCTACAATTGAATGTAGTTTGTATCGAGTAGCCGGCTTTTCCCATGATGTTTTCCCGTGCCGAAAAAACCCCCTTGGCGGAGTGGTGGTGGTCGATTGACCGGGAACTGCTGGGTGCGCTGGTCCTGCTGATGACCTGCGGCATGGTGCTCAGCTTTGCCGCCAGCCCGCCGGTGGCCGAGCGTATTGGCCTGTCGGAATGGCATTTCGTGCTGCGCCACGCCATGTTCTGCATCGTCGCCCTGCCGGTCATGCTGGTCACTTCCCTGCTCAACCATCGTCAGGCGCGCCTAGCGGTCCTCGTGACCCTGGTGGTCAGCGTGGTGTTGATGTGGGCCACCTTGCGCTTCGGCACCGAGGTCAAGGGCGCGCGGCGCTGGATTTCCTTTGCCGGGCAATCCGTGCAGCCTTCCGAATTTGTCAAGCCGGCCTTCGCCGTGCTCAGCGCCTGGCTGTTTTCGGAATCGATGATCCACCGCAACGTGCCGGGCAAGATCCTGGCGACGGCCATGATGCTGATTATTGTGGTCGGGCTGTTGCTGCAGCCCGATATCGGGCAGACGGCGCTGGTGTTGGGCACCTGGGCCGTGCTGCTGTTTCTCAGCGGCATTTCCTGGTTCATCATTTTTGGCCTGGCGGGTGTGGCCGGGGCGCTGCTGTTTGGCGCCTATCTGTTCTTCCCGCATTTTTCCAGGCGCATCGACACCTTTCTCAATCCCGATGGCGGCGGCAATACCTACCAGATCGACCGGGCGCTGCAGTCCCTGCTCGAGGGCGGCTGGTTTGGCCGGGGCCCGGGTGAATCACAGGCCAAGAAGCTGATCCCCGACGCCCATTCGGACTATGTGTTTTCGGCGGCTGCGGGCGAGTTCGGGATATTGTTCTGCCTGGTGCTGGTCGCGTTGATCGCCTTTATCGTCATTCGCGCCATGCTGGGGGCGCAGCGGCAGAGCAGTCTGTTCGCCCGCCTTGCTGCCTCCACATTGGCCATTCAGTTTGCCATGCAGTCCGGCATCAATCTGGCGGTGAATTTGAACCTGATCCCCCCCAAGGGCATGACGCTGCCCTTTGTCTCTTATGGCGGTACCTCGATGATTGCGGTGGCCTTCGGCATGGGACTGATGCTGGCCTTTACCCGTATCAAGCCCGAAGAGCGCATGGCCACCGGCCTGCCCAGCTTCAGAAGTGCCATCGCGCCGCTGGCACCAGCAGAATGACCAAGTTCATGCTGATGGCCGGGGGCTCGGGCGGACATCTGTTTCCGGCCATGGCGCTGGCGCAGGAACTGATGCGGCGCGGCCATGCCGTGGAACTGATGACCGACCATCGGGTCGACAGCTATGGCGGCGATTTCCCGGCCGCGGCGATCCACGTCGTGCCATCGGCCACGCCCTCGCTGCGCAATCCGATCAAGTTCGTCACCGGCGGGATTACCATTCTGCGCGGCATTGCCGTGGCGTTCGGCCTGCTCAACAAGAGCAAGCCCGATTGCGTAATCGGCTTTGGCGGCTATCCGACCTTTCCGCCCTTCGTGGCCGCCAGCCTGCTGGGCATTCCGGGCATTCTGCACGAGCAGAACGCGGTGATGGGGCGGGCCAACCGGGCGCTGGCGCGGTTTGCCGATATGCTTGCGCTGAGCTTTGCCAACACCCGATTTGCCGATGGACAAGCGCTGGAGCAGGTGCTGACCGGCAATCCGGTGCGCGACCAGGTTCGGGCGGCCGCGCGTGCCCCCTATCCGGCACTGAGCAAGACCGGGCCAATCCGTATCGTGGTGTTCGGCGGCAGCCAGGGCGCCAAGGCGATCTCCGATATCGTGCCAGTGGCGATTGCCGGCCTGCCCGAGACGCTGCGACCCCGGCTGCAGATCGTGCAGCAGTGCCGCGCCGAGGATCTCGATCGCGTGGCCGAGGTCTATCGCCGCGCCAAGATCAATGTTGAACTGGCGGCGTTCTTTACCGACCTGCCCGAGCGCATGGCGCAGGCTCACCTAGTAATCGGGCGCTCGGGCGCCTCGACCATTGCCGAACTGACCGTGCTGGGGCGCCCGGCCATTCTGGTGCCCTTGCCGGGCGCCATTGATGCCGATCAGAAGAACAATGCCATGGTGATGGCGGCAGCCGGTGGCGGCTGGGTGGCCGAGCAGGCCACGCTGTCGCCGCAATCGCTTGGCAGTCGGCTCACGGAACTGTTAACGGATCCCGCATCACTCCGCACTGCCGCAGAAGCCGCCCGTTCACTGGGCCAACCGCGCGCGGTCGAGAAACTGGCGGATCTCGCCGAAATGCTCTCGGGCAAGAACCTATTGGAAGACGCGCGATGAAAATGCCTCGCAATATCGGCCCCGTCCACTTCATCGGCATTGGTGGCATCGGCATGAGCGGCATCGCCGAAATCTTGCACAATCAGGGCTATACCGTGCAGGGCTCGGATGCGGCGGTGAACCCCAATGTGCAGCGCCTGCGCGATATGGGCATCAGCGTGATGATCGGCCAGAGCGGCGACAATCTGGGCGCCGCCGAAGTGGTGGTGGTGTCCTCGGCGATCAAGCGCGACAATCCCGAACTGGTGGCGGCGCGCGCCCGACAGCTGCCGATTGTGCGCCGGGCCGAAATGCTGGCCGAAATCATGCGCTTCAAGACTGCCATTGCGATTGGCGGCACGCATGGCAAGACGACGACCACCACGCTGGTGGCGGCGCTGCTCGACGCCGGCAATCTTGATCCGACGGTGATCAATGGCGGCATCATCAACGCCTATGGCACCAATGCGCGGCTGGGTGCCGGGGAATGGATGGTGGTGGAAGCCGACGAGAGCGACGGCACCTTTGTCAAATTGCCCGCCGACGTCGCTGTCATCACCAATATTGATCCCGAGCATCTGGACCACTATGGCAGCTTTGAGGGCGTGCGGAAGGCGTTTCACCAGTTCGTCGAGAACGTGCCGTTTTATGGCTTTGCCGTGATGTGCCTCGATCACCCCGAAGTGCAGGCGCTGGTGGGTGAGATCAAGGATCGCCGGGTCATCACCTATGGGCAGAACCCGCAGGCCGATGTGCGGCTGGTGGATCTGGAAACCATTGATGGCGTCAGCCATTTCGCAGTGGAAATCCGCGACCGTATCCGCATGACGCAATTGCGGATCGACGGGCTGGAACTGCCGATGCCGGGGGTGCACAATGCGCTCAACGCCACGGCGGCCATCGCGGTGGCCGACCAGTTGCATGTGCCCGCCGAGGCCATTCGCCTGGGGCTCAAGGGCTTTACCGGCGTCAAGCGCCGCTTTACCCGTACGGGCGTGGTCGGCGGCATTACCATCATTGACGACTATGGCCATCACCCGGTGGAAATTGGCGCGGCACTCAAGGCCGCGCGCGAATCCACCCGGCGCGACGTGATCGCCGTGGTGCAGCCGCACCGCTATACGCGCCTGCGCGATCTGTTCGACGACTTCTCGGCCTGCTTTAACGACGCCGATACGGTCATCGTCGCTCCAGTCTATGCGGCGGGCGAACAGGCTATCGAAGGCGTCAGCCATGAAGAACTGGTCAGCCGCATTCTGGCGCGCGGACACCGCGATGCGCGGGTGATTGACCGGCCCGAGGCGCTGGCGCCGCTGCTGGCCAGCCGCGCCGCCGATGGCGACTATGTCGTGTGTCTAGGGGCAGGCAATATTACCCAGTGGGCGGCGGCGCTGCCGGGGGAACTGGCCGCGCTGCTCGGCGAGGACGTTCCGTGAGCTATCCCGACCTCATTGCGCAATTACAGCCCTGGATTGGCGAGGTGCGCGGTCGGTTGATCCCCAATCAGCCGCTGAGCGAGATCACCTGGTTCCGCGTTGGCGGGCCGGCGCAGCTGTTGTTCACGCCCGCCGATGAGGCCGATCTGGCGTTTTTCCTGAAGAACCTGCCCGCCGATATCCGCGTCACGGTGATTGGTCTGGGCTCGAACCTGCTGATCCGCGATGGCGGGCTGGATGGCGTGGTGATCCGGCTCTCGGGCAAGGGGTTCGGCCAGATCGAGCTCCTGGACAATCACCAGATCCGCGCCGGCGTGGCGGTGCCCGACGTCAGGGTGGCGACTGCGGCGGCCGAAGCGGGCATTGACGGGCTGAGCTTTTACCGGGGCATTCCCGGCGGCATTGGCGGGGCGCTGTACATGAATGCAGGCTGCTATGGCACCGAGACGCGCGACCGCATGGTTGAGCTGCGTGCCGTGACGCGGCAGGGCGAGATCATTACGCTGTCCAATGCCGAGATGGATTATCATTATCGCCACTCGAATGGACCGCGCGGCGCGGTATTTGTTTCGGCGGTGTATCAGGGCTTTGCCGGTGAGCCCGAGGAAATCCTCGGCCAGATGCGCGAGATTACCGAAAAGCGCGAAGCCAGCCAGCCGACCAAATCCAGGACGGGCGGCTCCACCTTCAAGAACCCCGAGGGCCATTCGAGCTGGAAGCTGATCGATGCGGCCGGGTGCCGCGGGCTGCGGGTGGGCGGCGCGCAGATGAGTGAACTGCACGCCAATTTCCTGCTCAATGTCGATGACGCCAGCGCGCACGACATTGAAACGCTGGGCGAGACGGTGCGCAACAAGGTTCGTGCGACCTCCGGCATTGCATTGCAGTGGGAAATCCGCCGCATGGGGCATTTCCTGCCGGGCAAGCAAGTACGCGAATTTCTGGATGGCGACGTCTTTACGGGGGCAGTGTGATGGTTTCGGACATCGCGCCCCCCACCCTCACTCCCTCCCCACAAGGGGGAGGGAAGCCTGCTCCGGGATTGCAACAAGCACCTGAGTCTGCGGCTCCCTCGTCTCCCTCCCCCTTGTGGGGAGGGATCAAGGGTGGGGGGTCTTTCTTGGCCAACACAGATCGGACGACCCCATGAGCAAGCACGTCGCCGTCCTGATGGGCGGCTGGTCCAATGAACGGCCGGTTTCGCTGAGTTCGGGCCGGGAGTGCGCTGCGGCGCTGCGCCGGGCGGGCTACGAGGTCACCGAAGTCGATGTCGGGCGTGACATCGCCAATGTGCTCAGCGAGCTGAAACCCGATGTGGCGTTCAATGCGCTGCATGGGCCGTTTGGCGAGAGCGGCATGATGCAGGGGGTGCTCGAACTGCTGGGCATTCCCTATACCCATTCGGGCGTGCTGGCCTCGGCCCTGGCCATGGACAAGCACCAGGCCAAGATCGTGATGAAGGCGGCAGGCGTGCCGGTAACCGATCACGTCATCGTGTCCAGAGGCGAAGCCGGGCGCGGCCATGTCATGGCGCCGCCCTATGTGATCAAGCCGATTGCCGACGGGTCGAGTTTTGGCGTGTTCATCGTCAAGTCCGGCACCAGTCATCCGCCGCAGGAAATCCTGCGCGAAGACTGGAATTCGGGCGAACAGCTGATGGTGGAGCGCTACATCCCGGGGCGCGAGCTGACCTGTTCGGTGATGGGCGATGTGGCGCTGGGCGTCACCGAAATCGTGATCGAGGCGGGCTTCTACAACTACGAAGCCAAATATGCCAAGGGCGGCTCGACCCACATCATTCCGGCGCAGCTGAAACCGAAAATTTACGACAAAGTGCAACAGTTGAGCCTTGCCGCCCATGCGGCACTCGGTTGCCGTGGCGTGACGCGCTGCGACTTCCGCTACAATGATGCGGCGGGCGAAGATGGCGAACTGGTCTGTCTGGAAATCAATACCCAGCCGGGCATGACCGAAACCTCGCTGGTGCCAGAGCAGGCTTTGCACGCCGGACACTCGTTTGAAGAACTGGTCGCCTGGATGGTGGAGGACGCGAGTTGCAACAGGTAAAGAGCGAGACGTTTCTCGCTGGAGCGCGGATTGTCGATCCCCGTGCATTGCCTGTGCCGGTCCGGTCGCCCCGCCGCAAACTGGCCAATAATCTCGGTCGGGTCTGGGTCTTGCACCACACGCTGATCAGGCGCGGGCTGCTCATTGCCGGATTGGTTGCCAGTGTCGCCACGCTGACCCAATTGCGCGAACCGATCGCCGGGGGGGCGATGGGCCTCGTCGGAGTGGTGCAGAACCGCTTCGCCGATGCCGGCATGGCGATTGGCGAGATTTCCATTACCGGCCAGACACTGACCAGTGAACAGGCCATTTTTGACGCCCTGGGCGTTGAACCGCACACGTCCACGGTCGGGTTCGACGTCGAGGCCGCCCGCCAGCGCATTGCCGAACTGCCCGCCATTGCCTCGGTCAGCGTGCGCAAGGGTTTTCCGGGCGACGTGCTGGTCTCGGTCACCGAAAAGCTGCCGGTGGCCCGCTGGCGCGTTGATGGCATCACCTTTGTGGTCGATGACAGCGGCGAGCAGATTGGCGAAGATCACGGCGCCTATGGCGACCTGCCGCTGGTGGTGGGGGATGGCGCCAATGACGACGCCCTGGTGATGATAAGGGCGCTCGACCAATATCCCACCCTCAAGGACGGTCTGGTGGCGCTGTCGCGCATCGCCGATCGGCGCTGGGACATGATCTATGATAGCGGCCTGCGCGTGCAATTGCCCGAATTGGGGGTTGCCGGTGCGCTGCGCCATCTCGTGAGTTACCAGGCCGATTATCAATTGCTGGACCGGGACGTGACCATTGTCGACCTGCGCGTCGCGGGCCTGGTGGCGGTGCGTCCGACCAAGACCGAAGAGGAACTGGCCAAGGACGAGGAAGAGCGGCAAGCCGCCATTCTCGAACGGGCCCGTTCGCCTGAGCCCTATCCGCTCCCGCCACGCAATCTACCCTCCGAAACCCTCCCCCAACCGAACATTCCGCAATGATGACCGATGCCATGACCTCCCGGTTGCGCCCCGTGCAACCCGGCAAGACGACGCTGGTGGCCGTGCTCGACATTGGCTCGACCAAGGTGTGCTGCGTGATTGCGCGGTTGACCCCGCGCCCCGAGGGCAAGGCGCTCAAGGGCCGGACGCACCAGGCGCAGGTGATCGGCTTTGGCTATGGCCCCTCGGCGGGCGTCAAGAGCGGCGTGGTCACCGATATCGAAAAGGCCGAGCAGACCATCCGCTCGGTGGTGGGCATGGCCGAGCGTTCTGCCGGGCTGACGCTGGAAACCGTGATCGTCAATGTCACGGCGGGCCGGCTGGGCTCGGAGACATTTTCGGCCGCCGTGTCGCTGGACGGGCAGGAGGTTGAAGAGGCCGATATCCGCCGCGTGCTGCGGGCGGTCAATGAACGCTCGGTGCGGCCGGAGCGCTCGATCATTCACGCGTTGCCGATCGGTTACGCGATTGACGGCCAGAAGGGCATTCGCGACCCCAAGGGGATGGTGGGCGACAAGCTGGGCGTCGACGTCGCCGTGGTCAGCTCGGAAACCCTGGCGATGCGCAATCTCGAGCTGGTACTGCATCGCTGCCATTTGCAGATCGAGGCGCTGATCGCCACCCCCTATGCCTCGGGTCTGGCCACGCTGGTGGATGACGAAGCCAAGCTGGGCGTGGCCTGCATCGATTTTGGTGGCGCCACCACCACGGTTTCGGTCTTCAATGAAGGTCATCTGGTCTATGTCGACGCCATTGCCATTGGCGGCCATCATCTGACACTCGACATTGCCCGCCAGCTCTCGGTCAGCGTGGCTGATGCCGAGCGGCTCAAGACCTTTTACGGCTCGGTGCTGCCCGGGCAGGCCGACGAGCGCGACCTGATCCCGATCCAGCCGGTGGGCGCCAGCCATGACGAGGCGCCGGGGCAGGTGGCCCGTTCGGTGCTGACCCGCATCATGCGGCCGCGCATCGAGGAAATTCTGACGGCCATTCGCGACCGCATGCAGGCTACCGGCATGATGGATGTCTGCGGACGGCGCTTTGTGATGACCGGCGGGGCCAGCGAAATGACCGGGCTGACCGAAGTGGCCCGCCGCACGCTGGCGCGCAATGTGCGCATGGGGCGGCCAATGGGCATTGCCGGCCTGCCTGAAATGGCCAAGGGCGCTGCCTTCGCCACCGTGGCGGGCATGCTGATCTATCCGCAGGTCTGCGCCAAGGAATATGCCGAACCACGCAACAGCCGCAAGCTGATCGGCACTGACGGCTACTTTGCCCGCGTCGGCAACTGGTTGCGCACCAGCTTCTAAAGCACTTTACCGTTTCGCTGAAACGGCGACCTGCTCCGGGTCTTTGGTTGGTCGCCTTTGCTGAAAACGTTCTAGCCACGCAGATCGCGGATGCCCCAGACCAGCAGCGTCGCGCCCAAGGCGCCGAAGGCCAGCCCGAACGCGGCCTCAATGCCACGCCAGAAGCGGCTATAGGTGCGCATCGCCATGCCGGTGGAGAACAACAGGCCGTAGGCGCCGTAGATGATCATCGCCGACAGCGCCACGAGTGGGCCGAAGGCCAGGACCTGAATTTTGCTCAGGCCCGCACCGAACAGAAACGTGGCCAGGGCCGACCACATCAGGACGGCCTTGGGGTTGGTCATCACCACGAAGAAGCCACGGCGCCAAGCCGCAAGATCATTCAGCGGCGCTGTGGTCCCGGTCACGGCGGTGGCCCCGCCGGAAAAGATGGTCCGCAGTGACTTGCCGGCGATGAACACCAGATACAACCCGCCGGCGAATTTGAGCGCGGTCAGCAGCAGCGGGAAGGCGGCGAACAGCGCGCCCAGCCCGAATGAGACTGCTGCGGCCCAGACCAGGGTGCCGGTGCCAATGCCGGTCACCACCAGCAATGCCGCCTTGCGCCCCTGTCCCAGAGCGACGGCTGCCACAGCCATCATATTGGGGCCCGGCGACGCCTGGGCGAGGGCGACGCCGATCCAGGCGGCAAGAAAGGCTTCGAGCATGGGGATGACTCAGGTGGGCGAGACGATCAGCCTAGCGCAGCCTCAATCCCCCGCCAATCGTCATGTGCGGCCTTACCCGCCAGCATAGGCCTTCTGCAAAGCTGCGACGTCGAGCTTGCGCATCTGCAGCATGGCTTGCGTGGCGCGTTGGGCGCCCGCCTTGTCGGGGCCAAGAACGGTGTCATACATCTGTCTGGGCACAACCTGCCAGGAAAGGCCAAAGCGGTCCTTGCACCAGCCGCACATGCTTTCCTCGCCACCATTGTCGACGAAGCTGCTCCAGAAATAGTCGATCTCGGCCTGATCGGCGCAGTCGATCATGAAGCTGACCGCCTCGGTGAAAGGATAGCGCCAGTCGGGGCCGCCATTGAGCAGCATGAATTTGTGCCCTTCCAGCTCGATGATGGCGGTAAAGGCGGGCCCATCAGGGCCCTGATGGGTAATTTCGAGCACCTTCGCCGACTTGAAAGTGCTGGTGTAAAACGTGATCGCCTCGTCAATGCGCTCATCGAACCACAGGCAAGGCATGATTTTGGTCATGGTCTTTCTCCGTGCTGCCGCCAGGCCCGATGCCTGGGTATCGGTCACACAGCCACGACGAGCCAGTAGAGGCCTGTTCGACATCCTCTGTGGCTGCGGACCCGTTTGGTTAATGGCGGCTCAATCGGTAACCGATTGGAGTCGCATTTTGCGATCACGTTAACACTGGTGAGACAATTGTTAGGGGCCGGTTAACGTTTGGGAGGGTAAATCTTTACCAACCACGCCACTATGAGGCCCTTCATGACTATCAACCTCACCATCCCCGATATCCAGGAGCTCAAGCCTCGCATCACCGTATTCGGTGTTGGCGGTGGTGGCGGCAATGCCGTCAACAACATGATTGAATCCGGGCTTGATGGCGTAGATTTCGTCGTCGCCAATACCGATGCGCAGGCCCTGGCCCTGTCCAAGGCGCAGCGCATCATCCAGCTCGGCGTCGGCGTTACCGAGGGCCTGGGCGCTGGCTCGCACC
This sequence comes from Devosia alba, assembly GCF_039938915.1. NCBI lineage: Bacteria > Pseudomonadati > Pseudomonadota > Alphaproteobacteria > Hyphomicrobiales > Devosiaceae > Devosia > Devosia alba. Next base: position 300,544 of record NZ_JBDUUI010000003.1, on the reverse strand, counting down.
CCGAAGTTGGCCGCGCGGCCGCCGAAGAGAGCTGGGACGAGATCAATGATCACCTTTCCGGCTCGCACATGGTGTTCATCACCTGCGGCATGGGCGGTGGTACCGGTACCGGCGCTGCGCCCGTTGTGGCTCGGGCAGCGCGCGAACAAGGCATTCTGACCGTTGGCGTGGTCACCAAGCCGTTCAATTTCGAAGGCAACCGGCGGACGCGTCTGGCTGATGATGGCATTGATGAGCTGCATCGTCATGTTGATACGCTGATCGTCATCCCGAACCAGAACCTGTTCCGGGTCGCCAATGAGAAGACCACCTTTGCCGACGCATTCGCGATGGCCGACCAGGTGCTGTTCTCGGGCGTTGCCTGCATTACCGATCTGATGGTCAAGGAAGGCCTGATCAATCTCGACTTCGCCGACGTGCGCGCCGTGATGCGCGGCATGGGCAAGGCGATGATGGGTACCGGCGAAGCATCGGGCGAAGACCGGGCGCGCCACGCTGCCGAAGCTGCCATTGCCAATCCGCTGCTCGACGATGTGTCGATGCAGGGCGCACGGGGCCTGCTGATCTCCATCACCGGCGGCCCTGACCTGACCCTGTACGAAGTCGACGAAGCGGCCAGCCGTATCCGCGAGGAAGTCGATCCCGACTGCAATATCATCCTGGGCGCCACCTATGATCCGAGCCTGACCGGCACGATCCGCGTCTCCGTTGTCGCCACTGGCACCGACGCCACCATGGTGCAGGCGCTCGAACCCGCCAAGCCGCATGCTTCGCGTACGCCACTCGAAGTGCGCCGCCATGTGCCCGTCGAGCCGAGCCAGCCCAGCATTGCGCGTGCTGCTGTCGTCTCGCCAACTGCGGTGACCGAGCAGATCGAGCAGCAGGTCGAATCGGCCGTTGCCGAAGCCTTCTCGTTTGAAACCTTCACGCCAAGCGCGTCGGTTCAGGACGATGATGGCGTCATGGTCGAGCCCTATATCCCGGCGGCGTCTGTGGCACCGCAGGACGATGACGAGCTGACCATGGCTGACGACTCACCTGTACCCAGCGCTTATGTGCCTTCCCATGCCGTCCGTCCCGAGGGTCAGCGCCGTATGCCGCGCACCGAGGAACTGCCTGCTGTTGCGCGGCGGACACAGGACGCAGCGGAACGTGTGGATGCCGAGCCGCGCAATGCACGGGCTCTCTTCAAGCGTTTGGCCTCCAATGTTGGCCTGAATCTGGGTCAGCCTCATGTGGCTGACAGGCAGGAGGCGCCGCAATTCGCCGCTGATGACAATGCTGCCCGTAGCGCCATAGAGGCAGGCGGCACAAGGACTTCCCGCGTTGCCGCGCCAGCCGAAGGTGCCCATGGCGGCCTCGATGCGCATGGTCGCCAGCCGTCCTCGGCGCCGCAGAAAGAGAGCCTCGAGATTCCGGCATTCCTGCGCAAGCACGGTTAATTGGCTGGGCACAGATACTGAAACATTGCTCGGTGCGGCTTTCGCACCGAGTTTTTTTTGGCTAGTACAAACCTCGGGCGAATGGGCTGGGGTCGGAGTATTTCGAGTATGCAGAAATTGAATACGCGCCAGCGTACCCTCGCGGCCGCCATCGACTTCTCTGGCTACGGGGTACATAGCGGGCAACCGGTCAATCTGACGATCGGGCCAGCGCCGGCCGATAGTGGTTATGTCATTAGCCGCACGCTCGAAAACGGCACCACAACGGCGCCGGTCAAGGTGCATTTTTCGCGGGTCAGCCGCACCACGCTTTGCACCACGCTTGATCTGGGCGACAGCGTCAGCGTCGCCACCATTGAACATGTGACCTCGGCGCTCAGCGGCATGGGCGTCGACAATGCGCTGATTACCATTGATGGCAGCGAATGCCCCATTCTGGATGGCAGTGCGCGCCCCTATGCCGAGGCCATCCTCAAGGTGGGCCTGGAAATTCAGCCGGCGCAGCGCAAATTCCTCAAAATCATGCGGGCCGTGACGGTACGCAACAATGACGCCTTTGCGGCGCTCGAACCCTATAATGGCCGCTCGCTCGATCTCGAAATCGACTTTGACAGCAAGGTCATCGGTCGCCAGCGCATGATCTTCGACTGGACGCCGCGTCGCTATTACGACGATGTGTCGCGCGCCCGCACCTTTGGCTTTGCCCGTGACGCCAAGATCCTGCGTCAGGCCGGCTACGCGCTGGGCTCCAGCCTGGATAATTCCATCACCGTGCACGAGAATCGCGTGCTCAACCCCGGTGGGCTGCGCTACGAGGACGAGTTTGTGCGGCACAAGCTGCTGGATGCCATTGGCGATCTGTCGCTGGGTGGCCTGCCGATCTGGGGCCGGTTCCGCTCCTACAAGGGCGGTCACGGGTTGAACGCGCATGTGTTGGCCGGTCTCTTCTCCAGTGAGGCCAATTATGAGATAGTGGACGCAGAAGATCTGCCGCTCGAGTTTCAGGCATTTGATGAGCAGCCCGAAGGTTTGGCGGTCAATCACTATTTGCGGTCCGTGCGCTAGGCTCGACAGGGGCGCCGCGCGCCACAGTTTTGATCCAATTTCTCAATAGGCCGCAAGCAGTGCGGTTTTCCTATGAAAGACGGGGCAGTTCGTGACAGTTGATGTTTTCGGTGGTTTCACCAGCCGGGCCGCCCGGTTCCTGACGATTGCGCTGGTCGCGGTCGTGCTGGCTGGCTGCTCGCTGTTCGGGCCCAGCAAGGTCAAGGATGAGCCGATCATTCCGGCCCAGACGCTGTACCAGAAGGCGCTGGACGATATGGACCGGCAATATTACGCCACCGCCATCAAGTCCTTGCAGCAATTGGACCGGCAGCATCCGCGCGATCCGCTGACGGAAAAATCCAAGCTGATGCAGGTGTTCGCCAATTACCGCGCCAACAAGCTTGATGACGCCATTCTGGCGGCGGACCGCTATCTGGCGGTTTACCCCAATGGCAAGGACGCGCCCTATGTGATGTATCTCAAGGCAAATTCCTACTTTGCCCAGATCAAGGACATCACCCGCGACCAGCAACTTTCGGCCGATGCGATCGATACCTATCGGCTGCTGATTTCCAACTATCCCAAATCCGATTACGCCGAGGACGCCAGGGAAAAGCTGCTGGTGGCCTATGACCAGCTGGCCGGCAAGGAAATGTCGGTGGGACGCTACTATCTGGGCAATGGCCAGTACACCGCAGCGATCAACCGCTTCCGCGTCGTGGTGGAGACTTGGCAGACCTCGACCCATATCGAGGAGGCGTTGTACCGCCTGACCGAGGCCTATCTGCTGCTGGGCCTGACCAATGAGGCCATGACGTCGGCTGCCGTGCTGGGTCACAATTATCCGAACAGCAGCTGGTACCAGAAGGCGTTTGCCTTGCTGGGCAAGCAGGGTCTGGCGCCGACCGTCAATAGTGGCAGCTGGATGGCCGGGCTGCGCAAGTAGCCGCTGCAAGATTTTGTTGCTAGTTTGTTCTGGGGCGCTATGATGCGCCCCAGTTCGTTTGTGGAACGCAACGGACCCGGCATCACCGGCGGACCCGCGGCCATCGCCTTCCTGTGCGAAAGCGCGATTCGTGGTTTCGCGGGAGGGCTGCCGGGATGGTAACGTGCGGTGTAACGGGTTGGCAGGCGCTACCCCTCACGCAATCTGGGATGTAACTGCGCATGCTGAACGCGCTCTCGGTTCGCAACATCGTCCTGATCGACCAGCTTGATCTGGCCCTCGACGGCGGCATGACCGTGCTGACGGGGGAGACCGGGGCCGGCAAATCCATTCTGCTCGATGCCCTGACGCTGGCGCTGGGCGGGCGTGGTGACGCGTCACTGGTGCGCAGCGGCCAGCAGAGCGGGCAGGTGGTGGCGGTGCTGCAACTGGCGGCCGATCATCCGGCCCGCGCAGCCCTGCGCGACAATGCCATCCCCGATGACGAGGATATCATTCTGCGCCGCGTGCAGTTTGCCGATGGCCGCACCCGCGCCTTTATCAATGACCAGCCGGTGTCGGCGGCACTGCTGCAGCGTGTCGGCAGCCAGATCGTGGAAATTCACGGCCAGCACGATGATCGTGCTTTGGTCGATGCGGCGACCCATCGCGCCGCGCTGGATGCGTTTGGCGAGCTGGAGGCCGGCGTGGTGCAACTGCGCGATGCCTGGGAGGCGCTCAGCGAGGCCAGCGCAGCCGTGGCCGAGCAACAGGCCCAGGTCGCCGAGGCACTGGCCGCCGAGGACTATGCCCGCCATACGGTGGACGAACTGTCCAAGATCAAGCCGCAGCCGGGCGAAGAGGATGAGCTGGCGGCGCGGCGCACGCATTTGCAACAGGTGGAGCGTTCGGCATCCGATGTCGGCGAGATCGACGAGATGCTCAACGGTCCCAGCGCGCCGGCCCCGGCGCTGGCCAGCCTGATGCGGCGGCTGATGCGCAAGATCGATGGCGGCGCCAGCCTGTTCCAGCCGATTGTCGACAGCATCGACACCGCGCTGACCAGCCTTGATCACACCAGCGACACGCTCGAGGCGCTGAAGCGCGAGATGGCCTATGATCCGGCCGAGCTTGAAGATGTCGAGGAGCGGCTGTTCGCGCTGCGTGCGCTGGCCCGCAAGCACCAGACCAGCTGTGACGGACTGGCCGACGTGCTGGCCAAATACAGCGCCGATCTTGAAACCCTGCAGAGTGGCGAAGCGCGGCTGGTGGCGCTGGAAGCGGCGCAGGCCAAGGCGCTGGCGCGCTATCGCGCACTGGCCGAAACGCTGAGCGCCGGCCGCGCCAAGGCCGCCAAGGCGCTGGGCCAGGCGGTCGGGATGGAATTGCCCGAGCTCAAGCTGGGCGCGGCAAAGTTCATCGTCGACCACCAGATCGATACCAGCCGCATTGCCGCCACCGGCTTTGACCAGATCGCCTTTCACGTGCAGACCAATCCGGGCACTGCTGCCGGTCCCTTGCTCAAGGTGGCCTCGGGCGGCGAGCTCAGCCGGTTCCTGTTGGCGCTCAAGGTGGTGCTGGCTGACCGGGGCTCGGCGCCGGTGCTGATCTTTGACGAAATCGACACCGGGGTGGGCGGCGCGGTGGCCGATGCCATTGGCCGCCGTCTGGCGCGGCTGGCGGGCAAGGTGCAGGTGCTGGCCGTTACCCACGCGCCGCAGGTCGCCGCCCGCGCCCAGCGCCATCTGCTGATCGAAAAACAGATGGTCAAGGAAGGCGCCTTCATGCGTACCCACGTCAAGCCGCTCGACAGCGCCGCCCGCCAGGAAGAGGTGGCCCGCATGCTGGCCGGGGCGCAGGTGACCGACGAGGCGCGTGCGGCGGCAAGCAAGCTGCTGAGTGAAGTGGGGTAGGCCCCCACCTAACCTCCCCCTGAAGGGGGAGGGATAGATCGGGTGTGGGGCGGGATGGTGCCAGATCCACCGCCCGAATTCCTCCCCCTTCAGGGGGAGGCGAGGTGGGGGTATGCTCCTCAAACTGTTACAATGTTCTGCTTCCCGAGTATCCCCATGACCGACCTGTCCAACAAACCCGTCGATACCCTCAGCCCACCCGAGGCCCGGGCCGAGCTGGAGCGGCTGGCGGCGGCCATGGCCGAGGCCGATATCGCCTATCACCAGAAAGATGCGCCCGAGATCAGCGACGCCGATTATGACGCGCTGCGTCGCCGCAATGAGGCGATCGAGCAGCGGTTTCCGGCGCTGGTGCTGCCAGACGGCCCATCGGCAGCCGTGGGCGCTGCTCCGGCCGAGGGCTTTGCCAAGGTCAGGCACGGCATCCCCATGCTCAGCCTGGGCAATGCGTTCGATGACGCCGACGTCGCTGATTTCGTGGCGCGGGGGCGGAAGTTCTTCGAGAAGGAATTTGCGCGCGATCCCGATTTCAAACTCTATTTCACCGCCGAGCCCAAGATTGACGGGCTGTCGGCCTCGCTGCGCTACGAGAACGGCGTTTTCGTGCGCGGGGCGACGCGCGGCGATGGTACTGAAGGCGAGGACATCACCGAGAACCTCAAGACCATCAAGGACATCCCCAAAGAGCTCAAGGGCTCGGGCTGGCCAGCGGTGATCGAGATCCGCGGCGAGGTCTATATGAGCCACGCCGAGTTCCAGCGGCTCAAGGCGCAGTCGGCCAAGTTTGGCGGGCAGGATTACGTCAATCCGCGCAATACTGCGGCCGGTTCGCTGCGGCAGAAAAACCCCGAGATTACCGCCAGCCGGAATTTGAACTTCTTCGCCTATGCCTGGGGAATCTCGGAGAATGCAGCTGGCCAGCCGCAACCGCCGGCAGCGACCCAGGGCGAAGCGGTGGAGAAATTCAAGCAATGGGGGTTTGTCACCACGCCGCTGATGATCCGCACCGACAGCATTGAGGCGCTGCTGGCGCATTATCGTGCCATCGAAGCGCAGCGCGCCACGCTGGGTTATGACATTGATGGCGTGGTCTACAAGCTCGACGATCTGGCGCTGCAGCAGCGCTGGGGCTTCGTCGCCCGGGCGCCGCGCTGGGCGATTGCCCACAAATTTCCGGCCGAGCAGGCCACCACGATCTTGACCGGTATCGACATTCAGGTCGGCCGCACCGGCGCGCTGACGCCGGTGGCGCGGCTGGCGCCGGTGACGGTGGGCGGGGTGGTGGTGGAGAATGCCACGCTGCACAATGAGGATTACATCAAGGGGTTGGGCAATGATGGCGCGCCGATCCGCAATGGCGTCGATCTGCGCATTGGCGACACCGTCATCGTCCAGCGGGCTGGCGACGTCATTCCGCAGATCGTTGATGTGGTGCTGGACAAGCGCCCCGCCGATGCCAAACCCTTCGTGTTCCCCGAAACCTGCCCGGTGTGTGGCTCGCCAGCCATTCGCGAGGTCAATGAGAAGACCGGCAAGGTGGACTCCAAGCGCCGTTGCACCGGCGAGCTGGTCTGTCCGGCCCAGGCAATCGAAAAGCTCAAGCATTTCGTGGCGCGCGACGCCATGGATATCGACGGGTTGGGCGACCGGCAGGTGACCCAGTTCTACGAGGAGGGGCGCATCGCCCGACCGGCCGATATCTTCACGCTGAGGGCCCGCGACGAGCGGTCGGTGAAAAAGCTCAAGGATGTGGATGGCTTTGGCGCCACTTCGGTCAGGAAGCTGTTTGACGCGATCGAGGCCCGGCGGGAACCGGAGCTGGATCGTTTCATCTACGCGCTGGGTATCCGCCATGTCGGAGAGACCACGGCGGCACTGCTGGCCAAGACCTTCACCACCATGGAGGCCTTTCGCGACACCGCCTCGGCGGCGGCGCATGCCGAGGGCGACAAGCACGCCGTCTTTCCCCAGATCAACGGCATTGGCGATACGGTGCGCTCGTCGGTCATGGCGTTTTTTGCCAATGACCGCAACATTGAAGCACTGGACGATCTGCTGGCCGAGGTGCATCCCAAGCCTTATGTGGTCACAATTGCTGCCGATAGTGCGGTGGCAGGCAAGACGGTGGTGTTCACCGGTTCGCTGGAGCGGATGACCCGCTCGGAGGCCAAGGCGATGGCCGAACGGTTAGGCGCCAAGGTGGCCGGGTCGATCTCGGCGGCCACCGATATTCTGGTGGCGGGGCCGGGCGCCGGGTCCAAGCTGAAAAAGGCTGAAGAGCTCGGTGTCGAGGTGATCAGCGAAGATGAATGGTTCGAGCGCGTCGGCTAAGCGCCCAGACGCCGTCAGGGAGAACGGGATGCGATTATTGGGTGTTTTGGCAGCAGCCGTGTTGCTGCCGGTGACGGTGCAGGCCAGTGAGACGGGCGAGTTGCTGGCCAGCCATCTCTACGCGGGCAGCATCGGCGCGGGGCAGGCGGCGCTGGCCGCTGGCAAGGACGCGGGCGAGCCCGAAGCCTGCTTTGGCTGGGCCATGCTGGGTCTGGCAGGGGCGCTGGAAGGGCTGGCGCAGGATTTCTATCGCTATGGCGGTACGGCGCCCGACACGCCGGCAGCGGCAATGCTGCTGGGCATCGGCGAGGCAGAGCCGCCGGTAGTGCTCAATCCGGCGCCCGAAGCGCTGCGCTATCCGGCCCTGCGCACCGTGCTGGCCGATTTCCGCAGCGACCTCGCAGCGGCCCAGGCGGCGTTCGTCTGTGGTGGCGCCGATGGTGCCGATTATGTGCTGCCGATCGACCTGCTCAAGGCCAGGCTCGACTTCAATGGCGATGGCACCACGGCGCCGGAAGAAACCCTGGCCACGGTGCTGTTGCCCCTGCTCGGTCAGGATTTTGTACCGGACACAGCCATCGCGCCCATGGGCAAGACCAAGCGCAAGGGGCCGCCGGTGCAGGATGGCACGCTCGGCTTTGATCCGGCCGATGCCATCTGGCTGGCCGGCTACACCAAACTGGTGGGCGCACAGCTGGACTGGCTGATGGCCCATGATTTCGAGGATTTCTTCAACGCCTATCTGCATCGGGTATTTCCCCAGGCAGGTCTGCCCATGCAAGGCATGGATGGGGTGGGCAGCCTGGTCATGGATCCCGACAGCGATGCGTCGATCGCCGATATCATTGCGGGCATTCACACGCTGAATTTCTCGGTGATCGACAAAGCCCTGCTGGCCAGCATTCCCGATCAGCTCAAGCAGGTCACGGCGCTGTCGCGGCGCAACTGGGAGCTGATCCTGGCCGAGACCGATGATGACCGCGAGGTCATTCCCAATCCGGACCAGACCAGCCTGCTCGATGGCATGCCGGTGACGGCGGCGGGCGTTGCCGCCTGGCGGGAGACGCTCGACGTGCTCGACCAGATCATCGATGGCCAATTGCTGATTCCGCATTGGCGCTTTGCCCAGGGCTTTGATCTCAAGGCCTATTTCGACAGTGCCGAGCGCACCGATCTGGTGATGTTGTTGGCCGGACAGGACGCCCTGCCGTTTCTCAAGGACGGCCCGATTGCCGATGCGGAGAGCTTTGCTGCGGGCAATGCGGCGTTTGGCGACGCGTTCCCCAACTACGCCTTCTGGTTCAACTGAGTTTAATGCCGGGGCGGCTGGCGACACGCCGCCCTGTCAAACCTTCCCCATTTGGCTGTGTCTGTTGCGACAGGCCTCACTTAGGCCGCCCACCCGGAGATGACGAATGCGTCTTGTTGCCCTTATTGCCGGAATGGTGCTGGCCCTGACCGGTCTGGCTGCAGCCCAGACCTATGACACTCCAGAGGCCCTGCTCGAGGACTTCTATGCCCCCTATTTTACCGGCGAGTTCTACGACGATGAAGCCCCTTTCCGCTCAGCGGCTCTGCAGGCGCTCCATGACAATGACGCCGAAATCACCCCGCCGGGGGAAATGGGCGCCATCAGTTTCGATCCCTATGTCGACGGCCAGGATTTTGATCTCACCGAATTCCAGATCGGCACGCCCACCATTGTTGGCGCTGAGGCGATTGTGGATGTCAGCTTCCGCAATTTCGGCGAGCCGCGCAGCCTCACCTTTGAACTGGTGAACGAAAATGGCTGGAAGATCGACGACGTGGTCTCGGGCAATCCGGAAAACCAGTATCGCCTGAGCGAGATCTTTGCTGCCGCCGCCGGCAACTGAGCCTGCCAGATTGCCAAATGGTAATCGCCTGCCGCAGTTTGGCCATGGCACGATCACAGTCGCGCCATGGCCGGGCACTAGCGTTTTGCCATCATGTAGGGAGACGGGGCATGCAACAAACTGGAGCAATGCTGGTGCTGGCGGGGCTGCTGCTGAGCGGCCCGGCGCTGGGCGCCGAGCGCTATGGCGATCCCAAGGCGCTGGTGAGCGCCATCTATGCCGAATACCAGCCGGGGGCGCATGCCAGCGCCCCCAACAGCTTTTATTCGCAGCGTCTTCAGGGAATCTACGAGCAGGCGGTGGAAAACAACGTCTTTGCCGATGATGCCGCCGTCACCGGCGCGCCCTTCGTGGCGGCGCAGATGTTCAACCCGTTCCTGCCCGATGCCAGCGCGCTACTGTTCGACCTCAGCGTCGGCGAGGCCACCATCAGTGGCGACCGCGCCATCATCAATGTCAGCTACCACAATTTCGACCATCCACGCCTGCTGGCCATTGCCACGGTGCGCGAGGCGGATGGCTGGAAGGTCGACGATGTCGCGGCCCTGGGCCCCGACGACCACTGGCTGCTGAGCTGGGCGCTGACCTATGATCCGCTGGGATTCTAAAGCGCTGCCGTGGCCGCCTTGAGCCATGACCGCACCGGGCCGTCGAGCTTGGGGCCGATCTCGTCGTACACCCGCTGATGATACGCATTGAGCCAGTTGCGTTCGGCCGGGCTGAGCAGGGCGGGTTCGATCAGCCGGGTGTCGATGGGGGCCAGGGTGAGCGTTTCGAACTCCAGATAGTCGGGGAAATCGGTGCTCGCGCGCACCGTGATCAGATTTTCGATGCGGATGCCGTATTCGCCAGCCTTGTAATAGCCGGGCTCGTTGGAAAGCACATTGCCCTCCTCAAGCGGGGTGGGGTAGCGCGACGAAATGCCGATGGGGCCCTCGTGGACGCCCAGATAGGCGCCCACGCCGTGGCCGGTGCCGTGACTATAGGTGACGCCATCCTGCCAGAGGAACTGGCGCGCCAGAACATCAAGCTGGGCGCCGCTGGTGCCCTGGGGGAAGCGTGCGGTGGAGATGGCGATCATGCCCTTGAGCACGCGGGTGAAGCGGTCGCGCTGTTCGGGGGTCGATGAACCGGTCGAGAGGGTCCGGGTGATATCGGTGGTGCCCGATAGATATTGCGCGCCGCTATCGAGCAGCATGAGTTCGCCGGGCTTGAGGGTACGATCAGTCTTGGTTGTCACCCGGTAGTGCACAATGGCGCCATTGGGGCCGGCGCCGGAAATGGTGTCAAAACTGGCGTCAACGCAGCTCTCCTCCTGGCGCCGGAAGGCTTCAAGAGCGGTGACGATACCGATTTCGGTCAGTTCGCCCTGTGGGGCATTGGCGTCAAACCAGGCGAGGAATTTGGCCAGTGCGACGCCGTCCAGCATGTGCGCTTCGCGCATGCCGGCCAGTTCGGCCTCGTTCTTCCTGGCCTTCGGCAGCAGCACAGGGTCAGCCTTTTCGATCAGCCGGGCGCCAGCTTCGGTCAAGGTGGTGGCGATGGCCTGGGGCACGCTCGCGGGATCGATCAACACCGCTTTATCGACTGCGCCGAGTGCCGCCAGATCGCTGGTGAAGCTGGCCGTACTGGCGATTTTGGCGACGCCCGCAAGGGCCGTGGTGAGTTCATCGGTGATCCTGGCCGGATCGAGATAGAGCGTCGGCTGACCGGTCTGCGGCACGATGGCAAAGCCCAGCACAAAGGGGGTATTGGGCACGTCGCGACCGCGCATGTTGAGCAGCCAGCAGATCGATTCGGGCAGGGTCAGCACCGCGGCATCGGCCTTGTCAGAGCGCAAACTGGTCTGGATGGCGCTGATCTTGTCGCCTGCGGTCTGGCCGGCGCGGTTGTGGCCGAGAAACTCGATGGCGCTGACTGGAGCGCCGGGGCGGTCCGCCCAGACGGTGTCGACCAGATTGGCGTGGGGTACCACTTTGCAGTGATCGGCAAGCTGGCGGGTCAGGTTACGCACTTCGCCGGGCGTGTGCAGCCAGGGATCATAGGCCAGCGTGCCGCCCTTGGGCACGAAATCGGCCAGTTCGGTGCCATAGCCACCTTGCCCCCAGGCCCGCACCGAGACCAGCGCGGTATCGGTCTGGGTGGGCGCCTGCAGGGTGTAGCGGCTATCGACAAACAGCCCGGCGTTGTCGGGACCGACAATGGCGAAACCGGCCGAGCCGGTGAAGCCGGTGAGATAGGCCAGCCGCGCGTCGCCCGGCGGTACCGACTCGCCGCGATGGGCATCGGCGCGGGGAACCAGAAACGCATCGACCCCGGCCTTGGCCATGGCGTGCCGCAGGGCCGCCAGACGGGGGGCGACATTGGCGGGATCGGCCTTTTCCTCAAAGCTCTGGAACAGGGCGGGCGGGAAGGCGGCGAGGGTCATATAACGGTGTCCTTGGACGGGAGGTGCGCTGGGCTCATGGCTGACCTGACCGATCAGCCCATAGCATATCGCAGGAGAAGGCCTACCTTAGTGTCACAACACAGGAGAGCAACCATGGCCAATGAGAAGAATTTCTTCGCCCGCGCAGTAGACGCAATGATTGCCGGTCGCGAACTCACCGCGAAGCGCTATGTCGCCGAGTTTGAGCGCACCTATGGCAAGACCAACCGCCCGTTAACAAAGCGGTAATCGGTCCTGCCAAACTTGCAGGGCTGCTGTGCCGATATGGGTCTAACTGACACGCTCGGTTTGGCCTAGACAGCTCAGGACGATGGCAACAGACCACGCGTCCAAGTGCATGGAGATGACGATGACCGAGAGCATGAACGATTTTCGCAAGACACTGGGTTCGGTAATCGATGCCCGTGGTCGCGAATCGAACCGCCAGGTCAGCTATCGCATGCAGCATCAGCTGATCGGCGCCTTCACCAAGCGCCCATAAGGCCGCAAGATTTCATCGCAGAGTATGTCGATCCCCGGGGCCCGCTTCGGGGATTTTGCTTGTCTGGGATCTGTCGGCTCGCCTGGCTGTGGCGCTACCCATTGCGGAGCCACAACCACCGACCGTCACCCTCTCAGGGTCAAGCCCCCAGGGTCATGCGGTGGACGCTCACACCAAGGCCGTCAACGCCCGTTCGGGGACGCTGAATGGTTAACAGTCTGCTAACCAGTAAACCCTCTCGGGGGCGAGAAATCGAATGGCCTGCTACTTCATTTCCAGCATCAGCGTGGTCCATTCCTTGCGCTGCAGCGTCTGGGTCAGGGTCATGCCCTGACGGGCATAGGCGTTGATCACGCCACGCGCCTGATGCTCCAGAATCCCGGACAGAACAATGCTCGCGCCCTTTTGCGCCGCCTTGCCGACCGAGGGCGCCAGCGCCATTAGCGGGCCGGCCAGGATATTGGCGACGATCAGGTCATAGGGGCCGTTTTGCGTTATTGTGGACTGGGTTAGCCCCGTGGCCTCGACAGCAACGATCAGCGTGCCGACGCCGTTCTGCTCGGCATTGGCGATGGTGGTGGTGACCGAAATCGGATCGATATCGCTGGCAATCACCGGGGTTTTGGTGCGCTTGGCCAGGGCAATGGCCAGCACGCCGGTGCCGGTGCCGACATCGATCATGTGGCGCGGCTTGCGGCGCTTGAGCAGCAGGTTGATGGCCTCGAGGCACCCGGTGGTGGTCTCGTGGTGGCCAGTGCCAAAGGCCTGCGCCGCGTCGATCCGTATTGCCGTCAGCCCGCTGGGCACGGGTCCGGTTTCGTGGCTGCCATAGACATAAAAGCCGCCGGCCGTCACCGGGGCCAGGCCCTCCAGCGATCTGGCCACCCAGTTGATTTCGGGATCAATCCGGGACACTGAAAATTCCACTTCAATGCCAAGGGTTTGGCGTGCCAGCTCAACAAAGGCTGCAAGGTCGGGCGGGCTGTCACAGGCCGCCTCGAAGTACCATTGGCCGGTGTCTTCATTCTCGTGTGCCGAGGCGGTCAGCGCCAGATCGTCGCGCTCCATCACCGCATCGACCAGTTCATAGGCCTGATCCTTGGTGAGCGGGGCAGAGAGCTGATCGACGGACATGGCGGTTTCCTCAGGTTTCGCGCCTTGTTGCGCCATCGGCCCGCGGGCGTCAATGCGAACTTGTCCCCGGGTCCTCTTGGGTGCCTGAACAGAGGGGTAGTGGATCGCCGCTCACCCCTTGGTAACAAAACTCTCCAGCACCTTCTTGCGCCCGGCCTTTTCGAAATCGATGGTCAGCTTGTTGCCCTCGATGGCGGCGATGGCGCCGTAGCCGAATTTGAGGTGGAAGACGCGTTCGCCGAAGGTGAAGGCGGATTTGTCGTTGCCGATATCAACGGAGCGGGCGACCAGATCGCCGTCAATGGTCATTGGGCCGGCGCTCTTGCGACTAGCCTGCTGGGCGCGGGCGCGCTGCCAGCCGGGGGTTTCGTAGACGCTCTCGAAGGGGTCAGCCTTGTTGAAGCGGCTGGAGGCCCCCCCGCCATAGCCATAGCCGCCATAGGAGGAGCCGGTATCGGTGACTTCCACCGCGTCGGCGGGCAGTTCATCGAGAAAGCGGGATGGAATGGCCGATTGCCAGAGGCCATTGATGCGGCGGTTCTGCGCAACTGACAGCCGGGCGCGCTTGCGGGCGCGGGTAATGCCGACATAGGCGAGGCGCCGCTCTTCCTCGAGGCCAGCGCGGCCGCTTTCGTCCATGGTGCGCTGGCTGGGGAACAGGCCTTCTTCCCAGCCGGGCAGGAAGACCGTGTCAAATTCGAGGCCCTTGGCGGAATGCAGCGTCATGATCGAGACGGCGTCTTCGGCTTCTAAAGTATCGCGATCCATAACGAGCGAAATATGTTCGAGGAAGCTGCCCAGGGTGTCGAACTCCTCCATGGAACGCACAAGTTCCTTGAGGTTTTCAAGGCGCCCTGGCGAGTCGGGGGATTTGTCAGCCTGCCACATGGCGGTGTAGCCGCTTTCGTCCAGGATCTGCGCGGCGAGTTCCCAATGGGGAATGCCAGAGCGAATAGTCCGAAGTTCTTTTTCTTCCGGCATTTCCTCGCGTTGAAGCTGCGCCGACCAGTGGTCGAATTGGCCGATCAACTCGCGCAGGGTAGTGCGTTGCTTAGGCTTGAGCTCCTCGGTTTCGAGCAGCATGCGGGTTGCAGCGAGCAGCGATACCTCCGCCGAGCGCGAGGCGTTGTAGAGCATCTGCACGGTCGAATCGCCCAACCCACGCTTGGGTACGTTGACGATGCGTTCGAAGCTCAATCCGTCGGATGGATTTGAGACCACGCGCAGGTAAGCGATGGCGTCACGGATTTCCTTGCGCTCGTAGAATTTCGGTCCGCCGATGACGCGGTAATTGAGGCCCATCGTAATGAAGCGCTCTTCGAAGGAGCGCATCTGGTGCGCGGCACGGACGAGAATGGCCATAGAATTGAGAGCTTCGCCTGCCCGTTGGTAGTTCTCGATCTCGTCGCCTACGGTGCGCGCCTCTTCCTCGCTGTCCCACACGGAGGTGACTGAAAGAGGTTCGCCTTTTTCGCCAACATCAGTGTACAAAGTCTTGCCTAGGCGGCCTTCGTTGAAAGCGATGATGCTGGAGGCAGCCTTGAGGATATTGCCGGTCGAGCGGTAATTACGCTCGAGCTTGATCACCTTGGCGCCGGGAAAGTCCTTTTCAAAGCGCAGGATATTGTCGACCTCGGCGCCGCGCCAGCCATAGATCGACTGGTCGTCGTCGCCCACGACACATAAGTTGGCGGCAGAAGCCGGCTTGCCCTGCGCCAGCAGTCGCAGCCACAGATACTGCGCGACGCTTGTGTCCTGGTATTCGTCCACCAAAATGTATTTGAAGCGGTTATGATAGTCTGCCAGCACGTCGGGGTATTCGCGGAACAGGCGGATATTTTCGAGCAGTAGGTCGCCAAAATCGGCTGCGTTGAGTACTTTAAGGCGGGCTTGGTAGGCAGCATAGAGCGCCGCGCCGCGGCCGTTTGCGAAGCCTGCGCTTTCAGCGGGCGATACATCCTTTGGGAAAAGACCTCTATTTTTCCAACTATCAATCAGCGGCGCCAAGTGTTTCGCCTGCCAACGCTTTTCGTCGATGTTCTCGGCGTCGATCAGTTGTTTCATCAACCGGATTTGATCGTCGGTGCCGAGAATGGTGAAATCGGACTTGAGGTCGACAAGCGGGGCATGGCGACGCAGGATGCGCGCGCCGATGAAGTGAAAAGTGCCGAGCCATGGCATGCTCTCGACATCAGCACCGACAAGGCGACCGATGCGCTCCTTCATTTCCCGGGCTGCCTTGTTGGTGAATGTCACAGACAGGATTTCGGACGGCCAGGCGCGCTTGGTATTTAGGATATGAGCGATGCGGGTGGTCAAGACGCGCGTCTTGCCGGTCCCGGCGCCGGCCAGTACCAGGAGCGGCCCATCAAGGCTCTCGACCGCGTCGCGCTGTTCGGCATTCAGGCCCTCGAGATAGTCAGGCACCTGGCTGCGCTTGAACTGGCCGGTTATGGCCCCGGCTGTCGGGCGGGCGGGGGGGTGAGATTCACCGGACATAGAAGGCCTTTCCATCGCTGCGCGCCGGTCCGGGCGCTGCAGCGCGGCGATTGACGAATCTTGATTTGTTCTCCTGCGAATATAGGGACGGGCAGGGGACTTGTATAGAACGGGGGGCCGTCACCGATCTGTCATGTTGACGTCATGGAAGTGTAGCCCGGCCAGCTTATGGCACCCCCCTAGCATTCAACGGGGGATCATCCATGTCGCAGACCAAACTTCTCGTCGCACTGACGGCCACGCTGCTGGCCACCACGGCCAGTGCCGGCGCCGCCGAATACTTCAACCGCATTGCCAGCTTCCCGGTGGCGCTGAACAATCCGGACGCCGAAGAGACCTCGGCAGAGATCATCACCGTCTCGGAAGACGGCATGACGCTGATCTATTCCGACAGCCCAGGCGGCGGCATCGGCTTTATCGACATCACCGATCCCAAGGCACCGGCTGCCAAGGGCTTCCTGTCGCTGGACGGCGAGCCCACCACGGTCGTGGTCATCGGCGACAAGCTGTTTTCGGGCGTCAATACCTCCGAGAGCTTCGTCGAACCATCGGGCAATCTCTCCACCATCGACCTGGCCAGCCAGACGATCGAGGCCAGCTGCGAGATCGGCGGCCAGCCTGACTCTGTGGCGCGCAACGCCGACGGTAGCCTGATCGCCATCGCCATCGAGAACGAGCGCGACGAAGACCTCAATGACGGCGAAATTCCGCAGATGCCGGCCGGCTCGCTGGCGCTGCTCAATGTCGTCGACGGCGCCGTGGATTGCGACAGCCTCAAAATCGTCGACCTGACCGGTCTGGCCGAGATTGCTGGCGACGATCCCGAGCCGGAATATGTGTCGATCAACAGCCTCAACGAGGTCGTGGTGTCGCTGCAGGAAAACAATCACTTCGTCATCGTCGACGGCAATAGCGGCGAAGTGACTGCCCATTTCAGCGCTGGCGCGGTCGATCTCGAGAATATCGACGTGCTCGACAATGGCTCGCTGGACTTTACCGGTGCGCAGGCCGGCGTGTTGCGTGAACCCGACTCGGTCAAGTGGATCGACGACGAGCGTTTCGCCGTCGCCAATGAAGGCGACTACAATGGCGGCTCGCGCAGCTTCTCGATCTTCTCGAAAACCGGCGAAGTGCTCTATGAAAGCGGCGCCGATCTGGAAATGAAGGCGGCCCAGCTGGGCCATTATCCGGACAAGCGGTCCGATGCCAAGGGCGTGGAGCCCGAGGGCATGGACGTCGCGACCTTTGGCGAGAACACCTATATCTTTGTCGGTCTCGAACGCGCCTCGCTGGTCGGGGTCTACAAGGATACCGGTGCCGAGCCTGAATTCGTGCAGGCGCTGCCATCGGGCGTTGGTCCTGAAGGCGGGGTCGCCATACCGTCGCGCAATCTCTTCATCACGGCCAATGAGAACGACCTGGGCGCCGATGGCGCAGCCCGCTCCCATGTCATGATCTATGAGCTGGCCGAAGCCGAGGCTCCGAGCTATCCGCACATCATGAGCGACCTTGATGCCGATGGCCGCCCACTGGGCTGGGTCGCCATGTCGGGTCTGGTTGCCGATGCCGAAAAGCCCGGCATGCTGTTTGGCGTGTCCGACAGCTTCCTGGGCAATCAGCCGGCGATCTACACTATTGATGCGACCACCCAGCCGGCCCGTATCACGGCCAAGACGATTGTGACCCGCAATGGCAACCCTGCCCAGAAGCTCGATCTTGAAGGCATTGCCCTTGATGGCGAAGGCGGGTTCTGGCTGGCTTCGGAAGGCCGCAGCGACCGGTTGATCCCGCATGCGCTCTACCGCGTCGATGCGGATGGCGAAATCGCCAAGGAAGTGCCGTTCCCGGCTGAACTGCTGGCCGAGGAAATCCGCTTTGGCGCCGAAGGCGTCACCGTGGTCGGCACCGGCGACGAGACCACGCTGTGGATCGCCATGCAGCGCGAGTGGAAGAACGACGCCAAGGGCGTGGTCAAGCTGGTGTCCTACAATCCCGCTTCTGGCGAATGGGGTGCCGTCAACTATCCGCTTGAGGCCCCCGCCGAAGGCGGCTGGGTCGGCCTTTCGGAAATTACCGCGCATGGCGAGCTGGTCTATATCGTCGAACGTGACAACCAGATTGGCAGCAAGGCCGTGCTCAAGGCGCTCTATAGTGTGCCGGTTGCCGAACTGGTGCCGGGGGCCCTGGGTGGCGAACTGACCACGGTCACCAAGACGCTGGTACGCGACTTCGTGCCGGACCTGACCTCGACCGGCGGCTATGTGCTCGACAAGGTCGAAGGCTTTGCCATCGACGCCAGCGGCGAAGGCTTTGCCGTGACCGACAATGACGGCGTCGACGACAGCTCGGGCGAGACCATGTTCTGGTCGATCGGCGCGCTGTAACGTCTCGATCAAGGCACTAGCGGATGGCCGGTCCTGCGGGACCGGCCATTGGTCGTCGTGGATAGTGTGAATCCGAGGAAATGGCAGCGGGGTGGGTTCTGGCGTGTATTCAGTAGCGCGGCGGGGTTGCGCCCGGGCGGCGCTTGCCTACACTCTGGCGCTTCAATCCGGATGACCCACGCGCTGTGCTGAACCGCATCTACATCATTGTTGGCATGCTGGCGATCATCGTGCTCAGCAGCGCGTTTATCGCGCCCTATCTGATCCACTGGGCAGATTATCGCAGCCGCATGGAGGCGCTGGCGACTGGTGTTCTCGGCACGCCGGTGACCATTCGCGGCGAGATCGCGTTCGCCCTGCTGCCGCAGCCGCGGCTGAACTTCAGCGATGTGCTGGTGGGCTCGTCCGAAGAGCCGGCGGCAACGGTGGACAGCGTTGAGGTCGAGTTCTCGCTGATGGACTTTCTGCGCGACAATTACGATGTGACCCGGCTGGTGCTGCGCGGGCCGGTAATTGACTTCAGCATTGATGAAAGCGGCCTGTTCGGCAGTGGCGTCAGCGTGGCGGCGGCAGGGGGTGGCGTCGCCCTGGCCCAAGCCAGCATTGTCGATGGCACGATCCGCCTGATGGATCGGCGGCTGGATCGCAATTTCGTGGCCAGTGATATTGATGGTGAATTGCGACTGTCGAGCTTTGCAGGGCCGTTTCAGTTCCAAGGGAGCGGGGTCTATCGCAATGAGCGCTATGGGTTGCGGCTGAATTCGTCGCAGGTCGATAGCGCAGGAGTGACCCGGGTGTCGGCCTTCGTGCAGCCGGATAACGGGGCGTTTTCGCTGAGTACTGAAGGCCTGTTGACCCCCGGGATCGCGCCGAAATTCGATGGTACGATGACCTATCGGCAGACCCCGCCGATCGCTGACAAGGCCGACGACATCCGCGGTGATCTGGTGCTGGAGAGCAAGGTGGTCGGCTCGACCGATCGCATCGTGCTCACCGGCTATACGCTGCAGCCGGACCAGAACCGGGCGGGCACGCGCCTGACGGGCGCCGCGAGCATCCAACTGGGCGCGCGGCTGAGCTTTGACGCCGTGGTCTCGGGTGGGGTGTTTTCGTTGCCGCCGCGCGATGCCAAGGAAGATGCTAGCGCCAAGCCCTATGAGGCGGTGCGGCTGCTGGCGGAACTGCCCGCACCGCTGATCCCGGCCCTGCCGGGGCGGGTCGGGATCGATCTGGCCGAAGTGGGACTGCGCGGCTTCGCGCTGCGCGATGTGCGGCTGGACGCCAGCACAGATGGCCAGGTGTGGACAATCGAGCAGTTCATCGGCCAGCTGCCGGGTGAGACGATGGTGCGGGCAGCAGGCGAGTTGACCGGCGAGGCCGATCATCCGGCGTTCCGTGGCCAGTTCAGTCTGAGCAGCGCCCGGCTGGACGGTCTGGCCCACCTCTGGCGCAAGCCGGGTGAGGACAATGCGCTATTCAACCAGGCCGGGGCGCTGGCCGGCAAGGTGATGTTGACCGGCGATGCCCTGCGGGTGAGCGAAGGCCAGCTGACGCTGAACGGGGCGGCGCATGGCGTCGAGCTGCGGTTGGGGTTTGGTGAGGAGAAGCGGCTTGATGTGGTGGGGCAATTTGCCGATCTCGGCGCCCAGGGGAGCGCCGTGCTGGCGGCGCTGCTGCCCAATGGCATGGCCGAGCCGCGCTTTGGCATCAGCTTTCCCGAAGGCAGTTTTTCGCTGACCGGTCAGAATGCGCGGGTGCTGGGCCATGACGGCTCGGCGCTGGTGGCAGAGGGGCAGTGGAGTGCAACGGCGCTGAGCTTCACGCGGCTATCGGCAGGCGATTGGGGCGGGCTGGGATTTGACGCCACGCTGCAGGCCAGCGGCACAATGGCAGCCCCCGAATTATCCGGCTCCGGGCGGGTGCGGATCGATGCTGCCACGGCGCCAGCGCTGGCGGGGCTGTATGATCTGGCGGGTACGCCGCCGGAATGGCGGGAATTTCTGGCCCGTTCGGCACCGGCAGAGGTGCTGCTCGATCTGACGCCGGGTGAGGGCGGCGATGCACAGGTGCTGACTGTTGACGGCACGGCGGGCGCGGCCAAGCTGGATTTGCGGGCAGAACTTGATGGTGGTCTGGCCCGCCTGGCCGTCGCGCCCTTGCGACTGACGGCGACGCTGGAAACCGACGATTCAGTGGCGCTGAGCGAACAGCTTGGCCTGGGGCCGGTGCCGCTGTTCCAAGACGATGCCATGATGGTCAGCCTGAGGCTGGAAGGCGCGCCCGGCAACAGCCTGGACAGCCGGATCAATCTCAGCGCGGGCGATGAATTTGTCGGCTTTTCGGGCAATCTGGTCACCAGTGAGGCTGGCGAGGTGCAGGGTACCGGCTGGCTCGAAATCGCCTTGGCCGACGCCGGCGGATTGGCGCAGATCATTGGCGCGCCGGGGATCGGCCTGCCACCGGCCAGTGCCGAGGCCAAGCTGCACTTTGAAGGCGGGCGTCTGGCGCGGTTGACCGAAATTGCGGGACGCTCGGGCGAGAGCGCGTTCAGCGGTGCATTGAGCCTGACAGGCAGCAGCGACGGGGCTGCGGTGAGCGGCGCGATCGACCTTGGATCTGTCTCGGTGGAGGGGTTGGCAACGACATTGCTTGGCCGGGCGGGCATGGTCAGTGGTGATGGGGTTTGGCCGGAGGGGCCGATCAGCATTGGCGAAGAGGCGCGGACGACGCGGGGCACGGTGGCGGTGACAGCGCAAGCGGTGACCGCTGCTGGCAGCGAGCGATTGGGTGCTACCAGCTTTGAGCTGGTCTGGGACGAAACGCGACTGCGGCTGGCCCGGTTTGAGGCGGTACTGGGAGCGGGTACGGCCAATCTCGACCTGACGGTGTGCTGCGCGGGTCCCTTGAGCGACAAGACGGTGAGCGGGCGGCTGAGCCTTGCGGATGTCGCCATCGCAGCAGTCGCGCCGCCGGCGGTGACGCGGGCAATGGCGGGAACGCTGACCGGCGGTGTGCAGGTCAACGCGACGGGTGCCAGCCTGGCCGAAATGGCCAAGGTGCTGGCCGGCGAAGGCAATGTCACGCTGGCCGATTTTGTGGTGGCGCAGATGTCGCCCGCCGTGTTCCCCACGCTGGCCGGGTTGGAAGACGCCCTGAACATGAGTGCAGATGATCTGCGGGCGGTTATCGGGCTGGGGCTGGAGCAGGGCGATTTCGTTGCGCCCAAAGCCGCCGGGGCCTTCACCATTGCCGGGGGCGTGCTGCGCCTGACCAATTTCATTGTCGAGGGGGCGGGCGCCCGTCTGGCCGGCGATCTCAATCTCGATCTCGGCACGCTTGGCCTGAGTGGTGATTTTGCCCTGATGCCAAGCGGACTTGCCGATGACAATGGACTGATCAGGAGCGAGACCGCACGGATTTTCAACCGGATCAGCGGCACGTTGTTGGCGCCGGTATCGCGGCTTGATCTCGACGAAATCGTGGCCGCCATCCAGGTACGGGCCAATGAGCTGGAAGTGGATCGTCTCGAAGCCCTGCGGGCTGAGGACGCCGCGCGGCAGCGCGCTGCGGCTGAAGCGCGCAACCGGTTGATCGATGAACAACGGCAGCGCGCAGCGGCAGAGGCTGCACGCCTCGCAGAAGAGGCCGCGGCTGCGGAAGCGGCGCGGGCGGCCGCTGAAGCTGCAGCGCAACAGCCCAGCGAGGCGGACAGGCAGCGGCAGGAGCAAGAAGTGCAGCGACAGCAGCAGCCAGACCCGGGCGACAACCCGGTGATTGATGGGCCAATCGACCTGACGCTGCCGCCAGCGTCGCTATTTTAGGGGTGGGTTTCTGGGGCCGTCTTGGCCTGATACCAGCCGAGCACGGCCAAGCGCGCCGCGGATGACAGGTTGGTAGTCTGTCGATTGGCGTCGATGGAGCAGATCAGGGCGGTCATGGTTTGCCCGGTTTCGGCGGCCATCTGTTCAAGCGCCGCCCAGAACTCGGGCTCGAGTGCAATCGAGGTGCGGTGCCCGGCGATGGACAGGGATCGTTTGTCCATCAGCGGGGGTCAGGGCTTCTTGCGGAATGCGTCGAGGCTGACGACCTTTTCGCCGGACTTTTCCTCGTCGCCGCTGTCCTCGCCTGCGGCGGATTCAACTGCGTTGTCGTCGGCGTCTTCGACCTCATCGGCCCCCGGCGCAGTCTGCGGATCAAACTGCAGGCCGAACTGTACCGATGGATCAAAGAAGCCTTTGACCGCCGAAAAGGGGATCACCAGCGTTTCGGGGATGCCGTCAAATGACAGGCCGACCTCGAAACCAGTCTCGGTCACCCTGAGGTCCCAATACTGATTCTGGATGACGATGGTCATTTCCTTTTCATACTGGCCGAGCAATTTCTCGCTCAGGCGCACACCCGGCGCGCGGGTGAGGAAGGAAATGAAGAAGTGATGCTCGCCCGGCAGGCCGGTCTTGGCGACTTCAGCCAGTACCTTGCGCACGACGCCGCGCAGGGCTTCCTGAGCGAGAATATCGTAGCGCATGTGGTCTTCGGCCATGGTCACCCTTCCGGTGCAGAGAGATAGAATCCCGAACAGCCCATATCAGCCTTACGTTCCATGAGAATTCAAGGATTAAAGGTGCTAACTGCCCAGCAAATGAATGAAAGTGCAGGCTTCTGTTGCCAGGTGCCTGCGAACCCCGCCTGTCACCCGGCTAGGAGTGGAGGACTTAGTTTCCCAATGCTAGCACTGCTTACGCAGCGAGAGCGACTGGAGCCTTATGGTTGTCATTTGCAACTATAAGTTTCGGACCGATAACGGTGGTACCTCACCGAGCAAAAGCACACCTTTTACACCCTCGTCGATCCTGTTTCGCCCCCATTGGCTGCCCCTAAGGGGAGTAGATGGTGGAGGCGCCGGGTACTGCCCCCGGGTCCGAATGGTTTATTACGATGACAATTTATCGCCATAGCTCTTGTGAGCAGTTTCTATATAGGCGCGGTACGGACGGTATGCAAATGCGTGGTGGGTGTTTTTTGTGGCCAGCGCCGCCGTCTGGCAGGAAAATGGGCATATCGCGAGCGGGTTAACCCCGCATCGTGCTTGTGCAAGCAATTGCCCGTTGGTAGCTTTGACTCGATGGTTTCCACCTCTGCAAGCGCAAGGTGGATGAAAAGGGAACACGGTGCGGCGTATCCATCAGGAGCCAAGACCGTGGCTGCCCCCGCAACTGTAAACGGTTTGCGGCACGCAAGATGCCACTGACGCCATGTCGGGAAGGCGCGTGCCGATTATCCGTGAGCCAGGAGACCTGCCATCACCGCGAGCGCGTCCGCGCTCATTGATCACAGCATGCCGCACGGTGGGTGCGGAGAGGAGACATCATGCATATCGAACCAGGCATCGTCGACGGTGCCAAAATCACGCTGAGCTATGCCACTGCCGCCGGATCTTTCGGTCTGGCCGCAAAAATGGCGCTGGATACCATCCACAGGGACGGGGCAACCGCACTGGCCCTGCGCACCTTGGCCACCACGGCGCTGGTGTTCAGCTTCTTCGAGGTCTTTCCGCATCATGCCGTGGGCGTCTCGGAAGTCCATCTCATCCTGGGCTCCACCCTGTTCCTGATTTTTGGCGCTGGCGCGGCCGGGCTTGGTCTTGCCATGGGGTTACTGTTGCAGGGTCTGTTCTTTGCGCCCTTCGATCTGCCGCAATATGGGATGAACGTCACGACGCTGATCGTGCCGCTGTTTGCCATGACATTCCTGGCCAAACGCATCATCCCCGAGGCGACTGCCTACAAGGATGTGGGCTATGGTCAGGCGCTGATGCTGTCGAGCGCCTATCAGGGGGGCACCGTGGCATGGGTGGCCTTCTGGTCGCTCTATGGCGGCGGGCTTGGTGCGCAAAACCTGGCCGCTACCGCCAGCTTTGGCGCCGCCTATCTGCTCGTGATCGTACTTGAACCGTTGATCGATCTGGCAGTGCTTGGCCTGGCCAAACTCTCTGGTCGCCAGCGCGGGACATCGCTGTTGCAGGGGCGGTTGTTTCAGGCCGCCGTTTAGCCGCTTTTTGGCAGCCCCACCGGGGCTGCCATTCAATCTGGTATGGCCAGGTGGCTATGCGTTTGTCGCCAGCGCTGCATTGAAGGCTCGCATGACAATGGGCCATTTTTCGTCGGTGCAGTCTGTTCGAGGCGTAGCCGCGCGGCGTCGCGCCAGGGGCGAATTTAATATAGAATGGCGCGTGCAAATCCTGGTGAGGCTGGCATGGCAAACAACGCGACTGACAAACTGGTTCATGCGGCGGAGCGCTTTCTCGGCAAGGGCGAGACGGCGCTTGATGAGCGCGAGCGGCGGGTGCTGCAGCGGGCTCTGGGCCAACATACCCTGGCCGAGGATGCCAGCGAGTTGTTCGACGAGGGCGCTACCTTTGGGCAGCGACTGGCTGATGGCGTGGCCAGTTTCGGCGGCTCCTGGACATTTCTGATTATTTTCGGCGCGTCGCTGCTGACCTGGGTGGCCGCCAATCTGGCGTGGCGCGGCGAAGCGCCCGATCCCTATCCCTTCATCTTTCTCAACCTGGTGCTGTCGATGCTGGCAGCGGTGCAGGCGCCGGTGATCATGATGAGCCAGAACCGCCAGTCGGCCAAGGACCGCCTGGTCACCAGCCACGACTATGAGTGCAACCTCAAGGCCGAGATCGAGATCATGGCGCTGCACGACAAGCTCGACCGGCTGCGTGACGATGATCTCCGGACATTGCTGACCAAGCAGCAGGAGCAGATTGAGCTGTTGATGCGGCTGGTTCAGGATCGTACGGGGGATGCCCCGGGGGCGAAATAGGCTCCGTTTCCGGGCGCGCGGATTAACCGTTCCACGACATGCCCATATAGACATTGCCCGCTTCGAGTTCGTCCAGCATCTGGGCGAGGTGCCGATGCCTGGTCTCTTCGCGCTTCACCTTGTTTATCCAGAGCAGGTAATCATTGCGTTGATAGGGTGGGCGGGCATCATAGGCAGGGCGCAGCCCCCGGGCATCGAGGGCTTCAGCAACGAAATCGGGCATTTCCTCGCGTTTGCGCAAGGGGCGCAGGACCGGGCTCATGGCAGAACTGCCTGAGCCTCGATTTCGATCAGGAAGTCCGGATTGGCAAGGCCCACAACCCGCAGCGCGGTTACAGTCGGCGGATTGCCTTTGGTCCCCCACACGGCAATCCAGGCCCCGAAGGCCGCGTTCAGGTCGATGTCCTGCTGCATGATGATGGTTACCTTGACCAGGTCCTCAAGCCTTGCACCAGCGGCGGCAAGAACCATTTGCAGATTGCTCAGCGCCTGTTCCGTCTGTCTGGCGACATCGCCCTTGCCAACAATTTCGCCCCTGGCGTTGACGCCATTCTGGCCCCCGATCAGCAGGGTGCGGGCGCCCGCCGGCAGGATGATGCCTTGTGAGAAAACCGGGCTCTGGTACATTCCTGCCGGGTTGAGGTGTTCAATGGACATGATTGCCTCCCTCTGCCATTGTCCAGACAGGTTATGGAAGCACTGCTGACACGACATGTCATGAGTTTTCACGGTATTCACCTACCGAATTTGCCTGCGATCACTGGTCGAAGCCCAGGCCGAATCGTCGTATCAGATAAGCCATGCAGCCCTATCTCAAGCTACTCGCCGATATCCTGGAAACTGGGGCCGACAAGTCCGACCGCACCGGCACCGGTACGCGCAGCCTGTTCGGCTATCAGATGCGGTTTGATCTCAGCGCGGGCTTTCCGCTGCTGACCACCAAGAAGCTGCATCTGAAATCCATCATCTATGAACTCCTGTGGTTCATTCGCGGCGAGACCAATGTGCGCTGGCTGCAGGAGCACGGGGTCAAGATCTGGGACGAATGGGCCGACGAGAACGGCGACCTCGGACCGGTCTATGGCTCGCAATGGCGCAGCTGGCCGGCGCCGGACGGCCGCAAGATTGACCAGCTGGCGCAGGTCGTGAACTCGATCAGGAATAATCCGGATTCGCGACGCCATATCGTTTCCGCCTGGAACCCGGCGGAAGTCGACAATATGGCACTGCCGCCGTGCCACTGCCTGTTCCAGTTCTATGTCGCCAATGGCAAACTGAGCTGTCAGCTCTTTCAGCGCTCGGCCGACACATTTCTGGGCGTGCCATTCAACATCGCCTCCTATGCGCTGCTGACCCATATGGTGGCGCAGGTGACCGGGCTTGAGGTCGGCGATTTCGTGCACACGCTTGGCGATGCGCATCTGTATTCAAATCACTTTGAGCAAGCGCAGTTGCAGCTGATGCGCGAGCCGCGGCCGCTGCCGACGCTGGTGCTCAATCCCGCGGTGACCCGGCTGGAAGACTTCGCGTTCGAGGATTTTTCCTTTGAAGGCTATGATCCGCACCCGGGCATCAAGGCGCCGATCTCGGTATGAGCCGCGACCTGCCGGTGCTCAGCGATCTGGTGGCGCGGGTTTCCGACATCTACGCACAGCGCAACGACATTGCGCGCGATGATGACTGGTACCTGCTCAAGCTGCAGGAGGAGCTCGGTGAATTGACCGCCGAGTATCTCAAACTGTCCGGCCGCGGCCGGCTGAAGGGTGCCACACCGGAGGATCTGCGTCTTGCGTTGGCAGACGAAGCCGCAGACGTGCTTGCCATGCTGCTGCTGTTTGCCCGCAACAACCGGATCGACCTCGATGCGGCGCTGGCCCGCAAATGGTTCAAGCATCTTCCGCAGCAGGCGTAGAACAGGCTAGATAGGTCCGAAATCAGCCTGACGTTTTGCCGAAGAAAACCAGTCTGGCATTCGGGTTTCGAGCAATAGGCCGTTTGGGAGAATGATCATGAAGTCATTTGGTGTGATCGCGGCGGTTCTGGCTGCCGCGCTGCCAGCGCTGGGCAATGATACCTCCGCAGTGCTGACGACAGGCGGGCTGGAATTCGTGACCAATCCGGACATCGTCATGGCCAGCGAAGAGTTGTTCATCTCGACCGATGAAATCCGGGTGGTGTATCAGTTCCGCAATGACGGGGCCGAGGACCAGAGCGTGCTGGTGGCGTTCCCGATGCCCGACATCGTGCCCTCGATCTATTCGCCGGTCGCGTTTCCGCAGGGGCCGGATGACAATCTGTTTGAATTCACCACGACATTTGATGGTCGGCCCGTAGAAGCGACGCTGCATGAATATGCCTATGCGCTGGGCGTGGACCGAACCAAGGTGCTGCGGCAGTTGGAACTGCCGCTGGTGCCGATCAGCGCAGCGGCCAGCGCCGCCACAGATGCGCTCGGCGATGAAACGCGGGGCCAATTGCTGCATCTGGGCCTGCTGACGCCCGATGAATATGACGATGGCAGCGGCATGACCACGCACTACTTCCCGGCCTGGACCTATCGGGCCACCTATACTTGGGAAGCCAGTTTTCCGGCTGGGCAAACGGTGGAGGTTGTCCACAGCTACCGGCCCAGCGTCGGCGGCACGGTGGGAGTCAGCTTTTTGTCCGAAGCCACGGACGGCTATGATCCGGCGCGCGACTATGCGGAAAAATACTGCACCGATGCAGGATTTGTCAGCGCGGTGCGCAAGACCCTGGTCAACCCGGATGAGCCGTGGTCGGCGCCGTTCAGCGAAAGCTGGATCTCCTACATCTTGACCACGGGCGGCAATTGGGGCGGCAACGGCATCGAGAAATTCCGCCTGGTGATCGACAAGGGTGATCCAAAAAATCTCGTTTCCTTCTGTGGCGAGGGGGTGCGTAAAATCGGCCCGACGACCTTCGAGATGGTCAAGGAGAACTTCTGGCCGCAGCAGGAACTTAGTATTCTCATTCTCAATCGCTTGCCGGACGCGCCATGACCCTAACGATCCGCCCCGCTCAAACGGGCGATGAAGGCCTGATTGTGTCGTTCGTGGCGGCGCTGGCCGCCTATGAGAAGCTGAGCCACGAGGCCACGGCGAGTGAGGCAGATATTGCCCGTGATCTGTTTGGGGCCGACCCCAAGGTGTTCTGCGAAATTGCCGAGTGGGACGGCCGGCCGGTGGGCTTCGCGCTGTGGTTCTACACCTATTCGACCTTTCAGGGTCGACACGGTATCTGGCTGGAAGATCTCTATGTTGAGCCGGCACTGCGCGGCAAAGGCCTGGGCAAGGCGCTGCTTGGCCATCTGGCACAGCGTTGCGTTGCCGAAGGGTTGGGACGGTTCGAGTGGTGGGTGCTGAACTGGAACGAACCCTCAATCGCCTTTTATCAGGCGCAGGGCGGGGTAATGCAGGATGAGTGGACCAAGGTGCGCGTCGAGGGCGCCGATTTGATCAAGCTGGGGACGCCATGAGCATTCCCATCGCCATGATTGCCGCGGTGGCCAAGAATGGGGTGATCGGCGGCGATCAGACCATCCCCTGGCATATTCCATCCGATTTTGCCTGGTTCAAGCGCACGACCCTGGGCAAGCCGATGATCATGGGCCGCAAGCAATTTGAGACGGTGGGCAAACCGCTGCCGGGGCGCACCAATATCGTGGTGACCCGGCAGGATGGGTATCAGCCGCAAGGGGTGGTGGTCGTCGCCAGTCTGGATGCGGCGCTGGATGCGGCGCGCGACATCGCCGAACGCGACGGCGCTGACGAGATCGTGATCATCGGTGGCGGGGATATTTATGCGCAGATGATGGGCCGGGCTGATCGACTGTACATCTCTCATATCGACTTGGCGCCGCAAGGCGATGTAGAATTTCCGCCGATCGATCCGACGATCTGGGAGGTGGTGGAGCAGCCCGAGGTAACGCCGAATCCCAGGGACGAAGCCAGCTACCGCATTAACGTGTATAAGCGACGTAACGCCGCTGCGCATTGATCGCGCGGAGTGCTTGCCTATATAAGGGCGCAACGACGAAATGATTATCCGAAAGGGACGCAATGCCGTGGGAGAATAATGGAGGCGGGGGTGGCCGCAATACTGGCGGTCCCTGGGGGCAGGCACCCGGCGGTGGTGGCGGTGGTCCCCGGCGCCCTGGCGGCGGTAACACCCCCAATCTCGAAGACATTCTCAACCGCGGCCGTGACCAGTTCAGCGGTGGGTTGCCTGGTGGGCGCTGGGCGCTGATCGGCGGCGCCCTGGCGTTGATCGCGTTCTGGGGGTTGAATTCGGTTTACACCATCGATCCACAGGAAGTTGGCGTTGAGCTGCGCTTTGGCGCGCCGAAGCCTGAACTGTCCATGCCGGGTCTGCATTTCCTGTTCTGGCCAGTGGAAACTGTCGAGCGGGCGGTGACAACCGTCAATCAGACCCAGATCGGTGCTTCGGAATCCAGTGGTTCGGCTCGCAACAATGCGTCCGGATCGAGTGAAGGGCTGATGCTTTCGGGCGACCAGAACATCGTCAGCGTTCAGTTCTCCGTATTCTGGGCCATCGATAATCCGGTGCAATATCTGTTCAACGTGCGCGAGCAGGAATCCATGGTGCGCTTCGCTGCTGAAAGCGCCATGCGCGAAGTGGTTGGCCGCCGTCCGGCCCAGGATATTTACAGTGACGATCGTAGTGGTGTGTCAGCCGAGGTGCTGTCGATCACACAGGGCATCCTGGAAAGCTATGAGCTGGGCGTGAATGTCGGTCAGGTGCTGATCGAGAATGCCGGTCCGCCTGCCGAGGTGATTGACGCGTTTAACGAAGTCCAGCGTGCGCGCCAGGACGAGACGCGTCTGCAGGAAGAAGCGCGGTCCTATGCCAATACCCTGCTCGGCGATGCCCGTGGCCGGGCGGCGGCGCTGCGGGAAGACGCGGCAGCCTACACCAACCGTGTGGTGCAGGAAGCAACCGGTGAATCGCAGCGCTTCAACGCTGTCTATGCTGAATACGTCAATGCACCAGATGTGACGCGCAAGCGGCTGTATCTGGAAACCATGGAGCAGGTGCTGGGTGGTTCTGAAAAGGTGCTGATCGAAAACGGCGCCAACGGCAATGGTGTCGTGCCTTACTTGCCGCTGCCTGAACTGCGTTCGGGTCCCAAGACCACTCCGACGACGACGACGGGGAACTAAGTCATGCAAAACCGTCTCATCATCCTGGGCGCTATCGTCCTTGCGGCACTCTATGTCGTGTTCTCCTCGATCTATATCGTGGACGAGCGCGAGCAAGCCATCGTCATGCGCTTCGGTCAAATCACCGACGTGCGGACTGAACCGGGCATCTATTTCAAGGTCCCGACCGATGTCGTGGACAGCGTACAGATCATCGAAGATCGGCTGCTGCGCTATGACATCGCCAATATGCGCGTGCAGGTTTCCGGCAACGCCTTCTATCAGGTCGATGCCTTCCTGACCTATCGGATCTCTGATGCACGGCTGTTCCGCGAACGGGCCACGGGCCAGTTGTCGGTGGCAGAAGACCGCATCGGGGCCAGCCTCGACTCGGCTCTGCGCGAAGTCTACGGCCTGCGTGAGTTCAACGCCGCGCTGTCTGAACAGCGCGCGCAGATGATGCAGGAAGTGCGTGACCTGATCCGCCCGGATCTGGCGCGTCTGGGCATCGACGTGGTCGATGTGCGGATCCTGCGCACCGACCTGGACGCCGACGTGTCGGCAACCACGTTCGAACGCATGCGGGCTGAACGTCTGGCCGAGGCCGCATTGCTGCGGGCTCGTGGTCAGGAACAGGCCCAGTCGTTGCGCGCTATCGCCGACCGTCAGTCGGTCGAGATCGTGGCGGCGGCAACCCGTGATGCGGAAATCATCCGCGGTACGGGTGATGCCGAGCGAAACCGGCTGTTTGCGGCGGCCTATGGCCAGAACCCGGAATTCTTTGAATTCTACCGTTCCATGCAGGCCTATATAACCGCACTGCCCGGCACCGGCACCACCATGGTGCTGTCACCAGACAGCGCGTTCTTCAGCTACTTCGGTTCCGATGGCACCCTGCCAGAAGCAGCCGCCAACCTTGCTGCACCGATCCAGCCGACTGCAGCGCCACTGACGGCGCCAATCAGCAATGAGCCGGCGCTGGATGGGTTGGGCATTGAAGAGACAACGGCCCCCAGCATGACGCTGGAGGATGGCTCGGAATTGACCCCAACCGTGGGCACCGAGGTACCCGCTCCGGCTGAAGCGCCTGCCGAGGGTAGCGTTCCGTCGGCCACCCCATCGCCTGTCGAGACACCGGCGCCGGCGCAGTAGCCAGGCTCGGCTGCAAGAATTGAAAAGCCGGCGCAGTCAACTGCGCCGGCTTTTTGCTGTCTGCTGGTGGTATCGAATGGGTTAGCGGACGATGTCTTCATCGGTATAGCCCTGCAGATAGAGCAGGGCGGTCAGGTCGCCATGGTCGATGCGAATGCCCGCCTGGGCAGCGACGGCGGGCTTGGCGTGCAACGCGACGCCAAAGCCGGCAATGGCGATCATCTCCAGGTCGTTGGCGCCATCACCCACGGCCATGGTGCGGTTGAGCGGGACATTGCGTTCGCTGGCCAGGGCGATCAGCCGTTCGCGTTTGGTTGCCTTGTCGACAATGGGCTTGGCGACGGTGCCGGTGAGGCGATCGCCGTCAAACTCGAGCACATTGGCGACAGCTTCATCAAAGCCGATGCGCTTGGCGAAGAAATCGGCAAAATAGGTGAAGCCACCCGACACCAGGGCGGTATAGGCGCCATAGGCTTTCATGGTCTGGATCAGGGCGCGGCCGCCGGGGGCCAGGGTGATCCGCTCGCGGCGGACCTCCTCGATCACCTTGCGCTCCAGCCCCTTGAGCAGGGCGACGCGGGTATCAAGTGCGGCAGCGAAGTCGAGTTCGCCGCGCATGGTTCGATCGGTGATATCGGCGACCTGGTCCTTGATCCCCAGGGCTGCGGCGAGCTCGTCGATGCATTCCTCGTTGATCATGGTGGAATCCATGTCGGCGATCAGGATCGGTTTGCGGCGGCCCTCGGTGGGGACCAGCACGGCATCGACCTTGGCCGTGCCGATGACCTGACGGGCCAGGTCCAGCGCTTCGGTTGACTCCGGCTCGATGATCTCGCAGGCAATGCCGTGGTCGAGCCAGTTGAGTTCGCCGCCGGTTTCCTGCACCACTGCAGCGGCCAGCACCGGGTCGAGTTCGGAATCGGTGGGATTGGTGATGAGGCAAAGAACGGGCATGAGCAATACTCTGGGAGGATACGCGTGACGGGCCGCAGGCGCGCCGTTCTGATAGCGGGTCCGACTGCCAGCGGCAAGTCGGCGCTGGCGCTGGCCATGGCGCGCGAGCAGGGTGGCGTGATCGTCAATACTGACTCCATGCAGGTCTATGACACCTTGCGCGTGGTGACGGCCAGGCCCGGACAGGATGAGGTGGTACAGGCCGACCATCGCCTCTATGGAACGGTGCCGGCGGCGGTCCGGTTTTCGACCGGACAGTGGCTCACGGCGGTGCACAGCGTAATCAATCAGACGGGTGATGCCCCGCTGTTTTTCGTTGGCGGCACCGGGCTCTATTTCGATGCGCTGCTCAATGGATTCGCTGACATTCCCGACGTCCCGGCCAAAATTGCAGTCCAGGTCCAACAGGAGATTGAGGATCTTGATGGTGCACAACGATTGGCGCTGTTGCTGCGCGAGGACCCGGTCGCGGCGGCACGGCTCAAGGTGGTCGATCCGCAGCGTCTGATCCGGGCGCTGGCGGTCAAGCGCGCCACCGGGCGGACGTTGTCGAGCTTTCAGGATGACAAGCAGGCTGGTGGACTGGAAGGTTTTGAAGTCGAGCGCCTGGTGCTGGACCCCGAACGCGATGTGTTGCGCGCCCGGATTGCCGAGCGCTTTGCCGCGATGTTCAGCGGCGGCGCGGTCGAGGAAGTGCAGGCCCTGCGGGCGCTCGATCTGGATCCTCACCTGCCGGTGAGCAAGGCGATCGGCGTGCGCGAGATTGGCGACTGGCTCGATGGCATCAGGACGCGCGATGAGGCCGTTGCGCTAGCCACCATTGCTACCCAGCAATACGCCAAGCGGCAGCGAACCTGGTTTCGCAACCGGTTTGGCGACTGGCCCCGGCGCGCGCCGGATTAGGCCATGGTGCGCATCAGCCCGAGGCGCTCGCGCATGGCAAAGCGGGCGACCAGCACCACGGCGACACTACCCAGCCCCGCCGCCAGGCCCAGCCAGATGCCAACGCCGCGCCAGCCCAGTTCAAACCCCAGGAAATAGGCGACGGGCAGGCCGATGAGCCAATAGCCGACAATGGCGACAACCATCGGCACTTTGGTGTCGCTCAAGCCGCGCAGGGCATGGGCGGCCACAACCTGGGCGCCATCTACAATCTGGAAGAAGCCGGCAACCACGAGGAATGTGGCGGCCAGACCAAGCGCATTGGCATTGGCGGCCGAACGCGGGTCGAGGAACCAGGAGACGATGACTGGTCCCATGGTCAGAAACACAATGCAGCTCAGGGTCATGAAACCGGTGCCCAGAGCAAAGGCGGTCCAGCCAGCCTTGCGCACCCCTTCAGGGTCCGTCCGCCCATAGGCGACGCCAACCCGCACCGTGGCGGCAATGCCCAGGCCCAGCGGCACCATGAATGCCATCGAAGCACTTTGCAGGGCCACGGCGTGGGCGGCCACTTCATCGGTGCCCAGCAGGCCCATCAGCAGCGCGGCGGCGGTGAACAGACCCACTTCGGCCAGCACAGTCAGGCCGATCGGCGTGCCAATCCGGAAGATTTGGCGGAAGCGTGGCCAATCGGGTTTCCAGAAGCGGATCATGATGTTGAAACGCTTGAAGCGGCGGTGGCGCAGCACATAGAGCAGCATCAGGCCAAACATCAGCGCATTGGTCAGCACGGTGGCGACGGCCGAGCCGCGCAATTCGAGGCGCGGGAAGCCGAAATTCCCAAAAATCAGCGCGTAGTTGAGCCCGGCGTTGAACACGACGCCCCCGACTGTAATCAGCAGGATGATCCGGGTTGAGTCAAAGGCCGATAGCAGGGAGCGCAGGGCAATGATGGCCAGCGCCGGGAACAGCATCCAGACCGCGGTCTGGATATACTGTTCTGACATCAGGGTGATTGCGGGGTCCTGACCGAGCGCGGCAAAGATGGGTTTGATTTGCCAGAGGAAGGGCACCAGCATAGCAGCTATCAGAATGGCCGCCCACATGCCCTGCCGGACAACGCGGCGAACCGCCTTGATGTCGCGTGCGCCGCGCGCCTGCGCAACGAGCGGCGCCACGGCGCTGACAATGCCGATGCCACCCACCAGAAATGGCATCAGAAAGGTGGTGGCCAGTGTGCCGGCAGCCAGAAAATCGGGGCCGAGCCAGCCCGTCATGATCACATCAGTCGTGGTGAGGGCGTTTTGCGCCAATTGGGCGATGACCAGCGGCCAGGCCAGGGTAAACATGGTGCGCAGTTCCGCACCCCAGGTCGAGGCCGGGGCAATTTTCCGGGCGGCCGGTCCTGGCGCACCTGTTACTTGCTCAGTCATGAAAAAATGTCCTACTCGCAAGGTCTGCTCTAGCCGAAACCGCAGGGCGGCGGAAGGGGCGGTTGCTGGCAGCGCTGAGGAGCAGGCTATGGACGAAAAAAATGACAGAGGCGCCCGCATTCTGATCCTGGCCGCTGGTCTGGCCGGGATGAGTGGGGTGATGGCGGCGGCGGCATCTTCCCATGGTGGGGAGTCACGCAATCTGGCCGCGCTGGCGGCGATCTGTCTGGCCCATGGGCCGGTGCTGCTGGCATTGGGGCTGCTGGGTCGGGGCAAGTTATTGCAAATTGCGGGGCTGATATTGGCAGGCGGCACGCTAGTGTTTGCCGCCGATCTCGGCGTGCGCGAATGGATGGGGCAGGGGCTGTTTCCCGGTGCGGCGCCGCTGGGCGGCGGGGTGATGATCTTGGGCTGGCTGACCATTGCGGTCGCAGGTGCGTGGGGATTAAAGCAATCTAATTGAAATTGCACTGGAACCATCTGCCGGACCGCGCATTATGGCCTGTGAGATTTCCTCGGAGGGTTACATGCACAAGATCTTGATTATTGCCGCTACCTGTCTCTCGCTCGCAGCCTGCACGACCACGCAGCAAGGCGCTGCTGTCGGTGCTGGTGCTGGCGCCATTGTTGGTGCGGCCGCAGGCGGCACTGTATTGAGCACTGCCGTTGGCGCGGGCATTGGCGGCGTCGTTGGCGCTGCTGCTGGCAACTTGGTTGGCAAACGCTCAGGTTATACCAATCAGTGCGTCTATGAACTTCGCGATGGCCGCCGTTATTACGACACCTGCCCCAAGGGTTAGGTTAAAGCTGCAGCATCCCCCCATGCTGCGGTGCGCCTGACAGGCGCTGAACGCTCGGTCCGGACCTAATCCGCGGCCGGGCGTTGTCACGGGCAGGAAACGTCTTGAAATTGCGAGAGATAGCCGCCATATTTTGGTTCTACGACACTGTCTCGCGCTATCTGATCGACCGGTTTGCTCCGGGAACTTGGCTATCTCCTGATCTGTGAATCGTTAGGCCGGGCCTGACTTTGGGTCCGTTTTCAACCCTTAGCCGCGCTAGCGGCGACCACTCGCAAGGACTAGGTTCTATGGCTGTCATCACCGGTACTGTAAAATTCTTCAATACTACCAAAGGCTTCGGCTTCATTTCTCCTGAAGACGGCAGCAAGGACGCTTTCGTCCATATCTCTGCCGTGCAGCGTTCGGGCCTGCAGGGCCTGTATGAAGGCGATAAGGTCACCTATGAGCTCGAGACCGGCCGTGATGGCAAGGAGTCGGCGACCAATTTGACCCTGCTCAGCTAAGGCAGAGCGTCTGCG
The DNA here is from genome assembly GCF_039938915.1 of Devosia alba. Taxonomy (NCBI): domain Bacteria; kingdom Pseudomonadati; phylum Pseudomonadota; class Alphaproteobacteria; order Hyphomicrobiales; family Devosiaceae; genus Devosia; species Devosia alba. The sequence goes on along the minus strand of NZ_JBDUUI010000003.1, from coordinate 264,315 downwards.
TTTCTGGAGGGGCCCCCTGCTGGGGCCCTTTTTTGTAGTGCCGGTGGATTTCTCGGTGCGGCAGCCGGAATACCGATATAGGCACAGGCGTAGTGACTCCATGTTGCGCCCTGATGACGCTGCCAAAGGTTCCGATGATCAAGAATTTTCTGCGTAACTGGAGTCCCAAGGTCGAGACTCCCTCCGAACAGCGGCAGGTCGGTGCTTTGCCCTATGCCGTGCGGGATGGTCGGCTCAGCATGCTGCTGATCACCTCCCGGCGCAGTGGCCGGTGGATTTTCCCCAAGGGCGCCATCGAGCCGGGCCTTTCGGCCAGCCAAAGCGCGGCGAATGAAGCACTTGAGGAAGCCGGTGTGGTCGGCCAGATTGAAGACACCCCAATCGGCAGCTATCGCACCGGATCGGACCTTGATGGTTCGGCGCTGGTGGATGTCGACATCTATCCGCTACTGGTAGAAACCCAGCTCGACCAGTGGAAGGAGCGCGGGCAGCGGCTGCGTCATTGGGTGGTGGTATCGGAAGCCCAACGCCTGCTGGCGGACCCCGCGCTGGCCCGCATTGCGCTTGATCTGGCCAAGCGGTTTGGTTGAATCAGCCGATCAGTAGACCAAGTACGAGAAACACCAGGGCGGCGAGTGCAGCCGATGCGGGTACGGTGATGACCCAGGCGGCGGCGATGCTCAACACGTGCTGGCGTCGCACCAGACGCCGACCGGCCTGTTGACGGTCCTTGGACAATGCCTCTTCGGGCGTGGCATTGAGCGTGGCTGGATCGAGGAAGCGCGCATGCACCGGTACGGCGTTGCCCTTCATCTCGCGTATTGCAACATACTCGCGCAGAAAGCCGACCCCGAATATGGCGCCGACGGCGATGTGGGTCGATGATACTGGCAGGCCGAGAGCGGACGCTGCCAACACGGTGATGGCCGCCGAGAGCGCGACGCAATAGGCGCGGATTTCGTTGAGCTTGGTGATCTGTTCGCCGACCGTACGGATCAGGCGGGGGCCGAACAAGGCCAGCCCAAGCGCGATGCCGATGGCGCCGATCAGCAGCACCCACAGCGGCAAGGTGATATCTGCCGATTGAGCGTGGCCAGTCTGCACCGCCGTGACAATGGCGGCGAACGGACCGATGGCATTGGCTACGTCGTTGGCACCGTGGGCAAATGACAGCAGTGCTGCGGCCACGATCAGGGGCAGGCGGAACAGTTTGGCGATATGTTTCGTGCGGTTCTCGATCTTCAGCGACTGATGCCGGATCAGCGGCATGGCCACAAGCCAGCCCAGCACGGCGAAGCCCAGACCCAGCAGCAAGACCATGGTCAGACCCGGACTCCAGATGCGCTTGAGGCCTTTGGTCGCCAGATACATTGTGAAGACACCAGTCATCAATGCCACCAGAATGGGCACCCAGACCCGGGCTGCAGAAATCTTGTCGATACGCTTGGTGATGGTGGCGCGAATGAAGGCCAGCAGCATTGCGGCGAACAAGCCGCCAAGCGCGGGTGAAACGACCCAGCTGAGGGAGATGGTGCCGACAACGGGCCAGGCAACCGAGCCAATGCCGGCCGAGGCAATACCGGCGCCGACAACGCCACCGACGACCGCGTGCGTGGTGGAGACGGGGGCGCCGATGATGGTGGCCAGGTTAACCCAGAGCGCCGAGGCCAGCAGCGCCGCCATCATCACCAGCACAAAGGTATCGCCATCGAGCTGATCGCCGATCAGCAGGTCGCGCGCCACGGTGCTGACCACATCGCCACCGGCCAGCAAGGCCCCAGCAGCCTCGAAGGTCCCGGCAATAAGCAGGGCGCCCAGCATGGTGAGCGCCTTTGACCCCACGGCGGGGCCCATATTGTTGGCAACGTCATTGGCGCCCACATTGAGCGCCATATAACCAGCGATCACGGCGGCGATGACGACCATATAGCTGGTGGGGCCGTCCGCTACGACGAAACTGGCCCAGACCGCAGCAGCCAGCAGAAACACCAGGGCGATGCCGGGGGCGGCCAGTGAGCGGGCCAGATTGTGCGTGGCGAGTTCGAGACCGGCGACCCGCTTGAGGTCCTTGTCCAGCACGGGCTTTGCCATTGTCATCTATCCGTCACATGAGGTGTGTGAGGGGGCAATAGCATTGTCAGTGTGAAAAACCACCGTTTTGTCACACATTGTCGCAATTGCGTGCGCCCAAAGAAATCCATGCACTGGCCAGGCTGATCGGCGCGGGCCTTGACAGCTTTGCAAAATTGCTCCTATCAATGCGACCAGAATTTCTTTTAGGAGAGGTCCCGTGCGGGCACTCATTCTCGTAGTAGGTAGGCGCATCGGCAACGTGGGATAGCATCCCGCGCGATAGCTGGTGCGCCGAAAACAGGTCCCGAACGGGGCCTTTTTTATTGCCCGGTTTCCGCCAACTATGAGACCGGGTCAGGACAATGGACTGAGGAAGGGACTAAAACGATGGCCGAAAGAATGACCGGCGCGGAAATGGTAATCCAGGCGCTGACCGATCAAGGGGTCAAGCATATCTTCGGTTATCCGGGCGGCGCCGCCCTGCCGATCTATGATGCAATGTTCCAGCAGGATGACATCCAGCACATTCTGGTGCGGCATGAGCAGGGCGCGACGCACATGGCTGAAGGTTATGCCCGCTCAACCGGCAGGCCCGGCGTGGTGCTCGTCACCTCAGGTCCCGGTGTGACCAACGCCGTTACCGGCCTCACCGATGCGCTGATGGACTCCATCCCCCTTGTTTGCATCACGGCGCAGGTTCCCACCACGCTGATCGGAACGGACGCCTTCCAGGAGTGCGACACGGTCGGCATTACCCGCAGCTGCACCAAGTACAATTACCTGGTCAAGCGGATCGAAGACCTGCCGCGCATCATGCATGAGGCCTTTCTGATCGCCACGACCGGCCGGCCGGGTCCGGTGGTGATCGATATCCCCAAGGATATCCAGTTTGCCATGGGCGACTATTACAAGCCTGACCTCGATACGCTGCGCCATCAAAGCTACCGCCCGCAAATGGATGGCGATGCCGCAGCGATCGAAGCTGCTGTCGATCTCATGCTCAAGGCCGAAAAGCCGATCTTCTATACTGGAGGCGGCGTGATCAATGCCGGCCCAGAGGCGTCGGCGCGCTTGCGTGAGCTGGCGGAATTGACCGGCTTTCCAGTGACCTCGACGCTGATGGGTCTGGGAGCATTTCCCGCGTCCAATCCGCAGTGGATGGGCATGCTGGGGATGCACGGCACTTACGAGGCTAATCTGGCGATGCATGACTGCGACGTGATGATCAATATCGGCGCGCGGTTTGATGATCGCATTACCGGTCGGATCGACGCCTTCTCGCCCGATAGCCGCAAGATCCATGTCGATATCGACCCAAGTTCGATCAACAAGGTGGTGCGTGTTGACGTGCCGATCATTGGCGATTGTGAGCGGGTGTTGTCCGAAATGGTCCGTGTCTGGCGCAGCAAGACCAACCAGCCGCGCACCGAGGCGCTGGCCCCATGGTGGAAGCAGATCGAGACGTGGCGCGCCGTCAAATCGCTGGGCTACAAGAATTCGGACACGGTGATCAAACCGCAATACGCCATTGAGCGGCTGCGCGAGGCCAGCAAGAAGCAGGGCAAGGAAGTGTTCATCACCACCGAGGTGGGCCAGCACCAGATGTGGGCGGCGCAGTATTTTCACTTCGACAAGCCCAACCACTGGATGACTTCAGGTGGCCTTGGCACCATGGGCTATGGCCTGCCGGCTGCGGTGGGCGTGCAGGTGGCTCATCCCGATGCGCTGGTTATCGACATTGCCGGCGAAGCCAGCGTGCAGATGACCATGCAGGAACTGTCGACTGCGGTGCAGTATCGGCTGCCGATCAAGATCTTCATCCTCAACAATGAGCGCATGGGCATGGTTCGGCAGTGGCAGGATCTGTTGCATGGCTCGCGCTATGCCCATTCCTATTCGGAATCGCTGCCCGATTTCGTCAAGCTGGCCGAGGCTTATGGTGGCAAGGGCATTCGTTGCTCGAACCCGGCCGAACTCGATGCGGCAATTGCCGAAATGCTCGACTACGACGGCCCGGTGCTGTTCGATGTGATCGTGGAAAAGGATGAGAACTGCCTGCCCATGATACCCTCGGGCAAGCCGCATAATGAGATCATCCTGCCCGATACCGCCAATATCGGGTCCATCATCGACGAGAAGGGACGGCAGCTGGTTTGATCGCTTCCCCTTCTACGCCGCTGGACAGCTGATGCAGCGGAATGAGGGGCTGATCGACAAACGGCTCCAGTGAGGACCAAGAAAATGAACGCACATCTTCAGCCGACCGGTTCGGCCTACTTCCTGACCAAGGAAACCCAGGAAATCGAGCGCCACACGCTTTCGGTTTTGGTGGACAATGAGCCGGGCATCCTCGCTCGTGTGGTTGGCCTGTTCTCGGCCCGTGGCTACAATATCGAAAGCCTGACCGTCAGCGAAACCGAACATGGCCGCCGACTTAGTCGCATCACCGTTGTCGTCATCGCCACGCCCAAGACCCTGACCCAGATCAAGCTGCAGCTGGAGCGGCTGGTGCCGGTGCACAAGGTGCACGATCTGACCGCGGAAGGCGCCTCGCTGGAGCGCGAACTGGCACTGATCAAAGTGGCTGGATCGGGCGATCGCCGCGCCGAGACCTTGCGGCTGGCCGATGCCTTCCGCGCCCAGATCGTCGATGCATCGGTGGAAAGCTTCGTGTTTGAAGTTACCGGCAAGCCAGCCAAGATCGACAGCTTCATCGCGCTGATGCAGCCCCTAGGGCTGGTCGAGGTGGTGCGCACCGGGTTGGCTGCCATCTCGCGCGGGCCGCAGAGTATGTAGCCCAGCACCGGAAACGAACCCAGCGCGAGGCGGCGAAATCTGCCTGCGCTGTTGCCCTGCGCAGAGGAGCGTCCATGGCAGCGCCGGAGCGGCGTCATCACAAATGCGGGTTGGGTGCAGCGCTTTTGATAGTGTAGTGATGGAGCATTATCAGACCCGGTGTGCTCATGACCCTGCTTTCCGTCAATCTCAATGCCGTCGCGCAATTGCGTAACCGTCGTGATCTGCCGTGGCCAAGTGTGGTCGGGCTGGCCCGTGTGGCGCTGGACGCCGGCGCCAGTGGCATCACCATCCATCCGCGTCCCGATGAACGCCATATCCGGCGCACTGATGTGTTCGAACTGTCCGAACTGCTGCGCGATGAGTATCCGGCCGCAGAGTTCAATATCGAAGGTTACCCAAGCACGGAATTCATTGCCCTGATCAACCAGGTCAATCCCCAACAGGTCACGTTGGTGCCCGATAGTCCTGAGCAGGCGACCTCGGACCATGGCTGGGATTTTCGCGGCAAGGGCAATTATCTGACCTCTCTGGTGCAGTTGCTCAAGGCACCGGGACGGCGCATTTCGCTGTTCTGCGACCCCGAGGCCGGTGCCGATGGCGTGGCAGCAGCCAAGGCAACGGGCGCGGACCGGATCGAACTTTATACTGGTCCCTATGGCGCCTGTTACGCGGATCCCGACAAGGCCGAATACGAATTGGCCGCGCTTGCCGAGACGGCCCGGGCGGCCCGGCGTGTGGGGCTGGGGGTTAATGCCGGGCATGATCTGACGCTGGCCAATTTGCCCGCCTTTCAGGCAGCGGTGCCCGGGGTCGATGAAGTTTCGATCGGGCATGGCCTGACCGCCGATGCCCTGCTGATGGGGTTTGCTGCGGCGGTGAGGGCCTATTGCGCCCTGTTGGGCGATCAGGCTCGCCGTTCGTGATTGATGATTGCGCCAGTTAGGCGCAGGCCATTGTAGCGCCTGTACGAACAGTGCGTCAGCCCGGCGTTGCCAGTGCCTCGCTATGTTGTGGCACTGTCGCTGAAACTCCTGAAAATTCGGGTTTTTCCATACTTACATGGGTGTGCCCTGCGCAGCTCGCTGTCGCTGGGCGACACCTGCGTGCCTCCTTGTGAAGGATCGCGCTAGGCACATATATCGCCTCAGTTACGATTTGTTACCAAGGAGGGCGCCATGTCCGATCTCAAGATTGCCGTTATCATTTCCTCTACCCGCGACAGCCGCTTTGGTGAAAAGCCAGCGCAGTGGATCCTCGACAAGGCCAATGCCTTTGATGGCATTTCGGCCGAACTGGTCGACCTCAAGGATTTCGACCTGCCATTCTTCAATGAAGCCGCATCGAACCTGTGGATGCCCTCGAGCGATCCCAAGGCAGTGGCCTGGCAGAACAAGATTGGCGAATTCGACGGCTACATCTTCGTGGTTGCCGAGTACAACCGCTCCATCACCGGCGCCCTGAAGAACGCGCTCGATCAGGCCTACCTTGAGTGGAACAAGAAGCCATTCGGCATGGTGGCCTATGGCAGCGTTGGCGGCACCCGTGCTGCCGAACACCTGCGCGGCATCGGCGTCGAGCTGCAGATGGTCTCGACCCGCTCGGCCGTGCACATCGGCGGCGCCGACTTCTTCGCCGTGCATCCGCTCGGCCAGCAGAACAAGCCGATGTCCGACCTCGAGGGCTCGATCGGTGCCAGCGCCACGGACATGCTCTCGCAGCTGGTGTGGTGGGGCACGGCAACCAAGGCTGCGCGCGCCGACGATGCTGCGGCTGCCAAAGCTGCTGAATAAACACCACAGGACCATCAAGCCTGCTTGAACAGCAAGGGTCGCTCCAGCCGGGGCGACCCTTGCTGGTTTACGCCTTGCGGGTTGAACCATTATGGCGGCAGGGTGTTGTGTGTGAGCAAGGTGGGGTGTATAGCGCCTCCGCCTATGACCATGAGAGCACTGGGTTCATGACGCAGACGAATTCGACCGACGACACCGTCGGCATCGATGCGAGCGACCACAACAGCCACCCACATTCCGATAAAGACCTTCCCTTGCTCGCCATGGGAGCGATCGGGGTTGTGTATGGCGATATCGGAACCAGCCCGATCTATGCGTTCCGCCAAGCGATGAGCGTTCGACCCGGTGCGGCCGAGAGCAGCATCGAAATTCTGGGTTTGCTGTCGCTGATCGTCTGGGCGCTAACCCTGACGGTCGCCGTCAAATACGTGTTCTTCGTCACGCGCGCCGATAATAATGGCGAAGGCGGAACGTTGTCGCTGATGGCGCTGGCGCGTAAGACTTTCACTAATCCGCCGGTCTGGATTACCATTCTGGGTGTGCTCGGCGCAGCCATGTTCTTTGGCGACGCCATCATTACCCCGGCCATTTCGGTGCTGTCGGCGGTTGAAGGTGTGCAATTGGTGCAGCCGGGTATGGCGCGCTGGGTGGTGCCTATTACCCTAGTCATCATTGTCGGGGTGTTCTTCGTGCAGCGGTTTGGCACGGCCAAGGTCTCGATCATATTCGGCCCAATCACCGCAGTCTGGTTTCTCGTCCTCGGCTTCTCGGGTGTGGTGCACATCATCGAGTACCCCGCGGTGCTGTGGGCGATCAATCCGCTGCTGGGACTGGAATTCATCTACACCCACTACGCCATTGCCTTTGTGGTGTTTGGCGCCATTTTTCTGGCTGTCACCGGCGCCGAGGCGCTGTATGTCGATCTCGGGCATTTTGGCCGCAAGCCGATCGTCCTTGCCTGGTTCGGCCTGGTGTTCCCATGCCTGCTGCTGAACTATTTCGGGCAGGGTGCATTCGTCCTGCAAGTGGGCGTGCACAATGTAGAAAGCCCGATATTTGAAATGCAACCGGAGTGGGCTCTACTGCCCTTCGTTGGTCTGGCGACCATGGCCACCATAATTGCCAGCCAGGCGGTGATTTCGGGCACCTTCAGTCTGGCGCAGCAGGCCATTGCACTGAACATGCTGCCGCGCATGCAGGTGCTCCACACCTCAGAGACGCAGAGCGGCCAAGTCTACATGCCCCAAATCAACACCATGCTGATGATTGGGGTGCTGATTCTGGTGGTGGCGTTTGGCAGTTCCGAGGCACTCTCGAATGCCTATGGCATTGCGGTGTCGGGCGTGATGATGGTGACCTTGGCGCTGCTGGTGGTGGTGATGTGGCGCAACTGGAAGTGGCACCCGGCTGCGGTGATTGCCTTTGGCGTGATATTTACCATTGTTGATGGGTCGTTTTTCATAGCCAATGCATCCAAACTGTTTCAGGGGGGCTGGGTGCCGGCGGTTGTTGCGGCCATGGTTGGGCTGGTGATGTGGACCTGGATGGCAGGCAGGCGCCGGCTCGCCGACAAGACCCGGCGCGACGAGGTGCCGCTGGAGTTTCTGGTCGAGAACCTTGCCAAAAAGAAGCCGACACTGGTGCCCGGTACGGCAGTGTTCCTGACCAGCGATATCGAAGGCGCGCCAACGGCGCTGCTGCATAGCCTCAAGCACTACAAGGTGCTGCATGAGCAGAACGTCATTCTGACGGTGCGCACCTCGGCATCGCCGCGCGTGGCGGACGACGAAAAGGTGACCATCGACGCCTATAATGAGCTGTTCAGCCGGATGGTGGTGACGTTTGGGTATATGGAAACGCCCAACATTCCCAAGGCACTGGCGCTGGGCCGCAAGCTGGGTTGGAAGTTCGACATCATGTCGACCTCGTTCTTCCTGTCACGCCGCTCCCTGAAGCCCGGCCCCAAACCGGGAAATCCGCTACGCTACTGGCAGGATCGAATGTTTACCCGGCTGGCCCGCAATGCCAGCGACGCCACCGAGTATTTCCATATTCCCACCGGTCGGGTGGTGGAAATCGGCACGCAGGTGGTGCTGTAGCCGCGTTGGCTACTTCTCCATGTCGGGGCAGACGTCGGGAACACTGGCCGTGGTGAAATAGTGTTGTTGCACTTCGCTGCCCAGCTTCAGATGCAGCACCAGTTCTGTCTCGGTCAGGCTGGCAATATCGGCATTGATGGTCATGCCGTCCTCGTCCCAACTGATGGCACTGTCTGACACCTGCTGCCATTTGGAGAGGCGGTAGGTTTCCCAGCAACTGTCGCTCACCAGTGTACCGTCAGCGAGAAAGATCTGCATCGGGCCGGGCCGGTCTCCATCGGCATCCGAACGCACCCAGACCTTGTTGAGCAGGGGATTGCCGCGGTCTGGCTGCTCGTCCGCGGACTCTGTCGCATCCTGGGCGGCAACGGGCAGGGCGACGCAGGTACCGACGCCCCAGACGCTCAGCAGGGCGATGATTGCGGCCTTGGTATCCATAGAGCGTTCTCCCTGTATGCCTGCTCAACTGGTGATTGACTGAGCCGCCGACAAGATGGGCAGGCAAAGCGGCGAGATTGCGTTGTCGATCAGACGCTTTCAGGGTTTTCGTGCAACAGTTGGCGCCCCAGCAGATGATTGATGGGACGCCTGCGCCGCGCTCAACTGGTGGCAAATGACCGCAAACCGAGCGAACGGTCGCGGCTGCTGACACGGTTGGCCTGCTTGGGCCAGAGTGTGTAGTCGCTGGCGCCCAGTTCATGATTGGCGTGCAGCGCCCAGTTGGGGTCGTCCAGTGCGCCCCGGGCCAGGGCAATGAAATCGGCCTGGCCGCTGGTCAGGATGGTTTCGGCACCCTGGATGTCGCCGAGCAAGCCAACGGCGATAGTGGGAATGTCGGCACCATCGCGCACTGCCTGGGCAAAGGGCACCTGGTAGTTGGCAGCAGCCTTGACCGCCGCGCCGTCAAAGCCGCCACTGGAACAATCGATGGCATCGACGCCCAGCGCCTTGAGTTCGCGGGCAAGCGCGACGCTGTCCTCGACCTGCCAGCCATCAGGATGCCAGTCGCTAACCGAGAGCCGAACCAGCAAGGGCTTCTCGGCAGGCCAGACGGCGCGGACGGCGGCAGTGATTTCCAGCACCAGGCGCATGCGGTTTTCACGGCTGCCGCCATATTGATCGGTGCGCTGGTTGGCCAGCGGGGAAAGGAACTGGTTGAGCAGATAACCATGCGCCGCGTGGATTTCCACTGTATCGAAACCGGCCTGGTCGGCACGTCGCGCAGCCGCGACGAAAGCGTCGATGAGGTTGCTGATGCCAGCGGCGTCCAGCGCCGTCGGCGTCTGATAATCGGGATCTTCGGCCGCGTGGGCGATGGCGCTGGGCGCCACCGGGGTCCAATGCTGATAGCCCACAGCGGCCTTTTCGGCTTCAGACATCCGGGCGGTGTCATTCCAGGAGACCGGTGTGGAAGCCTTGCGACCGGCATGGGCCAGCTGGATGCCGGCAGCAGCGCCCTGACTGTGCAGGAAGTCGACAATGCGGGTCAGCGGAGCGATCTGCTCGTCATTCCACAGGCCCAGATCGCCGTAGGAAATACGTCCCTCGGCGGTAACGCCCGTGGCTTCAAAAATCACCAGGCCAAAGCCACCCAAGGCAAAGCGACCCAGATGCACCAGATGCCAGTCATTTGCCAGGCCGTCCCTGGCTGAGTATTGGCACATCGGCGCCACGACGGTGCGGTTGCGCAGAGTAAGGCCGCGCAGTGTGGCGGGGGAGAAAAGTGCTGACATGAAAGGGCTCTATTGCTTGGGGCCGGGAGGATGGCTCGCCCAAGATGGACACTAACGCGTTCATCGGCAAGTGCCGATGAACAGAAAGCTGAGTGAATATTGGGGGAACCAGCATCGTTGGCACTACGCCGACGCGGGATAACTATGTGATGCCCGACGAGCAGTGAATTCCCCCAGATCAATCCAATATTTCCCTTGCGTCGAACCGTACCGTACGGTACGCCTACGAACGAAATTGGCCGAAACCGTTCGGCATGATTGCGAGGACTTGCACTGTGGCCGTGACCATCAAGGTCAACGAAGAGACGTTCACCCCCCGCCAGCAGGCTGTGCTGACGGCGGCGCTGGATCTTCTCGTGGAAAACGGCGATGGGCTGACCATGACCGCTGTGGCGCGCCGCGCCTCGTGCAGCAAGGAGACGCTGTACAAGTGGTTTGGCGACCGTGACGGTCTGCTGACCGCAACAGTGCAGTGGCAGGCCGCCAAGGTGCGCATGCCACAGGTCGATCGCACCGGGCTGAATGCCAAGACGCTGCGCGCCAGCATTGAGCAGTTTGCCCGTGATCTGTTGACGGTGATCACCGGGGAAGTCTCCATTACCCTGAATCGCACTGCCGTAACCCATGCGGCGCAGGAGAAGGACCGGCTGGGCAATATCGTGCTGGAGAACGGCCCCCTGGCCATTCGCCGCCGGCTCAAGCCGATCCTTGAGGCCGGGCGCGACGCGCGGCTGCTGCGGTTTACCAGCAGCGAAGATGCTTATCGCACGTTTTTTGGTCTCGTCGTTCGCGACGTGCAGATCCGCCTGCTGCTCGGTGACAAAGCGCTGACCCAGGCCAATGTCGAAGCCAATATCGAGGCGGATGTAAAATCCGCCACCGACCAGTTTTTCGTCCTGTACGGGACGAAAGCCCATAACGCATAACACCGCTTTTCAAGGGAGCACCCCCATGCGCGTTTATTACGATCGTGATGCCGATCTCAATATCATCAAATCCCGCAAGGTCGCCATTGTCGGCTATGGCAGCCAGGGCCATGCCCATGTGCTGAACCTGCGCGACTCGGGCATCACCGATGTGGTCGTGGCCCTGCGTCCAGGCTCCCCGTCGGCCAAGAAGGCCGAGGGCGAAGGCCTCAAGGTGATGAGCGTTGCCGATGCCTCCAAGTGGGCCGATGTCATCATGATGCTGGTGCCTGACGAGCTGCAGGCCGACATCTACAAGGAGCACATCGAGCCGAACATCCGTGATGGCGCCGCGCTGGCGTTCGCGCATGGCCTGAACGTGCACTTCAACCTGATCGAGCCCAAGGCAAGCGTCGACGTCATCATGATCGCGCCCAAGGGCCCTGGCCACACTGTGCGTGGCGAATATCAGAAAGGCGGCGGCGTGCCCTGCCTGATCGCCGTGCATCAGGACGCTTCGGGCAATGCCCATGACATCGCGCTGGCCTATGCGTCGGGCGTTGGCGGCGGCCGTTCGGGCATCATCGAAACCAATTTCCGCGAAGAATGCGAAACCGATCTGTTCGGCGAACAGGCGGTGCTGTGCGGGGGCGTGGTCGAACTGATCCGCGCTGGCTTCGAAACGCTGGTGGAAGCCGGCTATGCGCCCGAAATGGCGTATTTCGAGTGCCTGCACGAAGTGAAGCTGATTGTTGACCTGATCTACCAGGGCGGCATCGCCAACATGAACTACTCGATTTCCAACACGGCTGAGTGGGGCGAATATGTCTCGGGTCCACGTATCATCACCTCGGAAACCAAGGCCGAGATGAAGCGCGTGCTGACCGACATCCAGACCGGCAAGTTCACCTCTGAGTGGATGCAGGAAATCAAGTCGGGCGGCGCCCGCTTCAAGGCAACCCGTCGCCTAGCCGACGAGCACCAGATCGAGGAAGTCGGCGCCAAGCTGCGCGACATGATGCCCTGGATCAAGGCCGGCGCGCTGGTCGACAAGGCCAAGAACTAGAACTGAGGACGGGGGCTGCGGCCCCCGTTTCTTATTATGCAGATTGTTCCTGTTACCGATATCGTGATCCGCATGGTGCCGGGCGCCTGGCCGTTGCCGCCTGAGCTGCGCGCGGCTGTGGCCGACCACTGGGCGGCAGCGGTGGCAGTCAATCCGCACCTGTGGGATGGCCGCATATTGGGGCTGTCTGCGGTGGGCGGTGAACCGCTGGTCGCTGGCGACGGCGTGTTGCGGGCGGAGGCGCGCGAAGACGCCTATTCGGCACTGCTGGCCTGGCGCAGTCGCGGGTTTCCCGAGATTGGCGTGCGGCATGCGTTTGGCTGGGCGTTGATCGTTAGTCAGGACGGGGCACTGATCTATGGCGTGATGGGTAACCACACGGCCAATGCCGGGCGCGTCTACCCGCCCGGTGGCTCGCTGGAGCCGCGCGACGTGATGCCCGATGGGCGGGTTGATTACTTACGCTGCGTCGCGCTTGAACTGGTGGAGGAAACCGGTCTGTCGGTCGCCGAGGCGCGGGTCGGGATGACGGTGGCGATACTCGACCACTCAGTGATTTCGGTCGGCCAGGTGCTGCACTTTGCTGAACCGGCGCATAAGCTGGTGAACCGCATTCGCGCCAATCTGGCTCTCCAGCAACACCGGGAACTGGCTGACGTGGTCATCGTGCGCTCGCGGGCAGACGCTGAAGCCGCCGGTTGCGTGCCCTATGCAGTCGCCTTGGCAGAAGCGTTCTTTGCCGGACGAATATTTGCCGAATAGACCTGCTGCGAGAGCGGCATCTTTCCTTATCCAAGTAACGAGGCTAGTCTAGCGTAGCGTCTTCTTGTCGGACTTATCAACCGGTAGGTGATTCATGGCGGCGACCACGCGCAGATTTTGTCTCTACCTGATCAAGCCCTCGCACTACGACGACGACGGCTATGTGATCCAGTGGTGGAAGTCCCCCATCCCTTCCAATTCGCTGGCGGCCGTCTATGGGCTGGCGCAGGACTGTATCGACCGGCAGGCGCTGGGGCCCGATACCGAGATCGACGTCCACGCCATGGACGAGACCAATACCGAGGTGCATATCGACCGGATCGCCCGAGATATCGAGGCGGCCAATATCGGCATGGTGATGCTGGTCGGGGTACAATCCAACCAGTTCCCGCGCGCCCTCGACATTGCGCGGCCACTGCGGGCGCGCGGCATCCAGGTCGGTATCGGCGGCTTTCACGTTTCCGGCGTCATCTCCATGCTCAATGGCGAGGATGCGCGGTTCAGGGAAGCACAGGCGATGGGGATATCGCTGTTTGCCGGAGAGGCCGAGGGGCGGCTGCAGGACGTGCTGCGCGACGCCAACAACGGGGCGCTCAAGCCGCTCTACAATTTCATGAACGACCTGCCGGGCATCGAAGATACGCCGGTACCATTCATGCCCGCCGGCCATGTCGGCAAGACTGCATACAATCTCACCAGCTTTGATGCGGGCAGGGGCTGTCCCTACCAATGCTCGTTCTGCACCATCATCAATGTGCAGGGGCGCAAGTCGCGGCGGCGGTCGCCCGATGATATCGAGAAAATCGTGCGGGCCAACCTGGCACAGGGCGTCTATCGCTTCTTCATCACTGACGACAATTTTGCCCGCAACAAGGACTGGGAGCCGATCATGGATCGGCTGATCCACATGCGGGAGGTGGAGAAGCTCCACTTCAACTTCATCATCCAGGTCGATACGCTCTGCCACAAGATCGAGCACTTCGTTGAGAAATGCGCGCGGGCGGGGGTCAAACGGGTCTTCATCGGCCTCGAGAACGTCAACCCGGCCAACCTGATGGGCGCCAAGAAGAAGCAGAACAAGATCACCGAATACCGCACCATGCTGCTGGCCTGGAAGGCGCATCATGTTATCACCTATGCGGGCTATATCCTGGGTTTTTCCGGCGACACACCCGAGCGGATCATGCACGACATCGACGTGATCAAGCGCGAATTGCCGGTCGATATCCTGGAATTTTTCTTCCTCACGCCGCTGCCGGGCTCGGAGGATCATCAGAAGCTGCATCGTGCCGGGGTGGACATGGACCCCGACCTCAACAAATACGATCTCAATCACATGACGACGGCCCATCCCATAATGAGCCGGGCGCAGTGGGAGGGCATCTATGCCCATGCCTGGGAGCGCTACTACACACGCGAACACGTCGAGACGATCATGCGGCGGGCAATTGCCAGTGGCATTGCCGCATCCAACATCCTGTTCCTGGTCACCTGGTTCGTCGGCTCGGTGCAGATCGAGGGCGTGCATCCGCTCGAGGGCGGCGGCGTGCGGCTCAAGTTCCGCCACGCGCGACGACCCGAACTGGGGCTGGAGCATCCGCTGCTGTTCTATCCACGCTATTGGAGCGAGACGGCGCTCAAGCTGATGGCCTGGGCTCGGCTTTATCTGCGGTTCGGCATGATCTACCGCCGGGTGGAGAAAGACCCCAACAAGCTCGCCTATACGGATGTCGCCATGACGCCGGTCAGTGCGCATGAGGAGGATCTGGAGATGTTCCAGTCGGCCGACGCCCAGGAATGGCTCAACAAGGAGAAGCGCCTGGAGCGTATCCGCCATGGGGTCAGCGAGCCGGCCAACCCGACCTGAGTGTCGCTAAAGTTCTGCTGTTGCTGCCCGCATCGCAAGCCTGTCGACGGACGAAGTCGTGGCAGGTCGCACTTTTGCGCTGTTCGAACTTCGTCTAGACGTGATGCCGGGTCCGAGTCGCGGAGGGTGCGGTGAATCTGCCAGAATTTCCAGTCGAAGGCGGCTGCCAGTGTGGCGCGGTGCGATACCGGCTCAAGGCCAGCCCGCTATCGGTCTACAATTGCCACTGCAAGGACTGCCAGCGCTATTCGGGCGCGGCGTGGTCGATGTCCATGATCGTGCGAGACGAGGATTTCGAGCTGCTGTCCGGGCAACTGGCGCAGTATCGTCGCACGGCTGACAGCGGCAATGTCATTGTCATGAACTTCTGCGCCCATTGCCATGGCTGGATCTGGAACGAGCCGCCGGCACCCGGCATCAAGGTGGCGCGGGCCGGAACGCTCGACGACATGGACTGGGCAGCGCCGGTGGGCAATATCTGGACCGACAGCAAGGCGGCCTGGGTAGACATCGACCCGGCGCAAACCAATTTTGCCAAGGGCGCCACGGATCGCCAGCCACTCTACGATGCCTGGACCCGCCATACCCACAAGGACACCTGACATGGCCGCCGCCGAAGATATTGCCCTCGTCAAGCAGCAGGAGCAGGACCTAGTGCTTGCCGAATTCGACGAGGCCGTCGCTTTCAAACTGGGAAGCGCCATCCGCGACCGGGCACTGGCCGAAGGGCTGTCGCTGGTGGTGGATGTCCGCAGCTGGGACCGGCAGATGTTCTTTGCCGCCACGCCCGGCACGAGCGCCGACAATGCCGAATGGGTACGTCGCAAGATCAATACGGTGCGCCGCTTTCAGCGGGCCAGCTACCGCATGGTGCTGGAGCGGGGCGAGGCGCCATTCTCGCCGCAGTCCGGTGCCGACCCGGCTGACTATGTCATTGCCGGGGGCGGGTTTCCGATCCGGGTCAAGGGTGCGGGCATTGTCGGGTGCCTGACCATTTCGGGCCTGCCTGGGCGGAGTGACCACGGCGTGGCGGTTGCCGCGCTGTGCGACCATCTTGGGTTCGACCGCGCCGTCTATGCCCTGCCGGCGGAGTAGGGGACGCGATGAAGCTCAATTATCTGCTGCTGGACGTCTTCACGCGAGAGCGGCTCAAGGGCAACCAGCTTGCCGTGGTGACCAATGCGGATCGCCTGCTCGATGGTGAGATGCAGGCGATTGCCTGCGAGTTCAATCTCAGCGAGACGGTGTTTGTGCTCAAGCCGCGTGGCGAGCGCAGCACGGCAGCCATCCGCATCTTCACGCCCTATGAGGAACTGCCCTTTGCCGGCCATCCGACCATTGGCGCGGCGGTGGTGCTGGGGTTGACCAAGGATGTGACCGCCGTCCGCATTGATGAGAAGATCGGCCTAGTGACGGCGCTGGTTGAAAAGCTCGACAAACGTACGGGCGAGGCGCGTTTTGCGCTACCGCGCCTGCCGTCACGGGTGGCGCCACTTATCGACACGGCGGGGCTGGCGCAGGCACTGGGCATTGATGCCGCCGACATTGGTTTTGGCGACTACCGGCCGGCGGTGTTCACTGCCGGGGTGTCGTTCCACCTGGTGCCGGTACGCGATGCCAGCGTGCTCAAGCGCATCACCCTCAATCCAGTGGTTTGGCATCAGGTGTTCAGCCATGAGCATCACTCGGCCTATGTCTTCACGCAGACGCCCGAGGAACACGATATTGACCTCGCCGCCCGGATGTTTGGCATGGGTCTGGGGGAGGACCCTGGGACAGGATCAGCGGCAGCGGCGCTGATCGGCCTGTTGGCGGAACACGCGGAAGCGAGTGGGCAGACCGATCTGGTGCTGCGACAGGGGCATGAAATGGGCCGGCCCTGCCGTATCCTCATCCAGTTCCGCAAGGAGCAGGGGAAGCTGGTGCATGGCGGTATTGGCGGGCAGGCGATCGTGGTGGGCGAGGGCAAACTGGATCTGGGCGATTGAGCGGGTTTAGCAAAAAGCACACCTTAGGGGGCGGTTGGGCTTGCGCCTTCGACAGGTTTCGCGCATGTTGAGAAGACATCAGGAATTGATCCATGCCGCGCACTCGCGCTCAAGCCATTGCAATCAGCCAGCGCGATGCCCTGCGGGCCCGCCTGATTATTGCTGCCAGCTTGCTGCTGCCGCTCGCCGCCCTCCTGCTCCTTCTTATCAGCCCCTGATTACCGGCTGCTCGGATTACCGAGCGGGTCGTCAGGGGATTACGCCACCAGCCGCACAGTAAATGTCCGGCCTATCAGAGCATTGCTCTGGGCCGACTGATAGGGACGACACCATGACCACCACCACCGACACCAATACCGACCGCGTTTTCATTTTCGACACGACGTTGCGCGACGGCGAACAATCGCCCGGCGCCACCATGACGCTGGAAGAAAAGCTGCAGGTCGCCGAAGCGCTCGACGAGATGGGCGTCGACATCATCGAGGCCGGTTTCCCTATTGCCTCCAATGGTGATTTTGAAGCCGTGGTCGCGGTGGCCAAGCAGGTCAAGCGCGCCACTGTCGCCGGCCTCGCCCGGGCCATTACTGCCGATATTGACCGGGCCGGTGAAGCGGTGCGCTATGCCCAGAAGGGGCGCATTCATACTTTTGTCTCCACCTCGCCGATCCATCTGGCGCACCAGATGAAAAAGACCGAGGACGAGGTGATCGAGATCATCTCCCGGACGGTGGCACATGCCCGCAATCTGATCGACGACGTTGAATGGTCGGCGATGGACGCGACGCGCACGCCGATGGAGTTCCTCAAGCGCTGCGTTGATGCCGCGATCAAGGCCGGTGCGACCACCATTAACCTGCCCGATACGGTCGGCTATGCGGTGCCGGACGAGCATTTTGCGATGTTCAAGACCATCATCGAAAGCGTGCCCAATGCCGACAAGGCGATTTTTTCGGTGCACTGCCACAATGATCTGGGTCTGGCCGTGGCCAATTCGCTGGCCGGGGTGGCCGGCGGGGCGCGGCAGATCGAATGCACGGTCAATGGCCTGGGCGAGCGGGCCGGCAATGCGGCGCTTGAAGAGGTGGTGATGGCGCTGCGCACCCGGGGTGACACTTTGCCCTATCACACCGAAATCGAGACCACCCATCTGGCCCGCGCCAGCCGAATCGTCTCGGCGGCGGCCAATTTCCCGGTGCAGTACAACAAGGCCATTGTCGGCAAGAACGCCTTTGCTCATGAGAGCGGCATCCATCAGGACGGCATGCTCAAGAACGCGGAGACCTATGAGATCATGACCCCGGCCAGTGTCGGGATCAAGGAAACCACCCTGGTGATGGGCAAGCATTCCGGCCGTGCTGCGTTCAAGGACAAGCTGCGTGAGTTGGGCTACGAGCTGGGCGACAATGCCTTTCAGGAGGCTTTTCAGCGCTTCAAGGATCTGGCTGACCGCAAGAAGCATGTCTATGACGCTGACATCGTGGCGCTGGTCGATGACGAGGTCGGCTCGGTCGGCGATCGGATCAGGCTGGTGGACATGGAAGTCGTGTCAAAGACCGGTGGTACCCACAAGTGCAACATGCGGTTGAGTATTGACGGCGAGGAATCGAGCGTCACCTATGAGGGCACCGGCTCGGTCGATGCCATCTTCAACGCCATCAAGGCGGCTGTGGGCCAGGAGCCCCATCTGGTGCTCTACGCTGTCGATGGCGTGACCGGGGGCACCGATGCCCAGGCCAGTGCCCATGTGCGGCTGGAACTGAATGGCCGCATCGCGTCAGGCAATGCGGCAGAGCCTGATACGCTGGTGGCCTCGGCCCGGGCCTATCTCAATGCCTATAACCGCCTGCTGATCGAGCGGGGCGCCTCGGCGCAGGGCGCCATGGCCGGTTAGTCCAGACAGTTTCGCGGCGGGGCAGCACATTGCCCTGCCGACGACGTACTTGTCCGACAGTTACCCTAGCGCGGCTATGGCTTGGGGTAGTTCGCGGGCCAGCATATCCAGATCGGCGGGGGTGCCGACGCTGATGCGGATGCAGTGGTCGAGCCCACTGGCCATTGGCTTGCGAATGAAGATGCGGCGGGCCGCCAGTGCGGTGAGAATGCCGCTCGCATGGCTGGCGTCGCCGCCGCAATCAATGGTGACAAAATTGGTGGCCGAGGGCAGGGGTGTCAGTCCATTATCCGTGGCGATCTGGGCAATGCGGGCGCGCGACGCTGCGGTGAGCTGCACAACCTGGTCCAGGTGCTCTGGCGCCGCGATGGCGGCGATAGCACCAGCTTGGGCGACGGCGTTGACGCCGAAATGATTGCGGACGCGCTCGAAGGCGGCAATCGTCTGGCGCTCACCGATGGCATAGCCGCACCGCAGACCCGCCATGCCATAAGCTTTGGAGAAGGTACGCAGCCGCAACAGATTGGGCCGGTCGGTGTCCAGCGGGGGCAGGGTGCCGGGCGGCGCAAATTCGCCGTAGGCTTCGTCGAGCAAGATGAGCGTGGACGGGGGAACTGCATCGATGAACTGGGTAACGGCCTGGGCGGAGTGCCAACTGCCCATCGGATTGTCGGGATTGGCCAGATAGACGATTGACGCGCGCTCGCGTCGGGCCGTCGTGGCCAGCGCCATCAGGTTTTCGGCATATTCACGATAGGGCACGCTCACCACTTCAGCGCCGAAGCCGGCAGCGTGATAGTTCAGCGTCGGATAGGCGCCCAGCGAACTGACAATAATGGCGCCGGGTGCGGCATAGAGGCGGACGGCCAGTCCCAGCAATCCGTCGATCCCCTCGCCGATGACGATTGCATCGCTGGGTATGGCATGATGGCGGGCCAGAGCCAGCCGCAGATCGTGATTTTCCGGGTCCCCATATTTCCAGCCTGCCGACAATGCTTCCGCCATTGCAGCCAGCGCCGTCGGCGCGGCGCCAAACGGGTTCTCATTGGCCCCCAACCGCGCCAGAAAGGTTTGACCCAGCCGGCGCTCCAGAGCTTCAGGGCCGACAAAGGGCACGGTGTCAGACAGGGCTGCGGCGATAGGGGCCAGGCTGGGACGGGTCAAGGGCGGGCTCTTGGCGATTTGGACAAGCGGGCAAGCGGATAGTTACACAAACGTTGAAGCCGGCGCCCTGAATTGTGGCGAAAAAGCGGAATTATTCCCAGTATGGAACTATAGGCCGTCATTCTGGATAAAAACACGGCATGCCAGAAACTTAGTGCCGAGGCGGGAATGATGGTGGGGCTCAACAGCGCGTATTCATCTTCGTAGTTATACATATTCTGCACATTTTTTCACCGCAATCGAAGCAACTGGCGGCTTTGTTCTGTGCGACGTCTTGGTTGGATTCCATTTTACTAAAATTGTCAGAAGCAGGGTAATCCTCTTGAAGGTATGCAG
Organism: Devosia alba; assembly: GCF_039938915.1. Lineage (NCBI taxonomy): Bacteria > Pseudomonadati > Pseudomonadota > Alphaproteobacteria > Hyphomicrobiales > Devosiaceae > Devosia > Devosia alba. The sequence continues at coordinate 243,842 of NZ_JBDUUI010000003.1, read as the reverse complement.
TGCCAGTATAAGAACCGCGTCATTTAACTGACGCACTACCAACGGAGTATCAAGGAGCTCGTGTCATGTTAACTACCTATCATCTCGCGCGAGACCATCTGCAACAAGCCGCTGCAATCCTGCAGGGGCCTGACAGCCGCTCGCGTCAACTGGTCTATATCGTGCAAAGGACCATCAGTCTGATCGATGATCTGACGCTCCCGACGGCAAGCCCAGCCAACAATGTGCTGGATTTTGTTGAGTACAAAGCCCAACGCGAATGTCATTCCTGATACCGCGTCGGCACTGACTACCGCATAAACGGGCCGCTCTATGCTGAAACCATCCTGACGGATAGAACGCCCGTCAGGATGCGGCCACTCCAGGCAGGCGACGCCGCCATAGACCGCCAGGACCAGCTCCGCGAGACACCGCACAGACATCCTTGCTCACGAAAGTTACGACAGGCGCTAGACAGCGCGAAATCCCTTTGCTAGAGAGCGCCTACTTTGGAAGCTCCAGTAGGGGGCGAGTAGCTCAGCTGGTAGAGCAGACGACTCTTAATCGTCGGGTCCACGGTTCGAATCCGTGCTCGCCCACCAAAGTCCTCTTATGAAATCAGGCGCTTAGCCCTATTCCTCCCGCTCGCTGCGCTGCCAGCGGTTTCCAATTCTGACTGCTGGTTTCCAATTCGTGTTCTGTTCCCGTTCCAATGCGGCGGGCTGAACCTCTGCCCAGCGGCTTTCCAAAAGCTGCATTCCGTCACGCGCAAGAGCCCTGCTGCTCACTTCCATGCCGTAATGACGAACCATTTGTTCGCTCATGTTGACGATGGCGCCGACCTGGGCCTCGGTGCACCCAACCTCCAATAGATTTATCACTGCGTTCTTGCGCAACCCGTGGAATACGATCCGTTCTTTGCGGAATCGCTTGAACGGCTTTGTGTCCATCATGCGTTGCCATTCCGCCCGGAATCCATCGGCGGTCTTGTATGGGGCCCCGCGAACGCCAAGGTGCATGTGTACGGCGTCGGCCTTCCCCTTTTCGATCCATGTCCGATAGGCGCTGTGGATCGGTATCCAGACAGTGTTCTTGGTCTTCTGTGCCCGGACCTCCATCACCTTGTCGGTGGACTTTGGCCGCAGCATGCGCAGCACGTCCGTCTGGCGCTGGCCGGTGAACAGTGCAGATATCGCCGGCAGCAGCATGTTGAAGGGCGCGTGTTCCACCAGCGTCACAAATGCCCAATCCGGCCAAGGCTGCCACGGCTCGCCGCCGGGGATCTTCTCACTCGCGGCGAACGGGTTGCTGGTGGCGTAGCCGCGAGGGATTCCCCAGGCATAGAGGCGAGAGGCAAAGGCGCGGAACCCGTTGGCTGTTGAGTGCGTCTCGGCCAGGCCGTCTATAGTCTGTTGCGCATCGACTGTGGTGACGTCATCCGGCATGTCGAACGCCCAGGCGTCGAGGATGTGGCCAGCCGCTTGCCGGTATCCCTTCTGCGTCGACTTGGACAAACCGGCCCATACTGGCGAATCCTGGAACGCCTCAATCAGAGCGGTGAAATCCTTGGCCCCATGATGATCGCGCCGTACCTTGGCCTTGGCGATCTTGTGCGCCTCTGGCCAAAATTCCTTGCTGCTGTGGCGGGGTAGTTGGGTGCCGTGAAGGTGGAACGCATCCCCATTGCGCTCCAGAGCCGCACAGATGGCCACAGACGGGCCAAACTCTGGTGACAGTGGCTCGGGCAAGGCAATGGATGGCCACGCCTCTGGCGTGTTCCTGTGGCGTGTGTAGAAGGTGTAGACAATCGGTTCCCGCCCCTTGCGCGACTTGGTAACGCGATGGACGTAGCGCGGGAGCTCAACCACTCCGCTTTTCCCTGATCGCGGCAACGAACCGATCTCCCATACCCGTGGGTCGGTCAGTAATGCCGATGGCTCGGTCAAGGTCAAGACGTGACCAGAACCGGCGGCGCTGGCTTTCGACCCATTTTGGCTCGGGATACTGAATGCCGACGCGCTCTAGGAAATCCTCGACGTGCTTTTCCCCGCAATACCCAGCCGCCATATCGGCGTTCATGCGTGGCGGCCAGCTGCCGGACGGTATCGTGGCGGGACGTCTGGTCATGGCGTCATGACGGCTTTTGGCCGTCTACCTCCGGGGGCTTGGGCATGGCTGCGCGAGCGCGTCGAAAGTCGCCCTGAGTGAGATAAACCCAGCCGACGCCATCACTATCGGGCAATGGATTGCCCTTATTGTCCAGATCGCCGCCGTCTTTCATGTATTCAGCAAACGGCTCTAGCGCCTCACGCGCAGCCTTTAGCTGGGCTTCAAGTTCCTCAAGGCGGCGGGCGGCTTCGGTGCAGTCGTTCTCATGGTCGGTCGGATCGGTGAAGCCGCCATAATCCCGCAACCGCTCCACCAGATCGTCGCCAACGCTTACCGGGTTGCTCCTGGGGTGGGTAGGTTCGCGCAAGGAGCCGGGCTTATACGCGCCGGGATCAAGGTCGTTCGCTGTGTATTTGCCCATCTCTACTTCCCCTCCTGCGCGGCCTTGAGCGACGAATAGACTGGCGGCAGGCCGTGCACCTGATCGCCCTCCAAATAGAGCCGGATCAGCATTGCCATTGTCTGCCGGATTTCCTCGGCGACGTGTTGCGGGGTGTCCCTGCCTTCCGCGCAATGGATTGCGGCCTTGACCACCTCGCCCGCTTCCTCTGCCACCTTGGAAATCACATAGTTCGGCTGGGGGAATTTCCGCATGGCCTTGTCCGCCTCAGCCATAGCGTCAACGAACAGTTCCATTGCTGCGTTGTCCCCCACACTGACCGCCGAGGTCTGTGCGCGGCGGGCGGCGGCGATGATCTTGCCAGCCGCGATAACTTCAAGTTCCTCGGCAGCTTCAAACCCGCAAAGATCATTGCGAACTTCGATGTAGTGCTTGGTCATATCCTCCAAGCAATCCGCCAGATCACGCATCAATTCGGCATCGCTGATTTGGTCTGTCATGGCTGGTGCTCCAGTGCTGAGAGGGCGACAAAGCGGCCATCCTCAAACTCACCTTTTGGCCGAACCCATAGCGAGCCGTCATCAACGGATCGGTAAATTGCAACTTCGTCCATATCGACGGGGACCAATTCACGGCTACCGCGAACCCAAAACCAGTCTTCCGTCTGCATTTTACCGATACCGATCAGTACGTAGTCGGTGCCGCGCTTCACGTGCCGGTGCATCGTGGCCACCACCTCCCCAGCTTCCGTGGTTCGTAGGGATTTCTGGGCGAGGGCTTGGCGACCTTCGTCAGTGATCCACGCAACGCTGTGATCGGTGTCGCTGTCGTGGCTGGATTTGAGCCAGCCCTTGTCAATGCAGCGGTTGAAGGTATCAGCCTCGCTGCCAACCTCGTCGGCGCAGAACCACTGCAGCCAGCTCCAGCGTTCATCGCCTGCATCGGTCTGGCCGCCCATGGCGTTGACTATGGACAACAGCACAAGCTCTTTCTGACCGTCATCCAGCTTCGCGCTCAAATCAGTCATTTTCGGTTCCTCGGTTGCGTAGGCTGAGACTTGATCTGATCGACGCGGCTGGTAAGCCATCGTTGATATTGCGCCTCGCTTTCGGCAAGCATGGTGTCGAGACAGGCTTCTAGCCGCCGCAGACTTCTCCGCTGCACGTCTACTGGCTTACTCATTGCCTTCGTCTCCATTAGCTAGTGCTGCGCGGCCTGCGTGTTCGTCCCGGCTGAGCTTGATGCGCAGGGCCTTGGCCTCCAGTGCGTAGTGATCAGACATGCGCTCGGCCTGGCTGATCTCGACTTCGATCTTTGCCCTCTGCGCCTTCGTCAGTTTGCTCATATGTCGCTCCTGCGCTGGATTGGTCGGCTGGCTGACCTTTGCGGCTGAGCCTTCGGAAAGCCGGCGGATTTGAACTGCGACGGCTTCCGCATGCCATTGTGACGATCAGCCAGGCGCTTGCCCTTGGCCTGCATTGGTACGTCATAGCCGCTGGTCTTGAAGCGATGGCAGGCAACGCAGCAGGCGACGGCATTGTCGAGCACGTCGCTGCCTTCGTCCGTCGCTGGAATTGGATAGTGGTCTATCTCGACGCGCTTGCCGTCCAGAGAGGCGTTGCAGCGCTGGCCGGGGCGAAGGCCATAGACAGCACCAATCGCCTCACAGCGCCCGCCGCTGCGCTCTCTGGCCTGGCGTTTGACCTTGGCGCTAAAGTTGTGCCTAGCCATGGGCGATCTCCACGACTTCCACGCCGGCGCGGCGGGCCTTCCGGACCATGTCTGCCGTGCCGCGCCCGCCGGGAAACGCGATCACAAGATCTGGCTTCCCTTCGTCCAGCATCCGCTTGTTGCGGGCCGGGCCGGCAAAGGCGCCTTGGTTCTCCCAATCAGCTAGATAGGTCTCGACTTCCACCATGCGGCGAAAGCCCCATTCCTTGCCGCAGGAATCCGCTCCGCGCGCGCCGCCTTCGATGATCACGTCAATGCCGGCATAATCGTGCAGCTTGTCGAGCACAGCAAAGACGCGGGCAGTGTCGTTATAGTCGCGGCCGCCACAGACTAGGACGCGGGTCATGCTGCGATACCGCTGCGCTTCTCGGCCTCATACCTGCCGATGGTCTCGATAACCCGATCAATGTCAGCAGCAGGAATCGAAACCGACGCGCCGCTCTCAACGATCAAGGTCTCGCCGCGTGCGATGTTGACGTTCAGCGGAGTAATGGACCGGATTGACCGGCCGATTTCCCAGATGCCATAGATCCCCACGAACACGACCATGCCGGCGATCTCGGTATACGGGATCAGCCAAGTCAGGGCGCCGACACAGCCGGCGACGATCACCAGCCGGATTAGCCACATCAGGGGCCGCATCGAGAAGCGCCGCAGATACCGAAAAGTTGTCATGCTGCATCCCTCCGAACAACGCCAGCAGAAGGCCCTGGAGACCTCTCCACCCAGCCTTTTCCAGACCGAGTGAGAACAACAGGAACCTCAGTCCAGTTTCCCTTGGAGTCGCAGGTGTGTTTGGTGGTGAGAACGGAGGTCATGCCACGTGCCTCCATGAGCGCCGATCTTTCACCGCCTGGACGGCGCCGTCTGACACGCCATAGATGCGCGCAACGGACGGTACCGTTTCCCCCTGACGGATTAGCCGCCGAACATCAGCAACTTGAGCCTCGGTCAGCCTCGCCTGATAGCACTTACTGCCCAGAGGCAAAGTCCCATCAGTCAGCTTGTCGTGCATATTCTCAAGCTGGGTCGCCCATCGGACATGACGATGGTTGACGCAACCCTTCTGCCCGCTCCTACATGAGTGAGCGGCAACATGATCGACCGTCGGAGGGGGCCCAAACTTCCGGGTGCAAACCTCACGGTGCGCCTGCACCAGTTTCCCGTCGATGTAGAGCTTCCCGTAGCCTTGGCTCTTGCTAAACGGCCAGAGGATGCAGTCATCTGTGTTGGCAGCTAATGCAGCCAACAGGAATTTCAAGGGGGCCCCTTTCGGGGTGAAGTGCGCTCGTTTTTTGCCCATCAGCAGCAAAGCTCCCACGGAAACTGATCAAATCGAAGCCACACAGCAAGGGTCAGCAAAGCGCCCGCCCAGGTAATGCAGAGGGTGGTGGAAAGGGTGGGGTTCATGCTGCACCGCCGATTTGAGCAGCGACGGCAAGCATCCGCCTCTTAACTTCCTGCTCCACGTGTTCCGCGATCAGGCGCGATATCCCCGCGTCCAGTGCCCCAGCATCCTTCTGGAATGACGCTTCCAGCCGCGACACGATCTCGGCGTTTGCAGATCGGTTGTTGGCACTGGCTGCGTCCTTGATCCTCTGGTGCAGGTCGTCGGGCAAGCGAGCCTTGAACTGCTGCCCCGCCTGCGCGATCAGCACGGATGTATCGGTGCGGCTCATTCTGCAGCCTCCACATTGTCATGGTTCAAATCGGTATCGCCTTCGACCATCTTGCGAGCGTAGAAGTCAGCGATCTTGTCGCCGCCACGGGCTGCCTTGCGCGCGATCAGCATTTCCCCGGCGCGGGCTGGGCCGTGCTCGGCGAAATCCCTGCGCCACTGGAGATTGTCGGCATCGTCTTCGGCTCGACGCTGGCGGAGAACTGCCTTTTCGTCATCGGACAGCGCCTCATAGGCAGCCAGCCGAAGCTCGGCAGTGGTCTTGCGCGCCTTCTTGGCGCCGGGCTGATAGCCCATCTGCTCCATGCTGCTGAGTTTGCGAACGCCCCGGGTCATGACTGATCCCCGCCGGCTTCATGGAGCGCAGCCAGATCAAGCTGCAGCTGCCCCTTGAGCCTCAGCAGTTCGGTGGACATGTTCCCGCCGTTCCCGTTTCCAGTGAAGGTCGTGCCAATGATGTCGCCGGTTTCATCCTGCTGGATCTTGGCAGCGACAGCGGCTGCTGTGTCCTCGACACGACGACGGGCGGCCAGCTCAGTCTCAGAAATCCATGGCATTTAATAAATCGGCGGGCCGGTTATTGGCCAAACCCGCCGCCCAGGGGAGAGGGAAGGGTTACTGGCCGGGCTGGTAAACGTCGTCAGCCCCGCCGCCGAGCTCGCTGGCATCGCCCATGAAGTCGACATCTGGCAGGATGGTCTGCGGCTTGAAGATCACGCGGTAGTGGTAGACGCTGACGCCGGCCGGCTCGAGCTGCTCGGCGAAGTAGGTCACATTGTCGGACAGGCCCAGGAAGTGCTTCTTGTAGCTGGCAGGCCCGGTCTTGCAGGTGACGGTCAGCTGGCCCGCCGTGTCGAAATTGCCTAGCGAGCAAAGGCCCTCGACGCTCAGGATATAATCGCCAGTGATGCCGTTGTAGAACACGACGCGGCGGTTAATTTCGAACTGGTCGGCGGCCTTCGAAAGGTTCGATGATGCCACATCGGCATCCGAGCAGGCGGCCAAACCCAAAGCCAAGGCAATGGCGGAAATTCCAAGCAGTCGTTTCATCGGTCTATCTCCTGATCTTCGCAGGAGGGCACCACAGCGGATGCCCTCGGGGGTGAAGATCAGGCAGCGGCCTTTGCTGCAGCCTCGTCGCGGATGGCAGCGAGGCGCTCGCCGACCTTGGCCCGCCAATCGGGGCCATGCTCAAGCGCAAGTCCGATGAACCAGTGCAGGACATGAACCTGCTCGGCTTCAGCCTTGGTCGGGATTTCCTCGCCGCCGGCGCGCAGTGCCGAAGCAAGCTGGCCAGAGGTCCAGAGCATCGTGCTCAAAACTTCGCGCAGCTCGTCAGTGAGTTCGGTGGGGTATATGCGCTTGGGCGCTGTCGTCATCTTCCGTCTCCCATCCTCTGCCAAGGCGATATGCCTGGCTGGTGTTGTTGTGTGATGGACGCACCGGATCGATGCGCCCGAGTTCAGTTCAGCAGCTGTAGTTGCCGAAGCCGCCACCAAGGGACCAGCCGGGCTGGCTGCAGGTCGGGGGCTGTGGCGTCACGATGTCGGGGTTTGCCGTCACCAGATCAGGATTGGCCGTAACGGTGGTTTTGACCGGGATGGGCATGCCGCCGTGACCGGGATGCAGCGAGCGCGGAACACAGTCGGCGTTGACATCGGCAATGGTGTCACACTTGGCATTGTACCAGCCGGAACCGCTGGGGTTCGGATTGCCGATATGAGGCTCGCTGCTGCTACCTGTGTAACCGCCACCCGACTTGGTGACGGTTGGTGCCTGTGGCGTCACGGTGGGTGCCTGCGGCGTCACGATATCAGGCTGGGGCGTATAGGTCTTGGGGCCGAGCGGAACGTAGCTGGCGGCAGAAGCCGGAACACTCATTGCAGCAAGTGCAAGAGCAAGGGCGACAGTCGGGGTCAGTGTAAGGCGGTTCATGTGCTTCCTCCAATCGGCGGGATGCCGTGTTGATGGGGAATACGTAGCGCAAATCGCTACTAGCCGCAATACATAAAAATGGAAAATCGCTACAGCCAAATTGCGCCAAAAATCACCGATTACTCAACAGGCGGAGAATCCTGTGTTCGGGCGATTAGAGGATTGACTGTTATTAACGGTGCGGCGAAACTTGCGCTGCGGGGTAATCAGACATCGATGTGCAGACCGGGCCAGCGGCGCGAAGACCGACCGGCGCAGGAACATACCGCGAACGCCAGAGGGGGCTCAGGGCCAGTGCTTAAAGACTATGAGTTTATCGCGCTTTTGCGCCGGGTGTCGCCTGATGGCCTGCAGGATGTTCTTGAGTACGGGCGGCATTTGCGACAGCTCGCACTTGCTGAGCATACATCTCTCGAAAATTCTCAGGCAAAGACTGGTAAATCTGGATGATCTCGGCCAGCCTCGGATCCCGCCGCTTGCTTTCAAGCGGCGGGTAGCCCGTTATCTCCGAGATGGCAGCGGCCTCGTCGGCGCTTACCTTGCGCTTCCCCAAGACCATCTTGTTCACGAATGAGCGATCCTTAGAGGTAATGACCTGGCGATCTGCCAGCCTCGTCGCCAGATCAGACTGGCTCAGTCCTGAAAAGGTCAACGCATCTGCTACCCATTGGTTTATGGGTTTGACGTCGGTTGTGGTGTTTGCAGTGTCCTTAGCCATGCCGGTCTTTTAGCGCGGTGTAGCGCGAACGTCCGCAGTGATGATCGCTACAAAGGTGTTGACGGGTGTAGCGGCTATCGCTACAACGGGCAACTATGGAACCAGCATCTAGCATCATCGCAAAGTTCGGCGGCAACGCCAAGGTAGCGCAAATCCTGGGCGCGCATCCCGCTCGGGTTGCCAAGTGGAAACAGCCACTAAGCAAGGGCGGTACGGGCGGACTAATCCCGATCAAGCGCGTCAATAAGCTGCTGGCGGCTGCCCAAGCAATGGACATTCCGCTTACAGCCCGCGACTTCCTGCCGGTCGAAGGCGAGGCAGCAGCATGAGCGCCCGGCCAATCCCAGCAGACATATTCGAACGCGCCGAGATCCTTATGGATCAGTTCAGCGCCATCACAGATGATCGCGAGCTGATTGCCCAGGTCATCATGGCAGATCGTGAGTACCGCGCTGCAGCTCCGGCACAATGCGGACTGACGGCAGCGCAGCGCGATCTCCTCAAGTTCATCGAAGGCTACATCGTCGACCACGGGCACTCGCCCAGCTTCTCGGAAATCGCCGAGGGCATTGGCCTCAAGTCCAAGGGCCCGGTGCACGACATGGTGCAGCGGCTGGTTGAACGCGGCCGGGTCAGCTTCACGCCCGGCAGAGCGCGCTCCATCACCATCACGGCGGGGATGTAGGTCATGGCCTCTATCTATTATCGCGGCGCAGACCTCGCCACCGAGGCGGCTGCCTTTGCCGAGCGCATCACTCCTGCAAAAGATCGCTGGCTGTATTGCCTTGGTCGAACCGCCTATCAGCACAAAGCGCGCAATGGTGAGGTTTACACCTGTCTCAGCGAGAGAACATTCCCCGTCTGCGACCGCATCATTGGTTGCTACAAGGGCAACGCCGCAAGTCGCCTCCGCAAGCTGAGTGAACTTGGATGGGATGGCGCTGTTGAGTGGGTCTCCGGCCGGCAGTGGCTTGCCCAGCGCCCGTATTTCTACGTTGGGCCAATGGAGCCGTGGCACGTGGGGCATGTGTATTTCGCCCGCGTGGAATCCCACCCGCACGTCATGAAGGTCGGTTTTTCGCGCCGCGTCCGCGAGCGCATCGAAGATGTAGAGAGCAAGTGCAAGGTCAAGCTGTTTGTGCCTCCCGGGCATCTGATCGTTGGCACGATGGCAGACGAGCACTTCATGCACCGGACAATGAAGCGGGCGAACATCGCTGGCGAGTGGTTTTTCGATTGCTCTAGCGCCGACAGATCGCTGCCCGACTTCCTGCAATCCCAGCAAGAGAGGGCAGCATAGATGCTCAGCAGCAAATTCCTCAAAGACGTGCTGGACGAAGCCTATCCCATCATCAAGCGCCAGCTTGAAGACGCCGAGGTAATCGCCTCGTTCCGCGATCTGGTCACGGCCAATGGCGGCGACTGGTCGGCGCTCAAGGCTCTGATGAAAGCCCATGTCCAAGACAGCCTGGACGACAGCGGCGAGGGCAAGCGCGTCAAGAAGATCCTCGAGAAGGCCGATAGCTCGAATGCCTATGCCGGCATGCTCGGCTTGGCGAATATGAACGAGAAAAATTATTTTGAGGGCGAAGACGATGACGTCGGCGCTCCGAGCAATTTGCAGAAAGTGCAAACTGCTCCAACCGAACCCCAGCCGCCCGTTTCGGCTGGCAGCGACCTGGCTGCATCCCCAGCCAATGATGATGGTCAGGTCGCAGATAATCCCGTGGCGAAAGCTGCAGATGACGCGAACTCTGGAGATGCGATGTCCGAGGTATCGGCGGCGGCCGATGCACCAGAGCGAGCCGATGTGGCGAGTAGGGTTGCTGGCGACCGGGCACCAGCTGCAACGTCTGAGGATATGGACGTGACGGGCGGAGAGAGTGCCGCAACCAAATCCCTCTATGCCCCCAAGGGTGAAACCGTCTGGGAACTCACCCCACCAGAGGGCGTGATCCGTCACGAATACAGCCAGGCATTCGGTGAAGCCGGGCAGGACATCGCCGTCATCGAGGATGACATGGCAAACGCCGCCTCGGCGCCCATCGTCAAGATCGGCAATGTCATCCTCGATGGCTGGGCCCGCTATCTCAAGGCCCGCGAGCTCGGCATCGAATACCCCGTCGAGCAGTACGCCGGCACTGACAGCCTGATGGACTGCATCAAGTGGAACACGGGCGGCCGGATGATGACCTCCGAGCAGTCGTTCCGCATTGCCCAGCGTCTCGCCAAGGCAGAACCCAAGCGGAAGGCCGACATCTACGCAGCATTCGAGCTGGGGATGGCGTTGGCATGAAAGCCCGTCTCTCCCCATCCTCCTCCACTTCCCTGATCCGCGCTCTTGCATGGTGTGCCCTTGGGTGCGCTGCGGTGGTTGTTGCCATGACGGTGACGCTATGAGCGCGTGGGCCCGGCCTGGGGTGAAGTGCGTTTGCGTGGACGTGTCGGTCGGGCTCGTCGACGGCCTTCCCGTGCCTCTGGAAAAGAATGCTGAATACACGATCGTGTCGGTTGATCGGCGGGGTGTGCTTCTTGGCCTGCATTTGGCGGAGGTAGATGCTCGCTGTCGCCTGGGGTTCTGGATTGGTCGGTTTCGGCCGGTGACGCATAGTTCGCAAGAGCAGGATATTGCCCTTTTCCGGCAGATCATTGCCCAGGTTCCTGCCGGGGTGGACGCATGATGTTCGCCTCAGCACTTCCCGCCATCAATCAACTTCAGACATGGGGCCGCGCTGGTACTGCGTTGCGCGCCTCTTTGCCTGCCGTTGTCGATGACAAGGTGCAGGACTGGCCGCGCCTTCGGGTTCGGGCTGGGATCGAGCGTTTTGACCCGCTCACCAACAGCCGGGGGCCTCGTGCCTCCGGCGCCATCAATTCTCATCGGTCGGAATCCTCCCCCGACCGCGGGCGAGTGCATAGGGTCGGAACCCTCCCGGTCCAACATTGCATTCGCCCATTCCATAAAGCTGAGCGCGTTGCCGCTGCTCGCTGTGTTTCCGCGTCCGGTGTGGGTTCCCGCCCGTCCGGTCGCAATCGCCTGGCGCATCAGCCGCTCATAACTGCCGTCGCTGCTGCGCTTGTTCATATCCGTCGCCTTTCGTCGTCGCTCTCGTCTCGTTGGATTGACCCTAACGAGATCGGATTGACGCATGCGCAAATCGTCTTTGCTCCCGGAGCAAAAGCCAATGACTGACCTTTCCGTAGTGGATGAGGCCGCAACCTGGGCCGACTTGCTGGTGAGGCGCGAACATCGCGGCCCCGGCGACACGATCGACGCTGCACGACAGCGGGCGGCCCGCAAACACAAGCTGCCCGAGCAGGTGCTCTGGTCGCTCCGCTATCGCAAGCCCAAGCGCATATGGGCCGATCTCTACAAGCGCCTCGAAATGGCTGTTGCGGCCGAAATCCAAAGCCAGGAGTCCCGCCTTGCCCACGAAATCGCCATCACCAAAGCCATCGCTACTTCGGCGTCTAGCCGCGCTCTGGTCGATGAGGCTGAGGCTCTACTGGGAACGGCGAAGGGCTCGAAAGCACGAGCGACTGCCGAACGAACCCAACCACAAACCGACCGGGCCTGACGAATGAATGACCCTCTCCGTGTTCTCATAGCCTGCGAATTCTCCGGCACAGTGCGCCGAGCCTTTGCCGCGCTGGGCCATGACGCTTGGTCGTGCGATCTGCTGCCGGCCGAGGATCGGTCAAACCATCACATCGTCGGCGATGTCCGCGACATTCTCGGTGACGGCTGGGACTTGCTCATGGTGGCGCACCCGCCATGCACCCGGCTTTGCCGCTCTGGCCGGCGCTGGCTGTCCGGCGCCGGCGACATGACACCGCCCAAGTCGCTGCCGAGGGGTCGTACATGGGACAGCATGAAGGCCGAATTTGCCGACGGTCTGGATCTGTTCATTTCCTGCTGGAACGCACCCATCGAGCGGGTGGCCATCGAGAACCCCGAGATGCACGACATCGCCCGCCGCCGCATGCCGGCAGGGGTGCCAAAGCCCCATGTCGTGCAGCCGCACTGGTTCGGCCATCCCGAATACAAGGCGACCGGCCTTTACCTGCGAGGCCTGCCGGAACTGGTCGCAACAAATCCGCTGCCAGAGCCGCTCAAGGGCTCAGACGAATGGAAGGCATGGAACCGGGTCTGGCGCATGCCTCCCGGCGCCAATCGCGGCCATGAGCGCTCTCGGTTTTTCGACGGCATGGCGCGGGCGATGGCCGATCAATGGGCAGGGCCAGCAGGCCAAAGCCTTTCATCCAGCACACCGAACGCAGGCCATAGCCTGTCTAGCGCCGCCTAATCCACCACCAAGGGAGAAAACACCATGACCACTAAAGCCAAGACAGACCTCAAGATCGTGCAGCCTGAAATCGAGCAGATGGAAGCTGTGATGCAGGAAGCTGCCAAGCAGACCGCGCCCATGGTGCAGCGCCTGGCAGCCCATCGTGACCGGGTAGACCTGGCCGTCAAGGAACTGGAGAGCGAGCGGTTCGATCTGCTGTCTCGTCGTGACCTCGTGCGGCGGCAGGCAGAGGCCGTGGAGCAGGGCTTGAGCATGCACATCGCCGATATCGAAGCGACAATGCGGCTCTATGAGGCTGGGCTTAATAGCCTGGCCCAGCCGGGGGATTGAGGATGGCAAACACAGATGCCGATTGGCTTGATAAAGCTGCCAGCTATTTCGAGAAGCACCCCACAGATGGCGAGGATATGGCGTTTTGGGCAAATGTCGCCAATGCAGAGCGCTGCCGGACCATCGCGGCGCGCCTTCGTGCTGAAGAGGCTGACACCTGCAGCGCTGGTGATGAAGCGGTTATGGAGCTCTTTGTCGCTGCAATGGCCGAGGCGGACAAGGCCATGCGTAAATTCCCCCAGCCAAACTATGTGATTTCCAAGGTGGCAGAGGAAGCGGGCGAAGTCGTCAAAGCAGCGATCCACTGCGCCGAGGGCCGCGACACCCCAGAGCATGTTGCCGAGGAAATCCGGCAGGCGATGGCGATGCTGATCCGGCTCTATGTGGAGGGCGATCAGGTGCACGGCCTGCCATCGATCTATTCATCGATCGAGGCCCAGCCATGAACATCAGAGCCATCCAAAGCATCACCAATCCTAAGCCATTACCTCCAGGCGCCAGCGGTGAACGCATCCGGGCAAGAACACGCCGGGCAGAGACAACAGCAAAGCTCATGGCAGAAGTAGAGCGGCAGAACCGGGCCGTAGCGGCTGGTACTTCACGGCAGGCCCAGCAGGCGCTTGATGAGATTGCGGGGCGGGTATGACCGTCGTCGCCTCAAACTACGCCCGCGCGGCCAATGACCTGTACCAGACCGAGACATGGGCGACGGAAGTGCTGTTGCGGCATTTCCCGGTGTCGGGGATCAGCGTCTGGGAGCCTGCAGCCGGAAACCACCTTATGGCTGATGTGCTGCGCGAACGTGGCGCCGCCGTAGTGACGTCGGACATCGTCACATACGATCGGCCTCACGATACGATTTACGACTTCCTTAACGGCGGGCTGCTGGGCGTGATGTCCAATCGCTCGGCGATCATCACCAACCCGCCATATGGCAAGGGGAACCGTGACGCGGTGCGCTTCGCCGAGCTGGCGCTGGACCGTTGCACCGGCATGGTCGCGCTGCTGCTGACCGCCAAGTTCGACTTCGGCAAGACCCGCCGACACTTGTTCCAGAACAATCCTCGTTTCATGGCCAAGATCGCCTTGCTGGACCGCATTTCGTGGGCAGGCAATGGCGAAACCGGCACGGAAGATCACGCCTGGTACGTCTGGGGGCCAGCGGGCCGGTTGACGCCGCCAACGATGCTGTGGGGCGCGAAATGATCACCCGCGAACAATGGGCATTCACCGAACTCGACACTCGCCGCACCGACAGGAGGGCCGCAGCATGAATGCAGCGCCATCAACCACGCCACGGTCGCGCTTCGCACGGCCAAAGGCATGCATGGGCTACCCAAGCCAGAACGAAGCCGTTATCGCGCTGTATGAGGCCGCAAATCACCCAAAGCTGATCGCAAAGCGCGCTGGCATCCCCCTCAACTCGGTTTACCGGGTCATCTGCAATTACCGCAGGGTGTCAGGCAGGGACATTGCGCCGAATCCATACCAGCCAAAGCAGGAGGTTGAGCGAGAGCCAGACCATCACAGCCCGATGTGGGACATGGAAGAGCCGCGGCGTCGCATGGCAATCATCGCCAAGGCTCGTTCTGGCGCTCGCAAGACGCTGGAGGCAGCGGGTCTATGAGCCACGAAGCCACCAACTGGGCAGTCAAGCAGAAGGGCTTACGGCCGATCGCCAAGATCGTGCTGTGGCACCTGGCCGACTGCCACAACCCGGTGCAGGGCTGCTTTCCGACCCAAGACTATCTGGCGGGCGAGGCAGAGGTCAGCCGCGCATCAGTCAATCGCATCCTAACCGAACTCGAGCATGCAGGGATCATCCGGCGCGATCAGCAGATCGATCCTGAGACCCGCCGACAGCTTCCTACCCGATATCGTCTTGCGTTCGAAAAGGACTTTGAGCCACTACATGTTGATGCCCGTGTCTCAGGATTGGACACGGAAGAAAATGCCGTTCCGTGTCTCAAAATCGGCAAAAGCCGTGTCTCAAAATCAGCAGATTCCGTGTCTCACAGCTCTGAGACACTAACCAGTAAGATAACCAGTAATCTAACCGGTAACGGGCAAGCGAGCGTTTCGCTCGATGATGTCTGGGAAGTGTTTCCCCGTCGCAAGCTCACCAACCGGCGAGACGCCCAGTCGGCTTTCGATGAGCTGGATCACGCTGGGCAGTCCCGACTGCTGATCGCGGCAAAGCGATATCGCCAGTGGCACATCGAGGACAGCGAGCAGCGCAACGCCACCCCAGAAAGCCAGCTGGAATTTCGCACCGGGCTGGGGAAGTGGATCAGGTCGGGTGCTTGGATTGCGGCACTGACCGTGCCTCTCAAAACCGACCCGGTACCGCCGGCAACAAATGGCCTGGTCGTTCTGGCATCGGATCATCCCGACTTCATCGCCGTCCAGAACATGCGCGGCAAGGCCATCATGGTTGGCAACAGCGGCAAGGCGACATTCCGCATCGAGGAAATCGAGCAGGCGAGGGCGTCAGCATGAAAGTCTCGATTGCCGACCAGATCGCCGAGATCGAACGCTATCGCAACGGGCTGCAGGGCTTTGTCGACAATGGCGTCGAGCCCAAGGAAGGTCCGCCGGCTGCCGTGCGGCTCGACCGGGCAGAAGCCGCTCTGCTGACACTCAACGCATGGGCTGCATATGCGGCCGATATCGAACAATCCAACACCACTAAAGGGGCATAGAATGGCAAAGGGCAGACCAAGGAAGATCGGCGTCAAGCGTACAGCATCGGGTCGCGCAACGCGGGCAGGCGCCGTCCCGGCCAATATGGAGGCCATTCTGCGGCGCATGAAGATGTTCGGGCTCTCCGAAAAGGATGCTCGCGACCAGAAGGCGGCCACATTCATTGGCAGGCTCAATCTGACCGACAAGAAGGCCTTGATCAGCAATGCCCAGTACGACGCGGCAATCAGCTTCCTTGAGGTCTATGACAAGTATAAACGGGCCATCGGCGCTCCCGACGCCCTCAAGCAGTCCGGCGGCGTCGGTTCCGGTGATAACACTGAGGATTATGCTCGTTGGTGTCAGAACGCCAAGGCCAGGTATAATGCCGCCATGATGGCGATCAGGGATGAACAGGAGGTGTTGACCAATCGAGGCGCCAACCTCTATGCCGCGCTCGACTATATCGTTTGTCGGGATGAACAGCACTGGCATATGGTGGGTGACTGCAGGCTGGCCCTCAATGCCCTGGCGCATCACTTCGGGTTGCTGGGGAAAACCAAGCGATTGACCATGGCGGCTTAGGAGTCAGGGATGGATATCAGCATCAGCGGCAGCGGGACCATTACCGGGGATTGGTCGGAGTTGTTCGAAATGGCTGAGAGTCATTGGTCTGTGGAATTAGCCAGACTCAAGGAAATATCGATGATCACCGGAGATGAAGTGATCTATGACCTCACAATGTTCGATGAGGATTGGTCTCCAGTCTATCATCACTCAAGCGATGACCCTGTCGCTTGGGTCAACAGTAAGACCGGCGAACGGGTAGATGGCGCCGATCATCCGAATGCTACTTGACGAAATCTGCGAACACGGCAATAAGTCATTATTCCATTTTCAGACTATAGTCTGACCAGACCCGCCCAGCGAAAGCCGAGGCGGGTTTTTCGTTTGCCCTCGTAGCTCAGATGGTAGAGCGCCTGACTTGTAATCAGGATGTCCGGGGTTCGATCCCTCGCGTCGGCATCATTCACATCGGAGAGCATGATGACCGACGGCCCCCGCGTTGTGCCCATGCAGCCCAAGGACGACATGAAAGCCGCCAGCGATATGCTGCGCCGCATGGCCCCTGAGTTGATGGAAAACGCAAAGACTATCGCCCGCATTCGCCGTGCATCGTATCTGGCCCATGTCGCAGAGGGCTTTACCGAGGCCCAGGCGCTGGAGCTGTGCAAAAGCATGGCGATGTAATGCCCATCCTCTCCAACCCCAAGCAGAAGGCATAGGGTATTGGCAGACAGACGCGCGCCGCTCAGGGTATTGAAGCCCAGGCTGGCCAAGATGGCGCCCAAGCTGCAGACGGCTCGAGCAGTGCGCGATACCCGATACAGTCCAGATGCCACAGTGCGTGGTTGGTATCACTCGGCAAGGTGGCAGGCGCTGCGGCTGCATGTGCTGTCCCGTGATCTCTACACCTGCCAGCAAACAGGCGTGCTGCTCATCGGCAAGCACCCGGCACCGAACAGCCCAGTGGTTGATCATGTGATCCCACATCGAGGCGATGAACAGTTGTTCTGGGACATCGGCAACCTGCAGGCAGTGAGCAAGGCCTATCACGACGGTGAGAAGCGGTCGCAGGAGCAGGGCTGGTCATGACCCCCCCGGGGGGCGTCCGAAACTCTGGAAACCCCTCTTTTCCTGCACCCACGTCGCCCTCACTCAGAGATTTTTTCCTCTGGTGGAAATCAGGGGTGCGAACCAAGGCGCGAACCTCACGATGAACGCCAAAAAAACAGCCACTGACTGGCCTGCTATCGAGGCCGAATATCGGGCCGGAAAGCAGAGCATCCGGGCGATTGCCGAGTGGTTTCAGATTTCAGACACGGCGATTCGCAAGGAAGCCAAGAAGCGGGAATGGGTGCGCGCGAACCATGCTGTTAGTTCGCAGCAAAGGGCCGCTGCGAACCAGCCCGCGATTCCGACGGTGATCGGTGAAGTTTCCAAGGTCGAGGAAGTGCTCGGCCGGGGCCGCAATCTTGCCGAGCGCATGCTTGATGAGCTGGGCGCCGAGACGCTGCACAAGGGTGAGATGGAAGTCATCATCCACATGAACGAAACGGACCCGGAGCGGTTGGTCGCGCTGAAGCAGGCGGTGAGCTTGCCGGTGCGCGCCAAGACGCTCCAGACGATTGCCCTGGCGCTCAAGACAATGGGCGAGACGGTCGCTGAGCAACCCAAGGGCAAAAAAGCAGCGCAGAAAAGCGCAGCCGATGCCGCGACGGGGCCGGGCGGCAAGTTTGCGCCGCGTCCGGGGCCGCCTCAGTTGTCGGTGGTTGGTAAATGACGCCAGAATGGACGACCGCTTGCCCAGACTGGGAGAAGCGGATCGTCGCGCAGCGGTCTCTGATCCCATTTCGTCCGCTGTTTCCGGCTGAAGCTGAGTATGCCCTGGGCGTTTTCAAGGCGCTGAAAGTGGTAGACCTGCCAGGCCAGCCGACTTTCGGCGAGGTCAGCGACCAGTGGGTATTCGATTTCGTTGCGGCCATCTTCGGCGCCTATGACGCGGAGACCGGCAAGCAACTGGTGACCGAGTTCTTCCTGCTGATCAGCAAGAAGAACACCAAGTCGACCATTGCTGCGGCGATCATGCTGACGGCGCTGATCGTTAACTGGCGCCACAACGAAGAATTGCTGATCCTGGCGCCGACGATTGAGGTCGCGCAGAACAGCTACAAGCCGGCGGCCGCCATGGTGCGGGCCGATCCGGAGCTTGACGCCAATGCGGGCGAGGGCGGGTTTCTCACGGTCCAGGATCATATCCGGACCATCAAGCATCTGGGCAACGATGCTGTCCTAAAGGTCGTGGCGGCCGATACCGACACAGTGTCGGGCAAGAAGTCGGGCCGCATCCTGATCGATGAGCTTTGGGTGTTCGGCAAGCGGGCTGGCGCGGACGCAATGTTGCGCGAAGCGACTGGCGGCTTGGTATCGCGGCCAGAGGGGTTTGTGATTTCGCTCTCGACGCAGAGCGACGATCCGCCGGCCGGCGTGTTCAAGGCGAAACTGGACTATGCCCGTCAGGTGCGGGACGGCCAGATCGTCAATCGCAAGTTTCTGCCGGTGCTCTATGAGTTTCCGGAGAAGATGGTCGAGGCAAAAGCCTACGAAGATCCGGCGAACTTCTATGTGACCAACCCGAATTTGGGGCGGTCGGTCAGCCAGGAATGGCTGGAAGAGGAGATGATTAAGGAGCTTTCGGGCGACAAGACGACGCTCGCGACGTTCCTGGCAAAGCACCTCAATGTCGAAATCAGCATGAACCTGCGGTCAAACCGCTGGGCTGGCGCTGATCACTGGACGGCGGCGGAAGATCCGGAACTTGCCGCGCTCTCGCATTATGAGGCGCTGGACCGATTGCTCGAGCGCAGCGAAGTTGCCGTGGTGGGCATCGACGGCGGTGGCCTCGATGACTTGTTCGGCCTCAACGTCCTCGGTCGCGAGCCGGGGGAGATCGAAGTCCATATCGAGATCGACGGCGTGAAGGTCACGCGGAAAATGAAACGCTGGCTGTCCTGGTCGCATGCCTGGTGCCACAAGGGCGTACTGAAACGCCGACCGAAGATCGTCACGACGCTACAACGCATCCAGACAGCAGGCGAACTGACCATTCTGGATGACCCTCTGGGCGACGTTGCCACGATCATCGAGCATATCAGCCGCATCAAAAGCATGGGCTTGCTTGGCGGGGTGGCAGTTGATGCCTCCGGCCTGGGCGAAATGGAAGATGCTCTCGATGAAATCGGGGTGACGCAGGAAGCTGGGTTGCTGGCCGCTGCGCCGCAGGGTGGTTGGATGATGAGCTCCATCAAGGGCGCGGAACGGCGTCTGGCGTCCGGCCTGCTCAAGCACGCCGGCGGCCCGCTGATGAACTGGTGCGTGCCGAACCTGAAGATTGAGCCGACAGCAACCGGGATCCGGGCAACGAAACAGACGGCCGGTGACGCCAAGATCGATCCTGCAATGGCGTTGTTCAACTCGGTGACGCTGATGGCTCGCAATCCGGCGGCAGCCGGCGGCCCATCTGTTTACGCCTCACGCGGCGCGCTGGTCCTTTAGGAGAACGCAATGGCATTTTGGGACCGCTGGCTCGGAGGCTCATCGTCTCCGGCGGCATCGCCGCGTGCGTCTTTCCAGGATTCGGGTGGCGGCGTCGTTATCAACACGTCGCAGCAGTTGGAAGAGGCGCTTCGTACCGGCACTTTGACCGCTTCCGGCGCGTCTGTGACGCCCGACAAGTCAATGCGGGTGGCGGCTGTATATGCGGCGGTAAGGGTTCGCTGCGGCGTCGTCGCCAATATGCCAATCCATATTAAGCGCCGGGTGGATGATCGCACACGCGAGGATGCGGTCGACCATCCATCCTGGAAACTCATGCGCCGTAGGCCGAACGGGTGGCAAACGCCAGCACAATTCAAGCGCATGATGCAGGCTCACTTGATCCTGCGCGGCAACGCCTACGCCCTGATCGCGCGGTCGCGGGGTGAGGTGCAGTCACTGATCCCACTCCACCCCGATCGCGTCGAGTGCAAGCAGAACAACGATCTGACGCTCGAATACACCTATACCCGCAAGGATGGCCGCAAAATCAAGCTGGCCCAGAATGAGGTTTTCCACCTTGTCGGCCTGACCCTGGACGGCGTGCACGGCGTCTCCGCCATCACCTATGCCCGCGAGACCATCGGCCTATCTCTGACGATGGAGGATCACGGCGCCTCGACATTCCGTAACGGCGCGCGCGTCAGCACGGTTCTGAAGCATCCCGGCAAACTTGGGCCGGAAGGCACGGAAAACCTTCGCGCCAGCCTCGATAGTTTCCGCGCTGGAGGAGAAAAAGAGGGCAAGGCTCTAATCCTCGAAGAAGGGATGGACGCAGCACCGCTGGCAATGACTGCACAGGACGCGCAGTGGATTGAAAGCCGCAAATTTAGCCGCACCGATATTGCGATGTTCCTCGGCGTGCCGCCACACATGATTGGCGACACTGAGAAAAACACGAGCTGGGGAACTGGCATTGAGTCCCAGACGCAGGGCTTTGTGACGTTCTCTGCTGAGGATGACCTTACGATCTGGGAAGAAACGATCAACCGTGACCTGATCGGTGACGATGTTGATGTTTATGCCCGGTTCAATCGCGCTGCTCTGGTGCGCGGCGATATCAAGGCCCGGTGGGAAGCGCACGTGAAGGCGCTCCAGTGGGGCGTGTCGAGCCCGAACGAAATCCGCGCGCTTGAGGATCAAAACCCTCGCGACGGCGGCGATGTTTATTACGACCCGCCGAACACTGCCGGCGGCGAGAAACCCGAAAAGGATGATGGCGATGAGCCTCCGCAAACTGCCTGAGATCCAGGCGTTCCAGCAGCCTAGCGCGTATCAGTGGGACGTCCCTTCTGACGCGCTGGCGCGATGGGCCGATATCCCCGTTGCGGCTGTAGATGATGCCATCAACACCATCACGATCTACGACATGATTGGCGAAGATCCGTGGTCCGGCGGCGGTTTCACTGCGCGTCGCATGAGCGCAGCGCTGCGCTCGATTGGCGCAAAGGATGTAACGGTCAAGATCAACTCCCCCGGCGGCAATGTGTTTGAGGGCTTCGCAATCTTCAATGAGCTGCGCCAGCACAAGGCCAAAGTGACCGTCGAAGTCATGGGCATAGCGGCCTCGGCGGCTTCCTATATCGCCATGGCCGGCGACGAAATCCGCATGGGTCTTGGCACGTTCCTTATGATCCACAATGCCTGGGGAGTTGTGATTGGCAACCGCAACGATTTGGCCGCGGCGGTGGAAACGCTCGAGCAGATCGACGGGGCCCAGATCGACATTTACGAGTCCCGCACCGGCCTGAAACGGGCGGACATCGAGAAGTATATGGACGCAGAAACCATGTTCTCGGCCAAGGATGCTGTGGCGAAGGGTTTCGCGGATACCGTATCGGAAAAGACAATTGGCGACGATGCAACGGCATCGGCCCGCCCAGAAATCCACGCCAAACGGCGTTTGGATGCCATCCTTGCTCAATCGGGCGTGCCGCGTGTCGAGCGGCGCAAGATGCTCAAGGATGCAACCGGGACCATGCACGACGCTGCCCCGGCGGTCACGCACGACGCTGACCTCGACCCTGCCGCGCTCCAGCGGCTCATTGCAACAATGCGGTCCTGAAAGGATAAATCATGACCAAAGCACTGAACACCCGCGCTCGCGGGCTGGTCGGCGTTCGCGCAGATGCGGGCGACGCGACCAAGATTCTGACTGAGCTTCAGGCGACCTTCGAAGCGTTCAAGGCCGAACGCACCAAGGAACTCGATGACATCAAGGCCGGAATGGCCGATGTGGTGCAGACCGAAAAGGTCGACCGCATCAATGCCGATCTCGGCAAGCTGACCAAGGAACTGGACAGCGTGAACGCCGCGATTGCCGCATTCAAGGTCGGTGGTGCCGGCGGTGA
Organism: Devosia alba; assembly: GCF_039938915.1. NCBI lineage: Bacteria > Pseudomonadati > Pseudomonadota > Alphaproteobacteria > Hyphomicrobiales > Devosiaceae > Devosia > Devosia alba. The sequence continues at coordinate 221,464 of NZ_JBDUUI010000003.1, read as the reverse complement.
TATGGCAGACCCGGCCGTGGCTGCTCACGCCTCTGCGTTCAATACCTGGTTCCGCAAGGGCGACCGGGCCGTTGACGCCGACATGCGCGAGCTTGAAGTCAATGCCAAGATGACCACGCAGTCCGATCCGGACGGCGGTTATCTGGTCCCAGAAGAGACTGAGGCCGGCATTGATCGCGTTCTCGGCACCGTGTCCACCATGCGTTCGCTGGCTCGCGTGATCTCGATCGGCACCAGTACCTACAAGAAGCTGGTGAATATGGGCGGCGCTGGTGCTGGGTGGGTTGGCGAAGAGCAGGCCCGCACCGAGACGGACACCCCGACGCTGCGCGAAATCTCGATCAATGCGGCCGAACTCTACGCCAACCCTGCAATCACGCAGACGGCGCTGGACGATGCCCGTATCGACATCGCCGCCTGGCTGGCGGACGAAGTGTCGGTCGAGTTTGCCGAGCAGGAAGGCACCGCTTTCGTCACTGGCAATGGCGTGAACAAGCCGCGCGGCTTTCTGTCTTACGATACGGTGGCAAACGCCTCCTATGCGTGGGGCAAGCTGGGCTATGTGGCTTCGGGCAAGGCGGCTGACTTCGCCGACATCTCGACCACCGTCAGCAAGGCCGATGCCCTCATCGACCTCTACTATGCGCTGAAATCCGGCTACCGGAACAACGCATCGTGGCTGATGAGCGATGCCGTGATGGGCACCGTGCGGAAGTTCAAGGATGCCGATGGCAACTTCCTCTGGGCTCCCCCGACTGCCGCTGCTGGTGTTGCTACCATCCTGGGCAAGCCGGTCGCCAATGACGACAACATGCAGGCCGTTGGCGCTGGCAACTTCCCGATCGCATTCGGGGACTTCAGCCGCGGCTACCTGATTGTTGATCGCTTCGGCGTTCGCGTTCTGCGCGACCCGTACACCAACAAGCCTTTCGTGCACTTCTACACCACGAAGCGCGTCGGTGGCGGTGTGACCAACTTCGAAGCCATCAAGCTGCTGAAGATCGCCGCTTCCTGATCCATCTAGCGGGCGGCTCTGGCCGCCTGCTTCTCCCCAGCCATTTCCACTGAAAGGATAGTCCCATGAAGGACCTTATTTCCGGCATCGGCGCCATCGCTGCGCTGGCGCCTGCTGTGGTCGCTGCATCCGCTGATGGTGTCGCAGTCGATCTCCAGGGCTTCAATTCCGCAACTTTGATCGTCAACACCGGCGCGATTGCAGGCGCTGGCCTCTATGACGTGAAGCTCCAGCACAGCGACACAACCACTGGCGGCGATTTTGTCGACGTTCCCGCCGCTGACCTTCTCGGCACGCTGCCGGCCGATCTTGCCGCGGCTTCGGTCTACAAGCAGGGCTACAAGGGCACCAAGCGCTACATTCGCGCTGTCATCACCAAGCAGTCGGGCACGTCGATTGCCGCTGGCGCGGTGATCGTTCGCGGCCATCCCTACGACGCGCCTGTCGCCTAAAACCATTAGCCGGGCATTCGTGCCCGGCTTCTCTGTCCAGGGAGAGTGCAATGCATAGTCCGGTTCTTGTCACTGCTCCCGCCATGACGCCAGTCTCGCTGGCTGAGGCCAAGGTGCAGCTGTCGGTCGACCATGACGAACACAACGCCATGATTGAGGGCTTTATCGCCGCTGCAGTTGATCACCTCGACGGCTGGTCTGGCATTCTTGGCCGTGCGCTGGTTGAGCAGACCTGGCGGCAGGACTTTGACTGCTTTTCTGGCCACATGCGGCTGCCTCTGGCGCCTGTGATTTCGATCACCAGCGTTACATGGCGCGACACAGCAGGGCAGATTTCGACGGTTGCGAGCGATGACTACGCGCTCCTGTCGGATGCTCTTGGGCCCTATATCAAGTTCAAATCTGGATTTTCATGGCCCGGTGACCTCAATCAAACCAAGCCGGTGTCGATCACCTTCCTGGCTGGTTATCCCACGACGCCGGAAGTGCCGGAAGCTGGGGAAACTCCAGCCATTCCGGCGGTGAGCAATATCCCGCCAGCCATCAAGGCCGCGATCCTGATCCATGTCCGGTTGATGTATGACGCCTATCGGCTGGGCGATGATGCCGGGCCAATCCCCACGGCGGCGATCGACGCGCTGATCCGCCCTCATCGCCGAGTGTTTTTCTGATGCAGGCCGGCGCGCTTGACCGGCGCATCACCCTCCAGCGGTACGGCATCAGCTATAATTCAGACAATGAGCCGATACAGGGCTGGACTGAACTCGGCAAACGCTGGGCCTCGAAAGAGGATGTCAGCGACGGCGAAAAGGTTCGGGCTGCCCAGGTAGGTGCATCTGTCTCCACTCGGTTTCGGGTGCGCTATGACAGCCTGACCAGCACAATTACCGCGGCGGATCGACTGACCTGCGATGGCGTCCAGTACGTTATCAGCGGGACCAAGGAAGGATCGGGGCGCAGGGAAGAAATCGAGATCACCGCTGCGCGCCCGAATGACAACCTTGTTCCAGTAGATCCAGCGCCATGAAGCTGAAAGTCGACTTCATCGGCGGTCGTGAACTGGACGAAGCGCTCAGCCAGTTCACGCCATCGAAGCGCCGGGCAATCGGGCGCGTGGCGCTGGACAACGCCGGCGAGATCACTGCCAAGGCAGCCAGAGCGCTCGCGCCAGTTGATAGCGGCGGCCTGCGCGAATCCATCGACGTTTCCGGCACGCTCAGCCGGTCGCAGAAATCCGAACATACCAAGGCGGCGGAGCAAGAGCGGTTCATCGGACCCGACAGTCGACCTCAAGGGCATCTTCGTGAGTTCGGCGGGGACGGCAATGCGCCAGAGCCGTTCATGCGTCCCGCCTGGGACCAGACGAAAAACAAAGTCAAAGACCGCATTGGCGATGGGCTTTGGGTCGGTATTGAGAAGGCCGTCAAGGCGGCCGCGCGCAAGGCATTGAGGGCTAAATGATGTTCCTGGCCGCTGGCATTATTGGCGCGACAATCGGCTTCTGCGCCGCAAATACACTGCACAGACTCGCAACAGGTAGGTGGCCCTGAATGCAAACCAAGCTCGCCAACCTGTTGCTCGCCCACGCGCCTCTTGCGGCCCTGATCGGCAACCGGATCCAATGGGACACGCTGCCGCAAGGATCACCCCAGCCGTCCATCGTCATGTATGTGGTCAGCGGCGTCACCGATTACACCATGCAGGGCGCCAGCGGGTATGTGCAGATGCGCGTGCAGTTCGATTGCCGGGGCACTACCGCAGCCAGCGCCCGGGCCGTTGCTGAGGCTCTGGAGGCCCGTCTATCTGGGTTCAGCGGGACGTTCGGCGGCTACAAGTTCCAGGGCGCATTCATGCAGGGCCAGCGGACGCGGTTTGACAAGGACAGCGCGACGAGCTGGTTTACCGACAGCAGGGACGCCGTAATACATTGGGCTCCGGCCTGATCTAGCCCTCATCGCGCCGTGGGCTGGCGCTTTTCTATCACCATGAAACTGGAGAACTGACATGGCCGATACCGCGGCAATGATCGGCTTTGGCACTGTCTTCGAGATGGCAGACCAGGCTACCCCCGACACCTTCGTCGCCTTTGGCGAAGTCATCAGCGTTGATCCCGGCGAGGATGAGGATGAGGATGTCGAGGCGACGCATATGCAGAGCCCAGACACTACCCGTGAATATATCCCAGGCCTGACGACGCCCGGGGAAATGGTTGTGGGGATGAACTACATCCCCGGCAGCGCAACCGATCTGGCCATCATCGCCTCGCGCCGGAAGCGCAACATCGGGCGCCTGACGCTCCCTAACGGGGTCCGCAAGACTTTCCCGATCGTTCGGCGTGGGTATGCCACGGAAATCCCCCTGGATGACCGCATGACGGCAACCGCCACGTTCCGCCGGGCAGGGGCGTCCACCACCGACGCAGCCACGGCACCGGTCAATGGCATCCTGCCGGCAATCCATGGCATTGCGCAGGTTGGCGAGACGCTGACTGTCAACCCCGGCGTGTGGGCACCATTTGCCACCTTCACGTATCAGTGGAACAGCGAAGGCACGCCGATTTCCGGCGCGACCAGCTCGACCTATGTGCCGGTGGTTGGTGATGTGGGCGACAACATCACAGTGACGGTCACGGCCACGAACACAGGCGGCTCGGCATCTGCCACCTCGGCCGAAACAACCACTGTGATTGCGGAGTAGAACCGCCGTGGCAAATGAAATCTTGGGAGAGGTAGACTTCCCGGTAGGTGACAAAACCTATCGGCTTCGCCTCTCCATCAATCAAATTATCCAAGTCGAAGATCTGCTGGGCATCGGCATCATCAAGATCGCCGGCATGTTCAATGACGTCGATAGTCTGACGGCCGGCAGCGTTCGTGCGGTACTTTGGGGCGCGCTGCGTGAGCATCATCCCGAGGTTGATATCATGGGCGCTGGCGACATCATGGCCGAAGCCCGACTGCAGTCTACCATCGAACATGTCGGGCGGGCGCTCCAGGCTGCATTTCCGACTGCGGAGGGTAAGGAAACCCCTTCTCCAAAGCGGGGCCGGGCTGGGAATGGGAAGCGCTCTACCTAGCGTTTTCCTCTTTCGCTCCCGACCCCGAGTCCTACTGGATCCTCACGCCGCGCCAGCTCGACACCAGGTTCAAAGCGGCTTCGGAACGGCGCCTGAGAGAGTATGACGACCAGATGTCTCTGGCTTGGCATATCGAGGCGCTGGCACGAACCAAAAAGTTGCCGTCGCTAGAGAGCATGCGCAACAGCAAGACGGCCAAGCAGGCGCCCCGCAAGCAATCGTGGGAAACGCAGGCGGCCCTACTAAGTAGCTGGTGAGACCGGCACCCGACCCTTGAATTTGAGGTAATTGTCATGGCAGCGGTCGTTGGCGCGCTTCGCGTCGATCTAGGTCTCAACTCTGCGGAGTTCTCGTCTGGTCTCAAGAAGGCATCATCTGGTCTCGGCAACTTCGCCAAAACGGCCAAGATTGGCCTTGCCGCTGTTGCTGTTGCAGCGGCAGCGGCTGGCACGGCGCTGGCCTTTGCCGTCAAGGGTGCGATCGACAACGCCGACGAAATGAGCAAGACGGCTCAGAAGGTTGGCGTCACGACCGAGGCGCTGTCCCAGCTGAACTATGCTGCCAGCCTGTCCGATGTGACCCTGGAACAACTCAGCAAGGGGCTGGGCAGGCTCACGCAGAGCATGTCACAGATCGCGCAGGGCATGGCCGGACCTGCCAAGATGGCATTCGATGCCCTGGGTATATCGGCGGTGACCTCGACGGGGCATCTGCGCGCGTCTGATGACGTCCTTGGCGATGTGGCCGAGCGCTTTGCCCGCATGGAAGATGGAGCGACCAAAACCGCGTTGGCTATTGCGCTGTTCGGTCGGTCTGGCGCCGATCTGATCCCCATGCTGAACATGGGCAAGAGTGGGCTGGCTGATCTGGCGACCGAGGCGGATCGGCTGGGCATCACGTTGTCCACCAATACCGGTCGGTCGGCAGAAGCGTTCAATGACAGCCTGACCCGGCTGCAGTCGGTGTTTGCTGGTGTGATCAACCGGATCATGACAGGCATCCTGCCGGCCCTGGACCAGTTCAGCACCAAGATTTCCGACCCGGCTTTTGCGCAGTCCGCAGAGACGATCGGGCTGGCCATTGTCAACGCCATGGGCATGGCAGTAGAAGCCATCAATGCGACCGTTAGCGCATTCACGTCCCTGCAGAATTCCATGTCGTGGCTCAATGATCACGACATGTTCGGCAATCCGATTGATCGCAAGCCGGGCGGCAAGGACGTCATCAAATTCAACTCGCCAGATGAGGCCAAGAATATCCTGCGGGATAAACTGGCGGCTGGCGATACGGCTGGGCCCGGTGCTGACTTTTACAAGGGCATGTTTGGCGAGAGCAAGGCTGAGGTGGTTTCCTCTGCGCAGGAAGTCGCCGCGGCGTTTGATCCGCTCATCGCCAATACCAAGGCAGCAGCTGCAGGCGCGTCGGCGCTCAGTGCGGCTATGAGCGAAGGCAAGGCAGTATTCGAGGCAACCCGCACCCCGGCTGAATCCTATGGGCTGGAGCTGGAACGGTTGAATGCGCTGCTGGCCAAGGGTGCGATCGACCAAGACACCTATAACCGGGCGGTGACGCAGGCTCAGGATGCTTTCCGAGACGCTGAAATGTCCGGCAACCAGTTGGCATCGACGCTATCGAGCGGGCTGGCGAACGTGTTCAGCAGCGTCGTGGATGGGTCCAAGACTGCCGTTGATGCTATCGGCGATCTCCTGAAGTCGCTGGGCCAGTTGCTTATCAACCAGGCTTTCACCAGCCTTATCGGCGGGCTGTTCGGTGGCGGTGGCGGGCTTGGTGGCTTCAAACTGCCTTCATTCGATGGCGGCGGCTATACGGGCCCCGGCAGCGGTCCAGGCCTTGATGGCAAGGGCGGGTTTCTTGCCATGCTCCATCCAAACGAAACCGTGCTTGACCATTCCAAAGGGCAGGGCATGGGGACGACGATTCAGATCAGCATCAGGGGTTCGCGCCAGGACGCTGCCGAGATCGCCCGCGAAGTCCGCAGGGTGCTCCCTGACGCCATGGCCAGCGTAAACCGCAACCCGTACCGTAGGACATAGCGCATGGCCCTGCCGGAAACTCTCCCTATCGCCTCGTTCGCCGATCTGCTGCGGGTGTCGACCGCGACATTCATGCAGGAGTGGCAGCAGCAGCGATCGGCCACCGGCGGCGGGGAAACTCGTTATGCAGACCGGGCGCCGTCCCTGTGGAAGGCTGAACTGACTACACCTCCGATGGATCACGCCGAGGCGGAAGGGCTGATGGCGTTGGCAAACTCGCGGGCTGGTGGGCTCAAGACCTTCCTGCTCTACAATCCGAAACTGCCATTCCCCTCCAGCGATCCAGAAGGGGCGATCCTCTCAGGGAGTGCGTCGCCTTACCTGCAGACCTATCTCCCATGGTCGGATGATCTGCCGTGGAACGATTCCATGCCATGGGGCGGGCTTGGGGCTTTCGAGCCCAAGCTAGGCGCGATCACGGATCGGCTGCATGTCGCATTCACCGGTCTACCGCCAGGATATATGCTGCCGCTGGGGACGTATTTCAGCATCATGTTCGACACTTCGCGGTTCTATCTGGGGCAGTTTGCCGAGGCGCGGACGGCTGATGGATCGGGCGCGGTGACATCTGTTGAGATATGGCCGCCTTTGCCTGCATCAGTGACGGGAACGCCTGATGTTGAGTTCGCCAAGCCGCATGGAAAGTTCCGACTAGTGCCTGGCTCCGCGTATCCGTCAACGATCAGCACGGTTCATTCGACGTTCAAGTTCTCAGCAGAGCAGACCTATTCACCATGAGCATTGACCCGATCGTCAACAATGATCCTGTGGGCTGGCACGAGAAGGTCAATGATCTGCTTGCCGCTTGGGATGGGGGCGCGGCCCCGACATCGTTCGGTGCTGCACTGGTGCGTCTCAATGCCATGGCAGATGATTTGTCCCTGCCGACGATGGAGTCGCTGGACAGTACCGCGGTCAAGCGGGCGAAGATCAACGGGCTGATCAGCACTTATATGTCCGGCGATTGGATGCCGGTGGTGCTTGGCAGTTCGATCAAGGCATTCTGGAGCGCTGACCGCACTGATCTTATTACGCTGTCAGGCACGCAGGTCACGAGCTGGAAAGACGTTATCGCGGGCTACGACATGGTGCAGGCCGTTAGCGGTGCGCGTCCGGTATGGAGTGCGGATGGCTTCAATGGCGCTCCGGCGGTCGACTATGATGGTATTGACGACCAGATGACGCTTACCGGCGTTCCGTTGTCATTTCCCATCGGTTCCGACCCCGGTGAAATGTGGATTGTGTTCGACAATGAGGCGGCGGGGGCAGATACCACCACAAGGCGAGTTTTCAACTACGGCGGCACAACCAACAACAACTCGCGGGCGCTCACCCTGGCCGGGGTTTCCGGGACGCAACGCTTAGGCGGATATGTCGGCAATGGAGCGAGCGCCGGTTTTTCGGCGGTTCCTCCAGTCGACGCTTCCGGCAGGCGTGCGGCGCGGCTTCAAATCGACGGTGGTGTCGCAACTGCCATTGATGGGAGCGACTTGACCACGAAGGCCGTCACTACACCGGCAACAACTGACACGATGGTCCGTTCTGGCCTCGGAGTTAGCGGCACCGGCCCGTTCAATGGCAAAATCCGCCATATCATGCTGACAGGCATCTTGGCAGGCGATGACCTTGCCAAGGTGTGGGCGTGGACTGAAATTCAAAGGAGGGCATGATGCCTAATATCTTCGTCATTTTCCCAGAGGACAAGCTGGCAGAGGCACAGGCCTACAAGGCATTCTGTGACGGCTATATCCAGGATATGCAGAGCGAGCCCGAGGGAATTCTCGGCCTGCTCGATACCGACGTTTATGGCCAGCACGTGACCACCTATCTCGGCCCTCCCTATGTCTGGGAGGAAGTGGTGCCGGAGCCCCCGGAGGCTATCCCGCTGCGCGCCGATGGCGTGTTGCACGATAATTGGGTCAAGCCCATTATCGACGACTTCTAGCCCGTCAGTTCAACTCGTCCGATTTGCACCCAGCCCGGCCATAGCGCCGGGCTTTTCCATGAGCAGCCATGCCCTACGATGTTGAAACAATAACCGCTCTCGCGAGCGGCAGCATTGTCGTACGCGACATCCTGACCGTGAAGGGCAAGACCCTTGGCGGGTCGGCTGCTGAGTTCGTCTACTGGAACGGTGAAGATAATATCGCGGTCAATGTCGTCCCGCTTGGCGAAACGACGCCAGTGAGCCGCAATATGGTTGGCGGCGGTACGCTGCTCGATGTGCCTCAGATTGTCGACGCTATCGGGCTCGAAGCGCGATCCGTCGCGTTCGGGCTTGATCATATCAGCGATGCCGCTGGCGGCCCGATGGACATGGTCTATGGCAACAATGTCCGCGTGGCTCGGGTGGAAATGCACCGGGCCCTGTTCGATCCGGCAACGTGGAACCTGGTTGCCGCGCCGCACCTGATGTTTGCCGGTCGCGTCGATGGCGCGTCGGTCAATGATGCAGCTGCCGGTGGGGAAGGGGGCTTGTCACTCGAAGCCGTGGCCAGTGCGATCGACCTGACCCGGACCAATCCAGCAATGGAGTCCGATGAACAGCAGCGGCGCCGGGACGGTGATCGCTTTCGCAGGCATGGCGATACGGCTGGCCAGGTCGACACATGGTGGGGGCAGTCGAAGTCATGAACTTCATCATCCAGATCATTGTCGGCGTTGTTCTCTCGATCGCCTCGTCGCTGTTGCAGCAGGCGTTTGCGCCAAAGCCGCAGGAACAGAAGCGCCGCACCGGCACGCGCGGCTCTGCCCAGATCGGCGGCAAGGTTCCGCAATATTTCCTCGTCGGTACGGTCGGTGAGCCAGGCAAGCTCGAATACCAGAATGCATGGGGCAATGATGGCGAAGTCCCGAATGCATACCTGACCGGCGTTTATTCGTTCGGCGATCTGCCCATCACTGGCCTAGCAGGCCTGTTCGTCAACGGTGTTCGGGTGACTGTCTCTGCCACTGACGCGGTCACTCAAGGTTACCCCGTACCGCAGTACAGCGGCCATCTGTGGTGGAAGTTCTTCGACGGCACCCAGACCACGGCTGACAGCTATCTGACCGGCAAGTTTGGATCCGACGCCGACCGGCCTTGGACCGGCGATATGGTCGGGCGCGGCGTTCCGTATCTCGTGACCACGGCTCTGTGGTCAGAAACCCTCTGGACGGGCCTCCCGAGCTTCATGGGCGAGTTTCAGGGCATCAAGCTCTATGACCCCCGGCAGGACAGCACGGCGGGCGGTAGTGGCTCCCAGCGTTGGGCTAATCCGTCTACCTGGGCCTTCTCCGACAACAACTGGGTCATAATCTACAACATCGAGCGCGGCATCTATTACAACGAGCCAGGCGCAACGACTCTCGGCACCAAAATTTGGGGCGGTTCCGCCACGCAGGCCCAGATGCCCTATGCGGCATGGGCCGCCGCGATGGACAAGTGTGATCTCGCGATCAGCCTGGTCGGCGGCGGGACGGAAAAGCAGTTCCGAGCGGGGCGCCGTATCAGCCTCAATGAGCGCCCCGCCGATGTCGTCAAGGAACTGCTGATCGGGGCCAACTCGCGCATCTGCCACTCCAGCGACGGCACGATCTATCCTTTGTGCGGCGTGCCGGACGAAGCCGATGGTGCGTTCTCGGATGCCGACGTGCTGGCGACTGAACCGCTGGGCTCCATCCCGTTCCCGAACCTCGACAGCATCATCAACGGGGCGACTGCCACCTATCGCGAGCCGTCGCAGGCTTGGGAAGACAAGGAAACCGCGCCGTACTATCGCAGCGATCTTGAGGCCGAAGACGATGGCCGCCGGCAGGTTGAAGGGCTGGACCTCGGCACGACGTTCTCCGGCACGCAGGCGCAGCGCGTTATCAAGGCCGTCATCGAGGAAGGCCGCCGATTCAAGACGCATGTCGTGGCGTTGCCGCCAGAGTACGCACAGTTCCGCGTGCTGCAGGCGCTGGCCTGGACCTCGGATCGGTTCGACTATTCGGCCAAGATGTTCCTGATCACGGCCCGCACCGTTACCCCTTGGGGCGTTGTGGTGCTTGGGCTGCAGGAGATCGACCCAGCAGACCACAACTGGACGCCGGGCACCGATGAGCAGCCATTGAGCTTTGCGCCCGTTGTGACCAACCGCCCGGCGCCGCAGGAAGTGTCCGGCTTCTATGTCGAGCCAGCGACCGCTATGGACAATGAGGGTAATGGCCGCCGGCCTGCTTTTGATGTGTTCTGGTCATCGGCTTCGGTCGGTGTCGATGTGCGCGCGGTGCGCATCACGATGTGGCTCAATGATGCCATTGACCCCGTGGCGGATGATCCGATCGTAGGCGACTTGGCATGGCAGGGCGATGTGCCGCCGCCGCTGGGCTCTGCTCGGCTGACGGAGGCTGTGACGGCGAATACCTATTTCGTGATCCAGATCCAGTACATTTCGGAATCTGGACGCGCGACAGTGGCCAGTGATCTCTTTGCCGTCAGGGCCCGAAACATCAAACTCGGCGCCGATGATATCGACATCACATTTGCCGATATCGCTGCCGAGATCATCGAGAAAATCAACGCCATCAGCATAGACGCCCGCGATGCTGCCGATCGTATCGAGCACTTGGGCACGCTGTTGTCCGAGCAGGACGCTGCCAACTTCAACGACCAACAGGGCATGAAGCGGGAACTGCGCAAGAAGGTTGGTGATCTCGAAGCCGGGTTCATCGAGTTCATCGAAGTTGCTCTTGGTCCGGGCGGTGCAATCGCAACGTCGCTCTCGACGCTGTACGCAGCCATGGGCGGCGATAGTGCGCAAGTGCTGGTGCGGTATGAGGCAATAGCGGCCCCTGCTGGCGTGAGTGCTCGCTGGGCCGTGCAGCTATCAAGCGATGGCGATCTGTTCGCGTCGGCCGGCATCTATCTCGACCTGTTGCCGGGTGGAGAGAGCCGCATCGTTCTCGACGCCACCCAAACCGTGATCAGCAAGGATGGAGGCGCAACGGTGCTGGCCTTGTTTGACGAGAACGGACTGATGATCCGCGATATCACCGCGGCGATGATCACCAGTGCCGATGGCTACACGTTCCTGGACCTGACCAATAACGAATGGCAATTTGCGAGTGCACCATAATGAGCAGGATTATCTATCGCCTGAGTGAACAGGCCGATGCTGTCGCCATCTATGACGAAGCGCCGGGCGGCGGCGATCCAAAGGACATCAACGCGCCGATGCATCGTCCCCTTGTTGATCCCGGCAACTGGCTCGCCAATATCTATCTGCACTCCGATCTGGACTATTGCGAAGTCGGCTATGGCCCGACAGTGACCCCGATCAGTCATGCAGCGATTGCGGCGGTCACAATTTCGGACGGCTTTACCGTCAACAACAACCAGTTGGTCTACGGCACGGCGTCTGCGACGCATACGCTGGCGGTTCACGACTTGGGCTATGTGCCTGACTTCATGGTCGTGGTCGACGGTGACGTGCTCTACCCCGGCAAGCCGATCCAGTATTTCGCCGATGGTCGCGCCCGCTATGTCACGGCCTATGCAACGTCGACGCACCTTTATCTTGAAGAACGGTCCAGCCGTACGAGTGATGCCATTCCAGCCGTTGCGAAAAGCTACACGGTGATCATCTTCCGGCAACCGCCGGCGCCGAGTGGCAACGTGCTGGGGCATTGGGATGGCGAACAGGGCCTGCTTGAACTCGGCCGGGGCAAGTTCCGCTCCGACCGGCGCTACCTGCAGGTCGGCCCTGGCGGTGATCCGTTCGGGTTTGCACAAGGCCGCACCATCCATCTGAACAATGGGGCCCCGCGCATGGTGGACCCTGACGGCACGATCACTGACATCGTCCCAGCCTCTGCCGTCTCGGCGTTCGTGAGTCCACGGCAGAACAGCGGTTGGGTGTTTGGCCCATCTGGAGCCTATGGGGGCTCATTCACTGGTGATCCGGCAATACAGGTAAAGGTGCCGTAGTGGCTGGTGCAGTTGGCTATGTAGATGGTGAACTGGTCATCACCAAGGACGGTCGAACCGTCCTGACGACCATGGGGAAGCTGATCCAGTTCCTCACCACCGAGCAGACCTTCACCACCAGTGCCGTCTACCCGGATGTGCCAAAAGGTGAGGGCTATGTCTGGGAATATCACGTCGTAAAGGAGCCGGGCGGCTATTCAGTAGCAGTCGACAACTCGTCAAGCGTTCTCGCTCGGCCGCAGGAATGGACAAACCAACTCGTGCTCGGCGCCGTGCCGGCTGGCGCTGATATCTTCATTGGCCGGATATCGCTCAATCGAACGGTTGCGCCGACGCATTCGTGGAGCAGTGAGGCGCTCGTTCCACGCGTGCCGATGAACCAGGCAATGCAGATCACCGGGTCGATCCTGCTCGAACAGGTTCGCGGGCTCGGCAGGGTGATGTCGGTCTTTATTTCGGACGGCAACCTAGTCCTGGACCTTCAACAGTCGTGCGGCCCGGTGTCGGGTAATTTCGTCACCTGGGGGCAGCCGCTGGCGTTTGAGCAAAGCTCTCTTGGCGGGGTGAACTCAGCGCCATCAGGGCCCGGGAAATACGTCGCTTTGGCTGATATTGGGTACAGCGGCAGTGGCGGTGTCGCGAAATTCTCCTCGACCAACCCATTTGAGGAAACCGTCTTGTCGATCGTCAGCAGATATCAAAAGGGCGGCAGCACCCAGGCCGTCTACTCCGATCCCACCAATTACGGCACCACCTATGCCGTGACCGTCAAGGGCCGCTTCGGCCGCCGCAGCTAACCACTAGAGGCATCATCAATGGCGAGCACGCCCTATTCCGTCGGCACCATAACGGTGGCCAATGGCAGCACTTCTGTGGCCGGGACAGACACGTTCTGGGTCGGCAAGACTCGTGCAAACGACATGCTGTTCGTACCGGCTCAAGGCCTGATGGCCCGCATCACAGCAGACCCGGCCGACAACGGGGTCATGGCGATCACGGCTTGGGCGGGCACATCACTGACAGATGCCGCATACGAGATCATCCCGGCGTCGGACACGACCACGAGCGCGGCCAGACTGCGTGATCTGCTGGCGCAAATGTCGGTCATCGAGGCCAATGGCCGGGGGTTGTTCTATCGGTTCAGTGATAGCGTTACCGATGCTGATCCGGGCGCTGGGTATTTGCGCCTCAACAACATCGCAATCGGCAGCGCGACGGCTGCTTATATCGACGATCTTGATGCCAATGGTGCTGGCGTGGCTGGCGTCATCGATAGCTGGGACGATCAGGGTACACCCGGCGCTCGTGGACAGCTTTGGGTGCGATCGGCCTCTGATCCCTCGGCGTTTCATGCGCTAAAGGTCACCGACTCCGTGGTCGATGGTACGGGCTACAGCAAGCTGACACTGGTCTATATCGGCGGTTCTGGTGGATTTGCCGCCGATGACGAACTGATGGTCATGTTCTCTGCGCAGGGCGCGGACGGCACCAATGCCATCCTTGGGGCTTGGCAGGGTCCATGGGTAACGGCATTCGCCTATGACGTGGACGATCTCGTGGAACAGGGCGGCAGCACCTATATCTGCATGGAGGCGCACACCGCAGGAACTTTTGCCACGGACCTGGCCGCCGACAAATGGGATTTGGCGGTTGAGAAGGGCGATACGGGAGATGCAGCGACAATTGCTGTCGGGGATGTCACTACTGTGGCGCCCGGCGACCCAGCCGCCGTTGCCAATTCTGGCACCAGTGGCGCCGCTATTTTTGACTTCGACATCCCACAAGGAGAGCAAGGCGAACGCGGTATTAACTGGCAGGGCGACTATAGCGGCGCGACGGCTTATGTGTTGGACGACGGCGTGCTCTATAGCGGATCGTCATGGCGCGCGCTGCAGGCCACTACAGGCAATGTTCCTCCGGCACTCCCAACGACGAGCAACGGCTATTGGCAGTTGGTCGCAAGGCGAGGGAATGACGGGGCGGGCACGGTTGCCACGATTGTGGAAGGCACTGGGGTCAGCGTCGACCTTACCGATCCGACATCGCCCGTCATCTCGGCGCCCACATTGGCGGTCGGCCCGGCCTCTGCTGTTGCTGGCCGAGTTGCGGTGTTCGATGACACGACCGGGAAACTCCTCGCCGACGGAGGCAAGACCATCGATGAACTGGTGCCCGCCGGCTATGACGACCTGTTGATCACCGTCTCACTACTTGCACTGCAGGTTGCAGACAACACCAATATGGCTCTATTTTTGGGCGATGATGGAAGTCGGGTAGCCGATAGCTTCGGTGCGCTGACGTATGTTGATGTGGCGGGTGGCACAAATCTAAGCACAGCGACCGCTGGCGTTTTGAAGCCGACAGTGATCGATGGGGCAGACCAGACCGCCACCCATACTGGAGCAACCCAGTCCGGGAATACAGTAAGCGCCTCAACCTTTCTCGCTAGTTACAACCCGTGGGAGGCATTCGACAAAATTGTCGGAGTTGGCGATGGTGAAAGCTGCTGGATCACAAATTCTGCAACCACAGGGTGGCTGCAATACCAGTTTGCGACACCGAAGACTATTGGGTCGTATACCGTAACTTCAGGCGCAGGATTTCCAGCCAGGGCCCCGCAGGCATGGACGCTACAGGGATCGGACACGGGGGCTTTCTCTGGTGAACAAGCTACGCTAGACACCAGATCTGCACAAACCTGGTCTGGCGGCGGCGAAGCAAAGAGCTACTCAATTTCGTCTCCTAGTTCGTATTCCTATTATAGGCTGAATGTGACGGCCAATAATGGGGATGCAACCTACCTTCTGATAGATGAAGTCACTTTCGTCAGCGTCGCGACAGTAAACGACCTAAGCGTTTCATCCACCAGTTTCACTGCCGCAGCAATACCAACTACAATGAAGACTCTGATCCGGGTCAAGGAAGTCGATGCAGCGACCGCCGGTACAGACTACACCATGGAGTGCAGCCGTGATGGCGGCACGACATGGGCATCTATGACACTGACGGAGAAGTTCAGCACGCCTGGTGGACTGCGGGTGGTCGAGAGCGCTGACACCGATGTGTCTGGCCAGCCATCCGGTACGGCGCCGCGCTGGCGGTTCAAGACTCTGAACAACAAGATGGTCGAGTTGCACGACGCGTATTTCTACTGGAACTAAGCCACTCGCTTGAGGAACCCGTCAGGAGCCACGGAGACTAGCAGTTTGTTGTCAACAGCTCTGTCGATCTCAAACTCTGGATGAGTCTCAAGATATTTCCAAACTGCAGTCTTTGGGTTGTCCCCAGTGCCCCATGGGCGATCCGGATAGAGATCGTCCGGCATATCTTCGATAACAGTGTCGAACACGACGCAGTAACTGTCCAAACTGGTGAGGGGGGCGTAGGCCTCCAACTCGGCAAGTACGTGATCATGCGTGTGGTTGGAATCGAGTGACACGAGAACCCGCTTATAGCCTTCGGCGTAGCCGTGAACCTGTTCGATAATGTCGGGGTCGATCGAGGATCCCTGAATCATATCAATACGGCCCGCCATGGGGTGTGTCTCGATCGCCGTCTTGTTGTGCTCTCGGATGTCGATATCAATGCCAAGAACACGGCGCTTTGGCTTGGACGGATCGAGCACTGTTCCAGCCGCCACGGCTTCGCAGTATTCGATCATTGCTAGCATTGATGCGCTCAGAATGAGCGAGCCACCATGAGCAATACCGGTCTCAATTATAAGGTCCGGCTGAATCGCCCAGATGAGTTCCTGCATAGCCACGATGTCTTGCGGGTACTGAATAATGGGGCGGCCGAGTGCAGAGAAATTGTAGGAGTATTTGTGCCTTGCGCTTTCCTGGATCCACTGGACGGTTAGGTGCTGGAGGTTCGTATCCGCCCCCGCAGCCGCTGCGTTTTCCAAACACTCTTTTTCAAACTGTGCAGTGACGTCCATGGAATTAGATCCTCGACTTAGACAATGGGGCAATCGTATGCCCTACCTTGGTTTTCACCACAGAGTTGGCAGGCACGGACGTGGTTAAGACAACAGAGGAGGAAATGACAGAGCCTGAGCCTATTGTCACCCCAGGTTCCACCGCAATTTGGGTGCCAAATCGCACTTCATCACCGACAGAAACGCGCCCCGAGAATGTGACGCCCGGACCAAAAGCGCAGTGACTACCAATCTGCGCGTGATGCTCGATGCAGGTGTTGCTGCTGAGGAAATTGTTATCGCCGATCTCGGCCTCAGCTCCCAAGTAGGATGAACCTGCGATGACGTTGCCTGTGCCGATAAGCACCCCAGAACGCCGATTTACCGTAGCATCAATCGCGTTGGTGAACGGCACGCCCATTTCGCTCAACGCAGCGAAGGCCTCTCGGCGCGAGGCAAGATTCCGGTTGAAGGCCAGAATTACCGAGTCGAATTCCTGCCGACGCCAGGCGGCTTCAATTACCTCGTAATCAGAAGGCCCAACCACGGGCACCCCTAGCACGCTAGAACCGAGTACGTCGGGGTCCCGGTCATATATGGCAAGGCAGACTTGAGTGAGACTGCGCAGGATGATGTCCACCACGATAGCGGCGCCGCCGCCAGCTACGCTGCCGATAACCGCTACACGCTCAATGCTGGACCTCGCGGGGCGGGCTGGCAGCTTGTGGTTCAGAACGTCTTCTTCGCGTATCAAACCATCAGAAGACGTCGGTGACACTTTCGAGATGTCGATGCCCATGCGGGCGGCCACCAGTTCTGCCTTTTTGGTCCAGCGAGGCAGGTCAGCGTCCGTCGGAGCAGCCATCGGTGCATCGAGGAGAGCGCTGTAGTCCTCGTTTGGGTCGTCTAGAATGACAGCAATTGCATGGCCCACTTCCACTGTGTCGCCAACAGCTACCAGTTGCACAACATGACCGGCAGACTCAGCCTCCACCTCGGCTGCTGCTTTTGCCGTCTCTATCTCGCAAACAACCTGGCCGGCCACTACTTGGTCGCCGGCTGCCCAATGGACAATTACGGCTGTGTCGTCATTGGCCCCGACGCGGGGCAGCCTCAAAATCGTACTCACTTCAGCATCCCCCATACTTTTTCGATGATTTTTGCAGTGGTTACGATGGCGACTTCTTCTTGCGCCCGAGAAGTCGGGATGATGTCACACTCTGAATTCAAGCGACCTATCGGGTGACGAAGGTTGGGGACCAACTGATCATATAGAAAAGCCACGACTTCGCTCGACCAGTTGAAACCTGCGGAAGCCTCATCCACGACAAGGATGCGCTCGGCCTGACGGCACTCAACCAACAGGTCCCCTGACATGGCACCGATTTCCGCGCAAAGCACAGCGGACGCGCGTATTTCCTCGGCGGCGAGTAGCTCCAGAGCCGGTACAAATAAGCGACTCGAACCGCCGAACCCGACCAGGATAATATCACACGGACTTCTTCGATCATGGTTGCAAAGAGTCACCGAAGGGAATGCTCCGGCACCAACCTTGCGCGATATGAGATTTGAGCCGGCAAAAAGCTCAAGTGGGTAGAGCATCTTATGCTCAAGGAAGAGAGTTACGCCGCCTGCTGTGTACGCTTGGGCAAGCAGTTCGCCTGGATCATGCGCGTGGCTGGGCGCTATGACCCGGAGATGAGGGGTACCAAGGAACATCTTCTCCAGGCTCTGGCTGTGCGTTGGCCCATATCCGCGCCCCGCTCCAACGGGGGATCGAACAATCATGGGGACTTTGACCTTCCCGTTATACATCGCCGCGAACTTAGTGGCATGATTGACGATCTGGTCTGCACAGAGTGTGAGGAAATCGCCGAACATGATCTCGGCGACGGGGCGGAGCCCTCGCATCGCCATGCCTGTCGCGACACCAATAATAGCCCCCTCGCTAATAGGAGTGGTATGAACTCGGTCCGGGTATTTCGAGGAAAGTCCGGCGCTAACTTTGAAGGCCCCGCCGTATGGATCAAGAACATCCTCTCCGAGGAATTGCGCCCGCTCGTCTTCCATCACCTGCGTCAGTGAAGCCCTGACACTTTCAACAAACTTCATGATGTGGCGCCCATTGCCCTGCTGATCTCGACGGACTTTTCAACTCTTTCGAAAATCTCGAGATCGACCGCCTGAACCCAGTCATCCGGCAACTGAGCGGTGAGCAACGGGATTGGCAGCTTACTTTGACCGGCCATCATTACCTTGTCGTCTCGCGTGTCGTCGCCCTTGCTGTGGGGGCCGGCCCTGAAAAGACCAATGTGCAGGATCTGCGGCATCTGCTGCGATCGGCAGGCGGACACCACATCCGCAGCAGCAGCGGCAACGGCAGCGACGTCACTTCCGTCTATATGTGTGGTGGGAATGCCCCACGAATCGCCTCTAGTTTTCATATCGCCCGCGTGCTCGAATTCAATAGGGGTGCTTTGAGCGATGCCGTTGTTCTCGATAACGAACACAATAGGCAAACTCCAAAGCGCTGCCATGTTCAGCGCCTCATAAACTGCGCCCTCGGCCATTGCGCCGTCACCAATGAACAGAACGACGATCGCGCCGGTGTTCTTTTGCTTTTCGGCGAACGCCATGCCGGTTGAAACCGGAGCCATCCCCCCGAGCACTCCATTGGAGTAGAAATTCTGAGACTGGAGATGTTGCGAGCCGCCCTTACCGCCGCAAACACCTCCATCCCGCCCCATTATCTCGGCGACCAGCCCGGTTATGTCGTCGCAATAAGCAAGAAAATGGCCATGCCCGCGATGGTTCGAGACCACGATGTCCTTGGATCGGTCAATCGCATCAAGAACCCCCACAGCCGATGCCTCTTGCCCGAGGCAAGTGTGAACCGTGCCGTTGATTTGCCCCTCAGCAAACAATGCCAATAGCCTTTCTTCGACTACCTGGATCGTCTTCATTTGCCGATAAAAACTCTTCAATCGGTCGTCCATGACCACCCCTTAGACAATTCACGCGGCGCCAGTCCTAACCGATCCGTCGCATCGACGCCATTCGGCAATATGCGCCGTTAATGCCCACCAACATCACCAGGAGACCCCCATGAGCAAGCTCTACAAGAGCTCGCGTGTGGCGCTTTACAAGTTCATCAGTTCCAGCGATGGGCTGCGCGAACCATTTCTCTCGTAAGAGGGATGCGGTCGATAATTCGAATGGCGCTGGTCAGCAGTATTTCGGGATTGATTATTCGGGAACTCGCCCAATAATCGAGGGCGAGGGTGGGCAGTTCGTCCATAAACTTCGGCGTGCTGACCTCTCCATTGATGTACCCAAAGCTCCAACAACCAAAGTGCGTTGGGGCGCTCTCTAGCACCGGCTCCACCCGGTAGATCAAGCTCTGAGGCTGCCCCCGCCAGTATTCAAGAGCAGTGTCCCGATCTGGCAGAACATAGCAGCACTGAAGCCTACTAGGTTTTTCAGGAAAACTCGCGACGCGGACCTCCTCGAATATACGCTCTCGAAGGGCAATGGCGGGCTGTCCAAACCAAGGATGGTAAAGGCTCAGCATCCTTCCCCAGTTTCCAGCTTCGATTACTGACCCGGGCGCCAGCATCAGCGGCGCCACATGAAAATACATAAGGACGACCTCCATCTAGTTGTCAGTTCTTCGATAGTCATGGCCGGTACATAGGTCGAGTCCCGGCCACCATCCAAGCCCGCTTCGGCGGGTTTTTCTTTGTCCATCATCATAGGAGGCCGCTCATGGCCAAAGTTTACGCATCCTGGCGGGATTTCCCGCTGGGCGATTGGCGCTGGCCGAATTTCTCTCCCCAAGAGATCGCCAGCAAGGGCGAAGGCGAGCTGCTGATCGATCCCGGCAGCATGGACAAGCTGCAGGCGCTCCGCACTGCCCTTGGCAAGCCGCTGATGATCACAAGCGCCTATCGGTCGGCCGCACACAACAAGCGCGTCGGTGGGGCAACGCATTCCCAGCATCGTCTCGGCAAGGCGTTCGACGTGATGATGACCAACCAGGATCCGGCAGCATTTGAACGCGCGGCCCGGTCGGCTGGCTTCACCGGATTCGGCCATTACCCAAAGTCCGGGTTCATGCACATCGACACCGGCCCGGCCCGGCGCTGGAATGATGGCAGCGACTTTCCGACCGCGACGGAAAGCAAGATCGCCCCGACGCCGCAATTCCAGACCGAACCCAAGCGCGAGACGGTGATCGACATCGTGACCAAGCCCGGCGTGCTGGTCGGCGCTGGCGGCGCTGCTACGGGTGTGGCGACAGCAGTCAAGGCTTTCCCTGAATGGGCTGCCGGCGCTGCGCTCATCATTCTGGTCTGTGCCTTCGTGGCTTGGTTGGCCGTCAAGATGATTGCGAGGCCCAGCGATGTTTGAGTGGGTATTGGGCATGATCCCTTGGTGGATATGGGCCGCCGTCATCGTCGCCGCTATCGTGGCCGTACAAATGACGTTCGGCTGGAAGGTAACCACTGGTGCCCTGATAGCCGCTCTG
The DNA here is from genome assembly GCF_039938915.1 of Devosia alba. Taxonomy (NCBI): domain Bacteria; kingdom Pseudomonadati; phylum Pseudomonadota; class Alphaproteobacteria; order Hyphomicrobiales; family Devosiaceae; genus Devosia; species Devosia alba. The sequence goes on along the minus strand of NZ_JBDUUI010000003.1, from coordinate 200,473 downwards.
CCCGCGCTGGGCGCTATCTGGGGCCGCCAGCTGGGTTCTGAACAAGAGCGGGCCAAGCAGGATCGTGAAACGCTTGATCATGTGCGGATCAGAAAGGAAACCGACGATGGAATCGACCAGATCGGCCATGCCGATGTTGACGAGCGGCTGGCCCGGTGGAACCGCGATGAGTAGGGCGGCCGCGATCCTGCTGCTGGCCGGGCTGCTGGCGGGGTGCCAGACCACTGATCCTGGGGGGTTTTGTCTTGTCGCCAGCCCAATTCGTCCGGCCGCGACTGACGTTCTGACAGAAGGCACGGCACGGCAGGTGCTGGCTCACAACGAATATGGAATGACCGTCTGCAACTGGCGGCCATAAAGCAGCCGACGCCGGGAGTGCGATCCCGACGCCGGCCTGACCACACACCAAGCTACAAGGGCTCGGCAACATGGCTATTGAATACCCTGCATTTCTAACCATTGAGGCCGAGTAAAGATGGCCGATCCAGCAGACGATGCACAGCGCTCACTCGGTCGCCTCGAGGGGCAGATGTCCGAAGTCCTTTCAATGCTCAAGGCGTCCAGCCAAAGCCGCGCCCGGATGCAAGAGCGGGTGAACGATGTTGCTGACCGGCTGGGCAAGATCGAAGGCGATATCGGCATTGCCGCCCAGATCGATGCTCAGGTGCGGGGCGAACTGGATTCGATCAAACAGGTCATAGAGGCGAACCGGGTTGCAGCCGCGCCGGCCATTGAAGCCTGGCAGGATATCCTCAAGACCGGCAAGCGCGTCTCATGGGTGTTCGGGATCGCCGGCATCACCACGATAGGCGGGCTGCTGACCATCGTGACGGGGGCGGGTGAATGGCTGTCGAAACTGATATTTCGGCATTGAGCCTAGCCGAACTGACCGCGCTGTTCTCAGAGGTGCTGCGCGAAAGGCCAGAACTGCAGGGCAATCGCGCCGTCGAGCTGTTCATACAGGACTGCATTGAAGTGCTGCGGGATAGAGCACCGGAAATGCCTATTCTGGTTTCCAATTCACCATATGTTCCGGGGGTTTCTGGGCCTTCCGACCGACGCATTGGAAACCAGAATGCCGCAAACCCTGACGATTCTGAGTTGGCCGATAACTCTTAATCGTCGGGTCCACGGTTCGAATCCGTGCTCGCCCACCAAAGTCCTCCTATTATTGACGGTGCAGATTCTGCGCTAAGCAAGCGGCAAGCCATTTGGTTGTCCTGCGTATTGCCGACGCCGATGGCGCCGCCGGTCAGCGCGGCGCGCCTAAATTTGTCTGCCTGGCTTGATTGACCGCTTGATGCCCTTCCCACTGGGAGGCGGTGGCGGTATAGGCGTCAACAGTATTCCATCTCCGCAATGAGGCCCCCTGCATGTTCGGCATTGATCCGAGTTTTCTCAGCTCGCTAGTTCAAGTCATTCTGATCGATCTGGTTCTGGCGGGTGACAATGCAGTGGTTATCGGGCTCGCCGCCGCTGGTCTGGCCTCCGATGTGCGGCGCAAGGCGATTCTGATCGGCATTCTGGCGGCCACCCTGCTGCGTATTTTCTTCGCGCTGATCACCACCCAATTGCTGGCGCTGGGCGGCGGCTTGCTGATCGCTGGTGGCATCCTGCTGCTATATGTCTGCTGGAAGATGTATCGGGAGCTTTCCACCTCCGATAGTGATGAGCATGAAGCACAGGAAGCGCTGGAAGACGCCGACATCAATGCCGATGGCACCATTGCTGGCAAGGCGCCGCGCAAGACCCTGCGTCAGGCCATCACTCAGATTATCATTGCTGACGTTTCGATGTCGCTCGACAATGTGCTGGCCGTGGCCGGTGCGGCGCAGCACCATGTTGAGGCGCTGATTATTGGCCTGGCGCTGTCGGTGGTCATGATGGGCGCGGCCGCGAGCTTCATTGCCGGCCTGTTGCACCGCTATCGCTGGATCGCCTGGGTCGGCCTGGTGATCATCCTGTTTGTCGCGATTCGTATGGCGCTTGAGGGACTGGGGATGTTTATCGTGCTGCCCGAGATTCCGCTGCTCTATACGCCCCATGCGGTCGACGCTGCGGCCGCGGCCCATTAGGCTTTGGTAACCACGGACCGAGTTTTGCGAGGCTTTGCCTGACGTCATAGGGATTTAATCATCTGCTGGCGCTAGTTTTCCGCGCAATCATATGTGCGGGAAACACCAACTATGTCCGTGACTGCCGATCGATTGAGCCATTCGCAAGCCGATGCGCGAGACCTGGTGCGCGCCAATGGTGCAGCCCGCCCGGTCCTGGAGACGCGGGTGGTGTCCGGCCAGGAGTGGGATCAGACAATCGCTGACTTTGACGAGGTCTGTCAGGAGCAGCTCCATGCATTCGCTGTGGCCCGCTGGCCTTCGGTCAAGCACGAGCCGATGCTGTTTCTGCTGAATGGAGAAATCGTCGGCGGCTCGCTGATGATGGTGCAGCCGCTGCCGCTGCGACTGGGGCATATTGCGGTCTCCAAATGGGGACCGATGCTCAAGGATCTGGCGCGGCCGGATGCCGATGCCCTTCATGCAGGCATGATTGAGGCGCTGATCGCCGACTATGCCGACAAGCGGGGGCAGATGATCTCGGTGCTGCCCTGCGCGTCAACCACGCCGATCAATGGTGCGTTTCAGCGGCTTGAAGCGTATGGATTTCAGGCTGGCTCGCAACTGATGTTTCCCAACCGCTACATCGTCAATTTGCGACTCGATGATGCCGCTCAGCGCAAGAGCCTGAATCAGAAATGGCGCTATCATCTCAATAAGTCTGAGAAGAGCGGATTGAGCTTTGAGTGGGCCGGGCCTGAGCGGCTTGCCGAGTTCGATACGCTCTATACCGCGATGACCGACCGCAAGCAGTTTTCCGATCACTCGGCCTATGACAGCGTCGCGTCCTTGATGGCGCTGGATGAAAAACTGCGACCCGAACTGTTCTTCGTGCGCCATGAAGGCGTGGTCGTTGCCGGGGCATTGATCTTCAAGGCCGGTGATCGCGCTGTCTATCTCTATGGCGCCACCAATGATCAGGCGCTGCCCCTGCGCGCTGGCTATTTCATGCATTGGAACATTATCCGCTGGCTGCGCGACAATACCCGGGCCCGTTGGTACGATCTGGGCGGCACAGACGGTTTCCAGGGTCTGCACCAGTTCAAAAAGGGCATGGTCGGCGATGCCGGGGTCATTGAGCCCGTGCCGCCAGTGGCCAATTACGCCAGCAACCGGCTGGCTTATCTGTTCGGGACGGCGGCATTTGCGGCCCGCGACGCACTCCACTCTATGCATCGCATGATCGCTGGCTGGCGCAATCCCAAGACCAGGCCGACACAGGTGCGCCCGGGTGCGGATGAGACGGGACAATGAAAATTCAGCGCCATCTGGCGTCGCAATCGAGCATAATCTTTGCTGCCCGGCTCGGTGGGGCCGGCCTGATCTTCCTGGTCCAGGCGCTGATTGCCCGTATCTGGGGGCCTGAGCTGCTGGGCGAATATCTGATCGTGGTCGCCATGGTCAATCTGATTGCCGTGGCTATGCCACTGGGCTTTCACACGGTGGGTACCTATTTTGCCGCCGAGTATCGGGCGCGCGGCGAGCGCAAACAATTCGTGGTTTTCCTCACCCGCTCTTACGCTCATGTGGTGGGGGCGCTCGTGCTGCTGCTCATCGCCGGTCCACCACTGCTGGAAGGGCTGGGGTTGGGCGAGACGGTGCTGGCCAACCATTTCATTCCTGTTGTGCTGCTCGCCTTCGGAACGGCCATGGTCTACGTCAATGGAGCGCTGCTGGTCGGGTTGAAGCGGCCGCTGGCCGGGTTTTTCGCCGATACGATGTTTCGCCCGATGATCGTGATGGCAGCGTTCCTCGCGACCATGGGCTTTGCTTCAGCGCCGGAAGGCTTCGCCACCATGTTGTGGGCCATCGCCATCGGCTATGTCGGCGTGGCGCTGGTGCATTTTGGCTTTGTCGTTACCTCCGTGCCCAGACTGGATGATACCAGCCCGGTTCGCACACTGGAATCACGCCGGTGGTGGCGGTTTGCCCTACCATGGGTGCTGATCTCGCTGGCCACCGACTTCTTCTTTGATATCGATCTGCTATTGCTCAGCCAGAGTTTGAGCCGCGAGGAACTGGCGATCTTCGGTGTCTGTACCCGAATTTTCTCGCTGATGTCGTTTGGTGTGGCGGCAGTCTATGCGGTAACGCTGCCGGACATGTTCGAGAGCGAGGCCAATGCCGATCGCGAGGCGTTCAATCGCAAGGTGGGCGAGGCCAATGTTGTCGCCAGCGGCCTGGCTGTGGTGTTGTTCGTCGCGGTGTTGATCGGTGGGCCATTTGCCCTGATGCTGTTTGGGCCGAAGTTCTCCGCCGGGGCATTGCCGCTGGCCGTGCTGTGCCTGGCGCTGGTGGTGCGTTCGGTGATGGGGCCAGCTTCGATTGTGCTGTCGATCCATGACCGGCCCTATGCCAGTTTGCCCTCGGTGTTTCTGGGTATTGCTTCGCTGGCGCTGTTCAACTGGCTGCTGGTCCCCCTCTGGGGCCTGATGGGGGCGGCGCTGAGTGCTATCTTCGCCATCACGGTGTGGTCGGTGGGCCTGTGGTTCATTGCGCTGCGCACGGCCAAGCTGGATGTGTCGATCATGCAATGGTTCCGCAACCGCCATGCCAGAGCGGTGCCTGCTGAATAGCGCCGACCAGCCCGCGCTATTTCTGTAGGGCGAGCTTGACCTTGCGCTGCAGCTTGCGGAGCAGGCCGCCCGGAGTGCCCCGGTCATAACCAGGCACAAGCTTGGTCAGCGGACGCTCATAGAGCAGGTAATCCTCGCCAAAGATGTGGTTGTTGAGCGTGGCGATGTGCTCGAACCCCATGCGGCCCATAATGGCGGCAGCGGCCTCATTGCCATGTTTGGTATAGGTCGCGATCTTGTGGAAGCGACCATTGTCCCAGTGCTTGATGAAGGCCCGCATGGCGGAAATGCCCAGCGATGAGCGGCGGTTTTCGGGGAATACGTAGGACCAGTAGAGCCAAAGCGTGCCGAGTTCGGGACCAGAAATCATGAAGCCGCCGGGCTTGCCGTCACTCAGCATGATCAGCACATGGTACGGGTCAGCATCGATCAGGCTCGCCAGATGCTCCCGCGTCAGCCGCGCCATCTCATAGCTTTTGAACTCATCGCTGTAATAGGGCGAGGTCGCAATCGCCTCATGCAGCTTTGTATGGATTAGCGCTATGTCGGCGTAGCTGCCGGCCCGATACACAGGCGCGCGCGGACCAGCGACGTTTTGAGGCTCATCGATCTGTGTGATGCCGCTCATACCACCCCACGCCTTGCGATCATGCCACCGGACAGTTGGTGGTACCGCCACTATAAGCGTCTGCAGGTTAATGGTCGGTACTGTCGGAGGATGAGCCCACAGCTACGCATTAAGTCGCACCGTCAGGGCCTTGCTCCGTGGGTGGCGGGTCAGTAGAACGAATGTGGGAGAGATAAGGGAGGATACCATGAGCGAGCAGCTCGTATTCCAGCCAAGTGCGGCTGCGATCGCACGCACCCGTACGACCGAGCCGCAGTACAATGAAATGTACCACCGCTCGATATCCGATCCTGATGGATTTTGGGGCGAGCAGGCGAAGCGCCTTGATTGGATAACGTTTCCCACCAAAATCAAAAACACCACGTTTGAATATCCGGACGTGTCGATCAAGTGGTTTGAAGACGGCGTACTTAACGTTGCGGCCAATTGCATTGACCGACATCTTGCAGAGCACGGCGACGATATTGCGCTGATCTGGGAGCCCGATGATCCAAACGCGGCATCCGAACACATCAGCTATCGCACGCTGCATGAAAAAGTGTGCCGCTGCGCCAACGTGCTCAAGTCGCTGGGGGTCCGCAAGGGAGACCGCGTCACCATTTATCTGCCGATGATTCCCCAGGCGGCCTATGCGATGCTGGCCTGCGCGCGCATCGGGGCAGTACATTCGGTAGTGTTTGGCGGCTTTTCGCCTGACGCACTGGCCGGTCGTATCAATGACTGTGATTCTGCGGTGGTCATCACTGCCGATGAAGGCCGCCGCGGTGGCAAGGTTGTGCCGCTCAAGCGCAATGTCGACAAGGCGCTGGAAGATTGCCCGGGCGTATCCAAGGTGCTGGTGGTGCACAATACCGGCGCTGCAGTGGCAATGAAGGGGGCTCGCGACATTTGGTGGCATGAAGCCGCTGCGGGTGTCGAGCCATTCAGCGACCCCGAGCCAATGAACGCCGAAGATCCGCTGTTCATCCTCTATACCTCGGGATCGACCGGCAAGCCCAAGGGCGTGGTGCATACTACGGGCGGCTATCTGCTCTATACGTCGCTGACGCACGAGCTGAGCTTTGACTATAAGCGCGGCGAGGTTTTCTGGTGCACGGCCGATGTGGGCTGGGTCACCGGGCACAGCTATATCGTCTATGGCCCGCTGGCCAATGGCGCGACCTCGGTGATGTTTGAAGGCATCCCGACCTATCCCGATGCCGGGCGCATGTGGCAGGTGGTCGAAAAGCACAAGGTCAACATCTTCCATACGGCACCGACTGCCATTCGCGCGCTGATGGGAGCCGGTTCGCAGTTTGTCGAAAAATACGACATGCCGAGCCTGCGCCTGCTGGGCACGGTGGGCGAGCCGATCAACCCGCAAGCCTGGCTCTGGTACTACAATCAGGTTGGCAAGGGGCGCTGCGAGGTCATCGATGCCTGGTGGCAGACTGAGACAGGCGGGCACATGATTGCCCCATTCCCGGGCGCAACTGCCAAGAAGCCCGGCTCGGCGACGGTGCCATTCTACGGCATTCAGCCGATCGTGCTATCGCCAGAAGGCCGGTTGCAGGAACAGACCAAGGCGGAAGGCGTGTTGGCCATTGCCGATAGCTGGCCGGCGCAGGCCCGCACCATCTGGGGCGATCATGGCCGGTTCATTTCGACCTATTTCGAGACCTACAAGGGCTACTACTTCTCTGGAGACGGTTGCCGCCGCGATGAGGATGGCTACTACTGGATCACCGGGCGTGTCGATGACGTGCTGAACGTGTCCGGCCATCGTCTGGGCACGGCCGAAGTCGAAAGCGCGCTGGTGGCACACCCCAAGGTCTCGGAAGCGGCCGTTGTTGGCTATCCGCATGACCTCAAGGGGCAGGGCATCTACTGCTATGTCACCTTGATGGAGGGGGAAACCAGCAGCGATGAACTGCGGACTGAGCTCAAGAACTGGGTGCGCAAGGAAATCGGGCCGATCGCAACTCCCGATATGATCCAGTGGGCGCCTGGTCTGCCCAAAACACGCTCGGGCAAGATCATGCGTCGCATTCTGCGCAAGGTGGCCGAGAACGAGTTTGCCACTTTGGGCGACACGTCAACGCTGGCTGACCCTGGCGTGGTTGATGATCTGATCGAAAACCGGCAAAACCGCTAGAATCGGGCGGTCACGGGCGGAGATCCCAAAATCTCCGCCCGATCAAAGGCAACGGCATCACGGGCCGGAAGGTTGAAAAACGGCCCGTACTCCAAGTCGCCCCGCTGCAGAATTGCATTTTTTTCCTTTCATATCAGCCCCTAAGTGCATCGGGGCGAAATGTTTTCGCCTTGAGCATTGTTTTGACTGCATTTACTGCACATCGTGCGGCGATGATTCCAATCTGGATTGCCCCGTGAATACTCTTGCTGTTCGTCTGATCTGGACTTGTGTCCTGATGCTGAACTTGCCCCATCTGGCGGGAGCCGCGACGTTGGAACAGATGGCCGGCCAGATGATTGTGGTGGGGTTTCAGGGCGATAGCGTCGATGACGCAGCAGTAGCCGGGCTGCGCGCCGATCTTGCCGCGAGCCGGCTGGGCGGTGTGATGCTGCTCAAGACCAATATTGGGAGCCTGGAGGCCGTCAAGCAGATGAATGCCGCGTTTCGCGATGCCGCGGAGCTGCCGGCGTTCATTACCCTGGACCAGGAGGGCGGGGCGGTGGAGCGACTGACAAAGGCGGTCGGCTTTCGGGAAATCCCCAGTGCTGTCAGCATTGCCAGCCGCAATTCGCCGGCGGAGGCCGAGACGATCTATGCCAGGATGGCGGCAGCCATCGCCGAGCTGGGTTTTACTGTCAATTTCGGCCCCGTGGCTGACCTCAATCTCAATCCGGAAAACCCGATAATTGGCAAATTTGGCCGCGCCTTCAGCGCTGATCCGGCCACAGTGGCACTGTATGATGCGGCCTTCATCAAGGCGCACCATGCGGCGGGGCTGTTGACCGCGCTCAAGCATTTCCCCGGACATGGCTCCTCCACCACCGACAGCCATGAGGGTTTTGTCGATATCACCCAGACCTGGCAGTCCAGCGAGCTTGATCCCTACCGGGTACTGATAGCTGCCGGCGAGGTGGACATGGTCATGGCAGGGCATCTCTACCACGCCGACTATGCCGATGCGGGCCAACAGACGCCGTCTTCATTGTCGCCACAGTGGATCGAGGGGGTGCTGCGCGGCGAACTGGGCTTTGACGGTGTGGTGATCAGCGATGATCTGGAAATGGGCGCCATTCGCGATCACTTCACGCTGGCGCAGACGGTAACACAGGCCGTGCGGGCGGGCCTCGATGTGCTGCTGTTTTCCAATACTGCCGACTACCGCGCCGGGCTGGGACAGGAGGTGCTGGATATTCTGCTCAGGGCGGCCGCAGATGACCCCGCCTTTGCCGCGCGCATCGAACAGAGCTATACGCGCATCGTGGCACTGAAGGCGCGGATCCATTGATCCCCCGATCGCTGGCGGTTTCCCCACCTTCTCGACGCCAAAGGTTCCCTCGCGGGCCAAGCGCGGATAAAGTCCGCAGCCACGAAGCAGGAGTCGATGCTTGATGACGGATGACCGCGAGGTTCGGCAGGTACGGGCCATGTTCATTTCGGATGTGCACCTGGGGATGAAGCCGATCCGGGTTGGACAGTTGATCGACTTTTTGCGCGCACACGATGCTGAGACCATTTATCTGGTTGGTGACATTCTCGATGGCTGGCGGCTGGCCAAGGCCTGGCACTGGCCCAGCGAGTACAATGTGCTGGTGCAATTGCTGCTCGACAAGGCCAATGCCGGGGCACGGATCATCTACCTGCCCGGCAATCACGACGAATTTCTGCGCGAATATCTGGGTACGTATTTCGGCGAGATCGAATTCGTCGATCGCACCGTGCACACCACGGCCACCGGCAAGACCTATCTGGTCATCCATGGCGACCAGTTCGACGTTGTGGTGATGAACGCCAAGTGGCTCGCTCATTTGGGCGACTGGGCTTACAATGCGGCGCTGCGCGTCAATATTGCCATAAACTGGGTGCGCCGGCGCCTGGGCCTGCAATACTGGTCGCTGAGTGCCTGGGCCAAGCAGAAGGTGAAAAACGCGGTGTCAATCATCGGCCGCTTTGAGGATGCGCTGGTGCATGAGGCCAAGGAAACCGGCGTTGACGGGGTGATCTGCGGCCATATTCACTTTGCCGCCATGCATGACCGGCTGGGCATCCACTACATCAATACCGGGGACTGGGTCGAAAGCTGCACGGCGATCGTTGAGACGCCCACAGGCGAGTTCGAACTGATCCAGTGGACCGAGATGGCCGAGGCCACCGCGCCGCGCAAATTCCGCCTGCGCCGGGCCGCCAGCTAAGGGGCAGGGGACGCCGTTGGCGATTGCAGAAGTTGGTCTGCCAAGGGCGCTTGAACAAGCTGGATCGGCTGATCCCGAAGAATCAGTCTTTTGCCGCGCTGGGGGCCAGCGTCAGTTTCAGACCGTCCAGCGCATCGCTCAGTAGAATCTGGCAGCTGAGGCGCGAGTTTGGCCGCACATCCCCAACGCTGTCGAGCATGTCTTCTTCCTCTTCGGAGGGAGCACCGACCACCGCCGTCCAGTCCTTGTCGACATAGACATGACAGGTGGCGCAGCTCAACGCGCCGCCGCACTCGGCCTTGATATTGAGGCCCCAGTCACGAATAACCTCCATCACCCGCCAGCCCTCGAGCCCTTCAAGCTCATGGTCAGCTCCGGCCTGGTCAGTAATGACAATCCTCATCAGGCCACGCCCAGCTTCTTCTGCAGCTTGGTCGAACTGGTCGTGTACTGAAACACGATCCGTTCACCGGGCGACACAATGGCCTTGGCTGCCTGCGCCATCAATGCGGCTTCATGGAAGCCCGACAGGATCAGCTTGAGCTTGCCAGGATAGGAATTGATATCACCAATGGCGAAGATGCCGGGCACCGAGGTCTGGAACTTCTCGGTATCCACCACGATGGTGTTGTCGTTGAGTTCAAGGCCCCAATCGGCCACCGGACCCAGCTTCATGGTCAGGCCAAAGAATGGCAGCAGGCGGGTGGCGGGCAGCGACAAATCGCCCGCATCAGTGGTCAGGTGCACGTGACTGATCTGCCCGTTCTCACCGTCCAGACTGGCGATCTGGCCTGTCAGGAAGTTGATCTTTCCCTCGGCTGCCAGTTCCTGCATCTTGTTGACCGAGGCCGGGGCCGCCTTGAACACCGCACGACGGTGAACCAGCGTCAGCGACCGCGCAATCGGCTGCAGGCTCAGCGTCCAGTCCAGCGCCGAGTCGCCGCCGCCAACAATCACCACGTCCTGACCGCGGAAGTCATCCATCTTGCGGACCGAGTAGAATACCGACGTATTTTCAAACGCCTCAATGCCGTTAACAGGCGGGCGCTTGGGCTGGAACGAACCGCCACCGGCCGCGATCACCACCACCTTAGCGTTGAAAATTTCATCGGCGTCGGTGGCCAGCTTGAACGAGCCATCAGCCTGCTTCTCGATGGAATTGACCATCCGGTTAAAGTGAAACTCCGGCGCGAACGGGGCGATCTGGGCCATCAGATTGTCGGTGAGCTGCTGGCCTGTCACCACCGGAAAACCGGGAATGTCATAGATCGGCTTTTCGGGGTAGAGCTCGGTGCACTGGCCACCGGGACGATCCAGAATGTCAATGAAGTGGCATTTGAGGTCGAGCAGTCCGAGCTCGAAGGCTGCAAACAGCCCGCAGGGGCCGGCGCCGATGACGACGACATCGGTGGTGATTTCAGTGCTCATTGATCTCAAGTCCAATTGGAGGGCCACCGCCCTCGGTCATTGCAGGAAGTCTGGCAGGCGCGTGCAACCCTGAGGCTGACGCTCCACCTATATCACGAGGCGCGCCGAAGGAAGGGTCGGGTTCCAATCGGTACCTCGGCAGTGCCCACTGGCTGGTAGAAAATGGCGACTTCGGGCAGCCGGTTTTCGATCAGCGCAGCGCGGGTGGGCTCATGGGTGACCACCAGGGCGTTGAAACCACAGCGGCGCATCAGGGGAATCTGGTCCTGCAGGACGTCGCCAACCGCCCTGATCTCGTTAGCGTACTGGTAACGTTGAGATACAAGACGTGCAGTTGAATAGCCCCGTCCGTCGGTGAAGCCGGGGAATTTGATGGCGATCGAGGCGAAGCGTTCGAGATCGTCCGCCACGTCTTCGACCCTATCGCCTGGTGCCACCAGCAGCCCAAGCGGGTGTGGGTTGGCGAGGAACGCCTCGCGGTGAGCCAGGAACACCGGCAAGGGAACGTGCTGGTAGCGCGCTGTGGCTGGTTTGCTTTCATCGGTCCAGTCGTGGAAGGGGTCGGCGATGAAGGCCCCGTCTTTCCAAAGCGTGTGTCGCTTCGCGGCGATCATGGGCGAGGCGATCGCGCCGTTGAAATCGAAATGGATGCCGCACTCTTTCTTGTCCAGACCACGCCAGCGTCCGGCGCGCGGATCTTCACCCTCGGCCACGACAGAGGTGCAGGGCGCGCAACCAATCGATTTGTAGCCCTTGGCGAATAGCGGGTGCTCGGGCAGGCCATGGTCGATCTTGTACTGATTGACATCGTTATCGTGGAAATAGGCCAGCGGATTGACCTTGATACGATCATCGCTGGTCAGTTCAAAATGGGGCAGCACCCCGCGTTCTCTGGTCTGGAAGCGCTTCCGCCCGGTGACCCAGCCGCCATAGAGCTCGGTAATGGGCTCAAGTGGCTCGGTCTTGCGGATGTGGCAGCAGCTATCGGGATCGGTCTCCCACAGCGTGCCCGCCGGGTCAAAGCGCGCCAGGTCTGCTTGATCGGGATGGATGGCGTGCACATTGAGCAGGCCGAGATGCTGCTTCATCGTCTCGACGTAATCCAGCGTTTCCTGGAAGTGCTTGCCGGTTTCGAGGAAATATACCGGCAGGCTCGGATCAACCTGCGCGACCAGATGCAGCAGTACGGCCGAGTCGGCGCCAAAGGAAGACACCACCGCCAGATCACCGGGCAGCACGTCAGCGGCCGCCTGACGCAGTACGCCAACGGCATCCATTTCATCGAACATGCCGTTGAGCGCCAGAATTCCCAGCGCGCGCAACTTGTCGTGCCCGGCCGGCACCTGGACCTGCTTAGGCTGTTCCATAAAGGGCCTCCTTGAATGGGGCTTCGCCGAGCCGGCGATAGGCCTGAATGAACGTCTCGTCGACGCTGTGGCGCCTGGCAATATAGGTATCGACCAGTTTTTCGATGGCATCAGGCACGGCGTCGGCTTCAAAGCCGGGGCCGATGATCTTGCCCACCGAAGCCTGTTCGCTGGCATCGCCACCCAGGGTGATCTGATAGAGCTCGCCGCCCTTCTTTTCGACACCCAGAATGCCGATATGGCCGACATGATGGTGGCCGCAGGCATTGATACAGCCGGAGATCTTGATCTTGAGATCGCCGATTTCTGCCTGACGCTCGGGCGCAGCGAATTTGTGCGTGATTTCCTGTGCAATCGGGATCGAGCGAGCGTTGGCCAGGGCGCAGAAATCGAGGCCCGGGCAGCAAATGATGTCGGTGATCATACCGGCGTTGCCATCGGCCAGCCCGGCCGCGACCAGCGCGTCATAGACGGTACGCAAATCGGCGACTGCCACATGCGGCAAGACCAGGTTTTGCTCATGGGTGACGCGCAACTCGTCAAAGGAGTAGCGCTCGGCCAGATCGGCCCCCACGTCCATCTGCACATCCGTGGCGTCGCCGGGCGCGCCACCGACAGGCTTGAGCGAAATGGTCACCGAGGCATAGCCCGGCTCGCGGTGTGCATTGAGGTTATTGTCGAGCCAGCGGCCATAGGCGGGATCTATGATGGATTGATAGGCCACATCGACCTTGCTGCCTGCCTGGTCGGTAAAGGCCGGAGGCGCAAAATAGGTGGTGATCCGATCAACTTCTTCGGACGGTAGCGTCAGTATGCCACCGCGAATTTCGGCAAACTCGGCCTCAACCTGACCCTTGATCGTCTCAAGACCTTCTTCATGCACCAGAATCTTGATGCGCGCCTTGAACTTGTTGTCGCGCCGACCGTAGCGGTTGTAGACCCGCATGATGCTCTCGAGATAGGCCAGCAGGTGCTCATTGGGCACGAAGCTGTTGATCAGCTTGCCGATCATCGGGGTGCGACCGAGACCACCGCCGACCCAGACTTCCCAGCCCGTTTCGCCAGCTGCATTGACCGCCGCCTGCAGGCCGATGTCGTGGAAGCGAATGGCGGCCCGGTCATTGGGTGAGCCGGTCATGGCGATCTTGAACTTGCGCGGCAGATAGGTGAATTCGGGATGCAGGCTTGACCATTGCCGGATGATCTCGGCGACGGGGCGCGGATCGATGATTTCATCGGCAGCGGCGCCAGCAAACTGGTCGGTTGTGGTGTTGCGAATGCAATTGCCCGAGGTCTGGATCGAGTGCATTTCGACGCTGGCCAGTTCTGCCAGAATCGCCGGAACATCCTTTAGTTTCGGCCAGTTGAACTGGATATTCTGCCGCGTGGTGAAGTGGCCGTAGCCCCGGTCATAGGTGCGTGCGATATGGGCCAGCTTGCGCAACTGACGGCTCGACAGCGTGCCATAGGGCACCGCTATGCGCAGCATGTAGGCATGCAATTGCAGGTAGAGCCCGTTCATCAGCCGCAACGGGCGGAACTGGTCTTCGCTCAGTTCGCCCGAGAGGCGGCGGTTTACCTGATCGGCGAACTGTGCGCCGCGGCCCGCGACAAACGCGGCGTCAAATTCATCATATCGATACATGACCGTCCTCCCCCAGATGCTGGCGGTCGAAGATGGCGCCGTTCAGTGTCAAAGGCGCTGTTGGGCCGGTGGCGCGGATCCGTTCGCGCAGCCGCTTGGGGACGATAAGGCCCTGATCCAGCGTCACTTCCTCGATCTCCAGGCTGATGATCCGGCCGGTGTCCCTGGTTGCGGCCAGGGCAGCGTCGCGCGCGGCGCCGTCCTCGGCGCCGAAAATCCGGGCGGCTTGCAGGTCCTGGACCCAAAGCCCCCTGTTATCGAGATAAACTGTTCCGCCAGAGGTCAGTTCATTGCCGGTCAGGATTTCCATGTGCTCACGCCACCTTGAAGTTCTGGGCGGCGATCGCCGCCGCATTGGCCCAGTCACCCGCCGCGACTGCTTCGCCAACAAAAATGATCGCGGGACCGTCGGCGAACGCCACATCGCTTTCGATCAGCGACCGCAGATTGCCCGAATAGGTTGTCATCCGGGGGCGCCCGGCATTGACCACTATGCCCACGGGGAGGTCCGGATGGGCGCCATGGGCGACGAGCCGGCTGGCAACGTCTGATGCAATCGACTTGCCCATATAGAGCGCCAGCGTCAGACCGGCCTGTGCCAGCGCCGCCCAATGGGTCAGTTCGCCGTCATCGGCACCATGCGCAGTCGCCATGATGAAGCCGCTCGACACCTTGCGCAGCGTCACCGGGGTCGCTGTATCGGCGGCGGCGGCCAGGGCAGCACTGACGCCGGGAATGATCTGGTAGGCCAGGCCTGCCTTGCGCAGGGCGGCGATTTCTTCTCCGGCGCGCCCGAACACCATCGGGTCGCCTGATTTGAGCCTTGCCACCTTCTTGCCCTGCCGCGCCAGCCGGATCAGCAGGGTATTGATCTGTGCCTGGCTGAAGGAGTGGTGGCCCTTGGCCTTGCCGACGGCAATCTGTTCGGCATCACGCCGCCCCATCTGCACCACGGCGTCGGGTACCAGCTGGTCATGCACAATGACGTCGGCCTGTTGCAGCAGCCGCTGGGCGCGCAGGGTGAGCAGATCTTCGGCGCCCGGGCCGGCCCCGATCAACCAGACAATGCCGGCGCCGTCGCGCTGGAACTGATGCTGTGCGAGCAGGGTTTCGGCGGCAAGCTGGCCGGCTGCAGGACTGGCGGCCAAGGCCGCCTCCACATGCGGGCAGGTCACCAGTTCCTCATAGAAGCGCCGGCGGGCGGGGCCGGCATGGATAAGGCTTTCAACCCGCTGACGCAGGCCACCGGCCAGGCGCGCGACCTTGCCAAGCTCGGGGGGCAGCATGGCCTCAATGCGCGCCCGCACCAGCCGTGCGAGCACCGGCGCATCGCCCTCGGTCGAAATCGCCACGCTCAACGGCGCGCGATCGACGATGGAGGGGGTATAGAAATCGCATTCGTCCGGCACATCGACCACATTGAGTGGAATGTTGCGGGCGCGGGCCGTCGCCTTGGCCAGTTCGGCATCGGCGCCCTGTTCGGCGACAAACACCAGTGCAACGCCATCGAGGTCAGAGCGTTCGAAGCCGCGCTCGACCAGTTCAACGGCAAGGCCGCTGAAGTCGGCAGCAATCTGCCGGCCAATCACCAGAACCTGTGCAGACGTCTTGCAGACCAGCCGGGCCTTGTTCAAGGCTTCCTCGCCACCGCCAATGATGGCGATGCGCTGACCACGAACCTTGAAGCTCAACGGGAAGGTGTTGAGGTGTCCCATGAGAAAATCCTGCTGCACCGGTTCGTAAAAATACGCGAAACCGCGGCTTTGCAGCAAGGCTTTGAAATTCAATAGCTTTTATATTTCCCTTAGCGGGCTCGGCTTGGAACAGGGCAGATGAGAATGCTCCAGCCCCGCTAAAAGAATCTGTGTGAGGGGTCCGACAAGCAAATTTTGCTTTATCGCATCCCTCCTCTAACCAGGCTTTGTTAGCCCTGCCGTCCCGGCACATGCACCACCAGGCCTTCAAGCTCATCCCTGACCTTGATCTGGCAGCTCAGGCGGCTGGCTTCCTTCACATCAAATGCGAAGTCGAGCATGTCTTCTTCCATCATCGAAGGGCCGCCAACCGTTTCTGTCCAAGAGTCATCAACATAGACATGGCAGGTAGCGCAGGTGCAGGCGCCGCCGCACTCGCCGATAATGCCGGGAACGCCATTCATGATGGCAGTTTCCATCACGGTGGCGCCGTTCTGGGCTTCGGTCTCGACGCGGACGCCATCCGGCTGGACAAAGGTGATTTTGGTCATGGGTCTCACGGGTATTGCTGTTGGCAGCCGATATAGGGGATGGGGCGGTGGTTTGGAACCACCATGCTGTCACACTCTCGTTGGGCAGCCGCAAGGCGGTGCGAACGAACGAGCTTGCGGCAGGTCATTCATCTCAGGATGGGCCCCCGTCTCAAGGCCGGGGGACATCCTACCCGGGGTTGGCGCTCGGACTAGAGCCCCAGCACCCCCTCAAGGTAATGCTGCTCGATGCCGAACATGGTCTTGATAGCAGCAATCTGGCTGAGAACCGTGTCCCGATCGCGGCCAACACGGCCATCTTTTTCGGCGACAATCAGATTGTTTTTCGGTGTGTGCGCGTCGGACACGAACTCGAAAACCCTGGTACGGTAACCATTCAGCTCCAGCAGCAGCGCCCGCAGCGTGTCGGTTACCATCTCGGCCTGTCGCTCCAGGAAGATGCCGTGGCGGAGCATGGGGAGAAGGTGGGCGTCGGGCCGGCCGGCTTCCATCTGGCGGCGGATCTGTTTGTGGCAGCAGGGGGCAACGGCGATCAGCGCGGCGCCGACGCGGATCCCCTGGAAGATAGCGTCATCGGTGGCCGTGTCACAGGCATGCAGGGCAATCACCGCGTCAGCGCCGGTGGCGTCAAAATCCAGGATGCTGCCGGACTGAAAGCTGAGCCCGTCAAAGCCCGATGCCTGGGCCGTGGCATTGCCGTCGGCCACCAGTTGCTCGCGCATCTCAACACCCACAATGCCCACCGCACGCCGGGCGACATTGACCTGATAGTCATAGAGCGCAAAATCGAGATAACCCTTGCCGGCGCCCATATCCACGATCAACGGCTGCTCGGCCTGGATTGCCTGAATCAGCGGCGCAAAGATCTCCACCATCTTGTTGATCTGGCGGAACTTGTCCTGCGCGTCATTGCGTACGATACCGTCCTTGCCGGCAATGCCGAGCGCCTTCAGCCAGGGTTTGTCGGTGCCGTCGAGCGGCCGGTTCTTGGCCCGGTTGTGATCGGTTGAGGGCGCCTCGCGCCCCGCCACTTCCTTGCGCTTGAGACGGATCTTGAGGCCGTTGCGCTCGAAAACCATGTCGAAGCCGGTGGTCGCCAGTTGCGCACTGGAAAACTCATCCTTGAGCGCGGCACGCAGCAGCGCCAGCGCTTCGGGCTGAATGAAATTCTTGATGATGTCGCGGGTCTTGTAGCGATAGGTGAAGGAGAACTTGTCCCCATCCTTTACCGTGATCTTCTTGACCTCGACCGATTTCAGATCGGGTTCAGCGCCGTGATAACCGCCCAGCTTCAGCCGTACCAGTTCCCCGTTCATGAACGCGGTTTTGGTGGCGTTCAAGAGCTCTTCGATACGGTCGGGGGCGGTCAATGGCGTTCCTTGGTGGTCAGAAAGCGGATTTTTGGAAAGTCCTGCTTGGCGCGATCAGCCCACCAGGCATTCTGTGCCAGAAACACCGGCGCGCCGGTGCGGTCTTCGGCAATGTTCATCTTCTGCGCACTGATGAAGCGTGCCAGTTCGGCCGGCTCGTCGGACTCGATCCAGCGGGCGACCTCATAGTTGAGGCTTTCAAAGGTGATCGGCACGCCATATTCCTTCTCGATACGTGAACTGAGCACTTCGAGCTGCAACTGGCCAACCACGCCCACGATCCAATCGGCACCGACCATGCGGCGGAACACCTGGGTCACGCCCTCTTCGGACAGGTCCGACAGTGCCTTGGCCATCTGCTTGGTCTTCATGTGATCGCCCAGCCTTACGCGGCGGATGATTTCGGGGGCAAAATTCGGGATGCCGGTCACATTGATATTGGCGCCCTCGGTCAGCGTATCGCCCACCGAGAGGGTACCGTGATTGGGTATGCCGACAATGTCGCCCGCCACGGCAGAATCGGCCAGTTCGCGGTCATTGCCGAAAAAGAACATCGGGTTGGAGACGGCCATGTCCTTGCCCGAGCGCACATTCTTGAGCCGCATGCCGCGGGTGAAGGTGCCCGAGCAGAGCCGAACAAAGGCGATGCGGTCGCGGTGATTGGCGTCCATATTGGCCTGCACCTTGAACACGAAGCCGGTGACCTTCTTGTCGCTCGGCTCGATTGGCGCCGGGATGGCCGGTTGCGGGCGCGGCTCGGGGCCCCACTCGCCCAAGGTGCGCAGCAGTTCGGCCACGCCAATGCCTTTGAGCGCGGAGCCAAACAGCACTGGGCTGAGATGGCCGGCGTGAAAGGTTGCCAGATCAAAGCCCGGCAGCATGGCGGTGGCCATTTCGAGGTTTTCCAGCGCCGTCATGAAGACCGGGTCCTCGACCAGCGCCGCGTTGTCGAGCAGGTCTTCGATGGCGTCATATTCGGCGATCGGCTTGCCCTGCGGATTGACCACCCGCTTTTCGAGCAGATCGAGATAGCCGCGGAAATCCACGCCCTGGCCTATGGGCCACAGGACCGGGGTCAGATCGAGCGCCAGCTTGCTCTGGATTTCGTCGATCAGATCGAGCGGCGCCAGGCCTTCGCGGTCCACCTTGTTGATGAAGGTGATGATGGGGATGTCGCGCAGGCGGCAGACCTCGAACAGCTTGAGGGTTTGTGCCTCGATGCCCTTGGCCGCGTCGATCACCATGATGGCGGCGTCCACCGCCGTCAGCGTGCGATAGGTATCTTCGGAAAAGTCTGAGTGGCCGGGCGTGTCGAGCAGGTTCAGCGTCAACCCGTCATAATCGAAGGTCATCACCGAGGAGGTGATGGAAATGCCGCGCTTCTGCTCCATTTCCATCCAGTCAGACCGGGTGGAACGGCCGCCAGCCTTGCCGCGCACTGCGCCGGCCGACTGGATCGCCCCGGCCGCCGACAGCAGGCGCTCGGTCAGCGTGGTTTTACCCGCATCGGGGTGCGAAATGATCGCAAAGGTCCGGCGGGTGCGGAATGGTTCGGCAAGGGACCGGGGCGCAGCCTCGGCGGCACTGGATAATGACATGGATCTGCTGGACGGTTGGGCCGCTGCATCGGCGCGGCAAGTTGGCCGCTATATAAGCGATGGTGGGAAAGCGGTCAAACTGGGGGTGGGCCAGGGCGGACACGTGGTCATGACCTCGTCCTTTGTCAGGCCCAGGATGAGGTCTGCCGAGAAAGCGATGGCAAGCGCCGCCTAAGCGGGTTCGCTATCCAGCATGCGGGCGATGAAGCCGCGGACTTCCTCGATGGCCAGGCCCAAATCGTCGAGACGTTCGGGAGCGAGGGGGCGACCGGCCAGCAGTTCGGACTCGGCCGCCTTGGCCAGACCGGCCACTGAAAACGCCCCGACACCATTCGAGGAACCCTTGATCGAGTGCAGATTCAGCGCCAGATCGTCGTAGCTGGTGGCCAGCTGCAAGCGGGCGAAATAGGTCGACACCGTGGTGTCATACATGCGCAGGATCTCGTATTCGAGATGCTCGTCGCCAAGGCACTGCTTGGCCAGATGGACCAGGTCGATCGGCCGCGCCGCTCGCGTGGCGGGGAGGGCGTCGGTCTGTACGAGGGGGGCCGAATTCCGGGCCATGCTGGTCGCTCCGTTACACGCAGCTACGCGTCCGACAGGGACAATGCTGCATGGATAAGCCTAGAATGGGCAGGTGAACAGGTGATTAAGCCACACCTTTGCCTTGCTTTGCGGCTCCACCTGTTGCCGGGGCTTCCCCAGAAAATTAACCTATGGGTAAGATTCCATTCGGTTTGCTTCAAATTGAATGTATTAATGCGCTTTGAACCAGCGCGCGGCGGCGAGGGTTGGGGGACGATACGGGCTTTTGCATCGAATTGTTTCCATTTGACCACGGGCCCGGAAACGGGTTGGGGGCATGCTTCTCCTAGAGTCCGCCTTGTTGCTGCCAAGCCGACGCGAGAGTTGTAAAGAGTATGGCGAAGAACCCGACCCCCACGAACGATCCCGCCGCGCTGGCGTTTTCAGCCGTCGAAGATGCCCTCAAGGAATCGGTGTTCAACATGGACAATGCCGCCCAACAGGCTTCCGAACGTAAACCGGCCGCTACGGGCCGCAGTGAGCGGTTGCGGGCGGCCGACAAGATCGCCCAGCAGGCGGGACCGGTCGCCAATGACGATCGCTACCCGGCCTCCAAGATCCTCTACAGCCTGCAGAACCGCTCGTCGGTGGCCCCAATCTGGGTCGCGCTGCTGGTCTCGCTGGCCTGGCTAGCCATTTCGGGCGCTGGCGGCTGGCTGCGTTATGGCGATCAGTTCAGCGATTTTGGCAGCTTTGTCGGCACTATCGACTTCATCGCGCTGGCCGCCATCATGGTCGTGCCGGTGGTTGGATTTTTCGGCATCGCCACCCTTTTCCGCCGCGCGCAGGATTTGCGCAATGCCGCTTCCTCGATCACCCAGGCCGCCATGCGACTGGCCGAGCCCGAAGTGACCGCTGCCGACAAGGTTGCCTCGGTCGGTCAGGCGGTGCGCCGCGAGGTCAATGCACTGGGCGACGGTCTGGAGCGCGCCCTGTCGCGCGCCGGCGAGCTGGAAGTGATGATCCACAACGAGGTCACCGCGCTCGAACGCACCTATTCGGACAATGAATCGCGGATGCGCGCCCTGATCGCCGAACTGGCCAGCCAGCGCGAAAGCGTGCTGACCAATACCGATCGGGTGCGCGAGGCCATTACCGAGAGCCATACCGGGCTGGTGTTTGACCTCGACATGATCAGCCAGCGCATTTCGGGCACTATTGTCGAAAGCGGCGGCAATCTGACCCGGGCGCTGGAAACCGCCGGCAATACGCTGACCAATGCCTTTGGCGAACGCACCGAGAATTTTGTATCGCTGGTCGATAACCGCACCACCGACTTCATGTCCTCGCTCGATCAAAGTGCCGGACGGCTGTCGCTGAGCTTTGAAGACCACACGGCCAGCATGGCCCGGACCCTGGATGAGCGCGCCGAACAGCTGACCGCTGGCGTCGATAGCCGGATCAGCGCGCTGACCGAGGCCCTTGATGGTCGCGCCAACCAGATCGGCGACGCTATCGACCAGCGAACCCGGGTCATTGAAGATCGCAGCAGCAGCTTTGCCACCGCCTTTGACGACCGTACCCAGTCGATCGCCGGCCTGATTGAATCGGGCACGGAGCGCCTGTCGGCGGCCTTTGACGAGCGCACCAGTGCGCTGTCGACGCTGCTGAGCGACGGCGGCGACGCCCTGCTCAACCAGCTGCAGGATCGCGGCCACGAAGTGACCGGCGGGCTGGACATGATCGGCCAGCGCATTGCCGACGATATTTCCTCGCGCTCACGCGAGGCCGAGGTGCTGCTCAGCGCGCTGACGCGGCAGCTTGATGAATCGGTGTCGATTCAGCTCAACGCCATGGACAGCCGGATGCAGTCGGCTGTCATCGAGATCAACGGGGCGCTGGACGATACCTCCGAACGGGCGCGCATCACGCTGTCCTCGGCTGGCCAGGACACGCTGAGCCAGTTTGATACCAGGCTCAGCGAAATCACCAGCATTCTCGATGCCCGCCTGCACGCCCTTGATGGCGTGGTTGGTGACAAGGGTGACCATCTGATTGCACGCCTGGAAGAGCAGGGCACCAGCTTTGCCGCCCGCGCCAATGTGCTTGAAATGGCGCTGAATGAAGAATCCGGGCGCTTCAACGACGTGGTCAGCGAGCGGACCCGTGAAATGAGCGATGTGCTCGGCGCCCGCACCAAGGCCATCACCGAGACGCTGAACCATCGCAGCCGCGAATTGTCGGACTCGCTCGAAGGCCATGCCGGCATTATTGCCGAAGCGCTGGATGAGCGCACCAAGGCACTCGACACTGTTCTGTCGACCCGTACTGACGCGCTGGGCAGCACGCTGAAAACCCATGCCGCGACGCTCGATGAGACCCTGGATGCCAGGGCCCGCGATATGGACGAAGCCATTCGCGTGCGCAGCCAGGAACTGGACGAGAAGCTGACCGGCGGCACCAGTGCCTTCGATCAGGCGATTGCCGGTCGCACCCAGCATCTGTCCGACACGCTGTCGGAAAAGACCATGGCCATTACGCTCGAAATCGACTCGCGCACCGGTGACCTGGCCCACCAGCTGGAAGAGCGCACGACCAGTCTGGTTGAGCAATTGGGCACCAGCGCGACTACGCTGACCAGTGAACTGGATACCCGCAGTGCTGAACTGCGCGCCGCCCTGGACGGGGGCACCCAGCAACTGGCGCAGACCGTTGGCACCAGGACCCAGCAACTGTCCGAGGCGCTCAATATCCGCACCGAAGCGCTGGGCGACACGCTGGCCACCCATACAGCCTCGATCAGCGAAACCATTGGCATGCGCACCAGCGAACTGGCCGATACCATTACGCGCCAGGGCGATGAGGCACGCGACAAGATTGACGACACGCTGCGCAGCGCCACCGACACGATGACCGACCATGTCAACTCGATGTCCTCGATGATCGTCAGCAAGGTGTCCGAGGTGAATGTCCATCTCGGTGATGGGCTGGAAAGTGCCATCTCGCGGATTACCGATGCCGAGCATGGCGTCAGCGCGCGTATCGAATCGGCGTCTCAGACCGTGGCCGAAAGCGCCCGCCAGGCCGCCGATCTCATCGAGACCGGCGTCAATTCGGCGCGGCAGGCCATTTCCGAGATGGTCGATTCCCGGCTGGGCACCTTGCCCGAGGCAATCACCGCGCGGGCCGATATCACTGCGGACCGCCTCTCGGCGCTCAATGCCAGCATCAACACCTCGATCACCCAGTCGATGGCCGATCTCGAAGCCGGCGCCGACCGGATCGAGGAGACCATTGCTACCCGCATCACCGCGGCAACCCGCAACATTGCCGCCGATATCAGCGACACTGCCAATCACATGGACAGCGCCGTGCGTACCGCGCTCGACCAGATTCGCGTGGCCGCCACCGATATCGACGAGTTGCTGACCGTCAAGGCCGTGGGCGCGGTCGACCAGATCGAAACCCGCCTCACCGACATCAATCGCTCGGTGGAGCAGCACACCAGTACCTTTGCGAGCCTGGTCAACGAAAAATCGGCAGAGCTGCAGGCCTCGCTCAACAGTCACGGCAATCTACTGCGCGATGCCCTGGGCGAGAATGCCAAGGAAGCCGAAGCGATCATGGCGGTTTCCAGCTCGCGCATTCTTACCGATGTCACCTCGGCGCTGGGCAAGCTCAACGATTCCAATCTGCTGCTGCAGCGGGTGCTGGATGCCTCGACGGCAAACCTGGCCAATCTCGAAACCAGCGTGGCGCAGCAGACCTCGACCTATTCGGCGACGGTGCGCGACGCCATCGGCCAGACCGAACAGGCCGGCTCCATGGTCAGCCAGCATGTGGGGGCCCTGCAGACGACCATTCGCGGCATGGTCGACGAGTTCTCCTCGATCCTGGGCAAGCTGGACGCCGAAACCACCAATATGTCCCAGGCCACCACGGCCCTGACCATTACCAGTGACCATGCCATCGGCAATCTGGAAGAGCGTCGCGGCGCCATGGACTCGCTGGCGCAGAGCTTTGCTGCCCGGGCCGATGATATTGACGGGCGCATGCGCATGTTCGCCCAGTCGATCGCCGACACGGTCAACGACACCGAACGCCGCCTGATCGGCGCGCGCCGCGCCATGGAGGAAGCGCTGAGCGCGACCACCGGGACGGTGGTGGAAACGCTTGAACAGACCACGGGCACGATTACCGAGGCCATCCAGTCATCGACCAGCGAGGTCAATGACGCGCTCTACGCCACCAATGAACGCTTCACGTCCTCGCTGTCGAGCAATGCAGCACAGATGGATAATGTGGTGCGGCGCGCCGCCGATGCGGCGTCGGCAGCGCTGGAAGAAAACGCCCATCGGATCAGCGATGTCCTGGCCTCGACCGCTGGCAATGTCACCGACGTGCTCAACACCACGACCGGCACCCTCGCCGAAACCCTCAACGACAGCTCGATTTCGGTTCGCAACGCCATTGCCGCCAATACGGGCCAGTTCCGGCAGGCCCTGGACGAGACGACCGGCCAGGTCAATGAGCGGCTGGGCGCCTTCCGAGGCACGGCAGATGCCGAAGGCCGCCGCGCCAATGCGGCGCTGCAGCAGGCCCAGCAGCAGATGGTTGTCGAAATGCAGCGCGCCATTGAAGAGGCGACCCAGCGCTTCAACGATACAGCGCATGCCATGCGCGAAACGGCCCGCGAAGTGGGCAGCGAGCTTGAAGCCACCCGCGCCGAACTGGCCCGTGGCGTCAACGAACTGCCCGAGGAAACCCGGGCCAGCGCCGCTGCGATGCGCCGCGTCGTCGCCGAGCAGATCGAGGCGCTGAGCGAACTCAATGCGATCGTGCGCAGCCAGCCGGCCACGCACGACCTCAATGATCGCCGGGCCAGCACGCCGCGCCTTGCCGCGCGCCCCGAACCACGTCCGGAAACCCGTCCTGAGGCGCCAGTGTATCAGCCGGCGCGCCAGCCGGAGCCGAGCCGCGAGGCCTATCAGGCCGAGCCAATGCGGTCCTCGCTGATCGATCCGATCCGCACGCTGGAGCGCGCACCCGAGCCAGTGCGTCAGCCTGAGCCGGTGGCGCAGCCCGAACCGGTCCGTCAGCCAGCAGCCCCAGCGGCTGAGCCGGCAGCGGTGGGCGAAGGCGGCTGGCTGCGCGATGTGTTGCGCAATGCCACGGCCAAACAGCAGAGCACCCAGCAGTTGCAGCCGGGCCTGTCGGGCCTCACCGAAGAGATCGCGGCGTCGATTGACGATGCGGCGCTGGCTGATGCCTGGGCCCGCTATCAGGCCGGCGAATCCAATGTGTTCTCGCGCCGGATCTATACGCTGTCCGGCCAGGGCACCTATGACGATGTGCGCAAGAAGCTGCAGCGCGACCCCGAGTTCGCCCGTACCGCCGGCGCCTATATGAGCGAGTTCGAGCAATTGCTGAAGCGGGCGGCGACCGGCGCCCATCCGGCTGCCGAGACCCGCGAGCACCTGCTGTCGGATCGCGGCAAGGTCTACACGACCCTGGCCCATGCCAGCGGCCGCCTCGCGTAACGCAGCCCGCGCAACAGATCAAGAGACGGCCCCGGGAAACCGGGGCCGTTTTGTTTTGCCGCGTCCTGGGCCCTGTGGGCAATCTCGCCTGGCATGATGGGCGCGCCGCCACCCCGCAGGTTGAGGCAGGGCGGGGTGCGCCGTGGCCCGGGGTGGGGCGTCGCTTTGGGTGGTTGCGTTTCGATCGCCAGAGTGGTGTCGCTCTTGCTGAAAACGCTCCTAGGCGTCCTTGGGCGGGCGGATACGCAGGGAGACCAGGACGCAGATAATGCCCAGCACGGCCAGGACCGAGGAAGCAAAGAAGGCATAGCTGCCAAATTGTACAACCAGCCAGCCAAAGCCGGCCAGCGACAGCACTGCGGTGCCCTGCTGCAGTGTATTGGCGAAGCCCTGCGCTTCGGCAGCATTGGACTCATCGGTCCAGTTGGCGATGAAGTGCACCACGCCGAAATAGCCCACACCAAAGCTGACGGCGTGCAGCATCTGCACGACGAACAGCACCGCCACGGGCGGGTTGAAGGCCATGGCAGTGAAACGCACCAGCGAGGCGATGCATGCCGCCAAAATCATGTTGCGCGCGGTGATCCGCCCGCCAAAGCGGCGCCAGGCAAACATGATGACGGCCTCGGCCGCCGCCGAAATGGCGAATAGCGGACCGATGTAGTAGTCGGGAATGCCGTTCGCGTGCCAGAGCAATGCGCCAAAGCCACCGATCAGAGCATGGCTGGCGTTGATCAGCGCAAAGGCGATCAGTGGCAGTACGAACCACAGGTGCAGCGAATCCTTGAGCCGGGTGGGCGGCAGAGCCGCCGCCAGGGTCTTGGTATAATCGGGCGCGCGAAACCGGGGCAATAGCAGGCTCAACCCGGCCCGCAGCAGCGACATGGCCACAAAGAGCGGCACGAAGGCACCCGCGCCATACACCATGAGCAGCATGCCAATGCCACCAGCGCCCACCACATAGCCAACCGTCGCCCAGGCCCGCACGACGCCGAAATCAGTGCCGTTGCGCCGCGTCATGCGCACTGACGCGGCGTCGATCAATGGCGGGATGGCGCCATTGGTCATGGTCACCAGGGCCCAGACCAGCATGATCCCCCAGAACTCGTTGACGAAAAACAGACCGAACGGCACGGCGCCGCCGACCATGGCCAGCACGAGAATGACGCTCCGCCAATCCTTGGCGCGATCGGCGATACGCCCGATCACCATGTTGAGCGCCAGCAGGCAGAGCATGGGGATGGCGTTGACGATGCCGATCTGGTCGGCTGGCAGCCCGTGCTCGCTCAGCCAGATGCCGAGAAACACCGAGCTGACCGCGCCGGGAAGGTAGACGGTAAACTGAAAGAATGAGGCGCGCGCTTCAGGGCTCGCAAAGCGCGAAGGGAGCAGGGACATGCAAGCAGGACTCCGGGCAAATCACTGCCCAGCATCCTTGGTGACTCGGCCCGACGCGCAACGCAAGACCTCAGTTGCAGGTTGCCGTCAAGCAATTGCGGGCGGCGCGTGTAACAGACCTGATTGATGCTCTCATCAAGCGTGTCGCAATGGCTGCTCATGCCTACAATTGGCGGGCGATGGGCCCTGGATTTCACCGCTTCGCTGAAACGGCAGAACGTCTAGGTGGTTTTGGCGCTGTCAGTGGCCAGCTTGGTCAATTCGGGAATAAAGTCGCGCACCACCGGCTGGGGCTGGGTTTCGAAGGGCAGGGGGCGGACGACGCGCATGGCGGCGATGCCGACCCGCACAGTCATCAGACCATTGACCACACCTTCGCCCAGACGGGCCGAGAGCTTGGCGGCGAGGCCCTGGCCGACGAGTTGCTCAACCAGACCATCGGTGAGCACCAGGCCGCCGGTGACGGCCAAATGGGTCAGAACGGCACCAGTGAGCCGCCAGAAGCCAAACAGGCCTGGGCGGGCGCCATAGAGCGCGGCAATCGCCCCGGCGAGCCGGACACTCTCATAGAGCACGAAGGCAATATCGATCAGGGCGCGCGGCGAGACCGCGGTGACCAGAGCGACGCGCCGGGCTGACGCAGCGGTCAGGGCCTTGGCCCGGGCATCGAGTGGCGCCATCAGGCTGCGTTCGGCCAAGGCGATGATCTCGTGGCCGTCGAATAAATGAGGCAGGTGGTCGATGACGGTCTGGCGGGCCCGCGCCTGGTCGGGACGATCGCCATAGATGGCGACCAATTTGTCAACGACGTGCCGGCCGCGCTGCTGGTCATTGTCGAGCGTGGTCAGGGCCGCGTCGCGGCGCAGCGCATCGAGCACCAGCAGGCGGCGCAGGGCGAAGACTTCGCGCACCGCCAGGGCCAGCACGGCGACGAGGAAGGCGGCGAGCACGCCCAGACCCAGCCAGCCCAGCCAGGGATTGGCGGCAAACAGATCGCGGATCAGCCGGTCGGCGGCCAGGCCCAGAGCGGCCGATAGCAGCACGCCACCACTAGTCCAGGCCAGACGTCCCAGCCAGCCCATCGGCCTGGGTGGCGGCGCAAGCAGTGTCTCGTCCGGCGCTGGGTCGAAATCGCTGCCGGTCAATTCCACGGCGGTCGGCGCAAAGGCGCGCGGGGTGCGCAGCGCCGGGTCGGTCCCAGGGGCGTTCGCGGTGGCAGTCGGGCGGGCGATGGGGCGTTTCATGCGAGCCAGTCTCCCACCAGATAGTCGATGGCACGATCAAAGCGGATATGGGGCAGCACGACATCGCCGCTGGCATTGCGCTCGAGTTGTTGCGGCGGGGCGAAGCGCAGGAAGTTCAGGGCGACGGGATTGCCATCTTCAAACAGGGAATCGGGGCGCTCGGGCAGGTCGCCGGGAAACAAGGCGATCTCGGTTTTGCCGTCATAGGTGACGCCGTCGAGGGCCTCGCCCTGCAGGGGCGTGCCGATGATGGTGTTCAGCGTCTGTCCTGCTTCGGAAATCGTACCTTCATGGGTGGCGCGAATACCCGCCAGCGCGATGGAACGGGTCTGGGTTCCGGCAAAGCGGGCACGCTTGCTGGCATTGGACACCAGACGATTGAGAATGGCCTCAAGCCGGTCGTGGCTGGTGTGATGGACGTGATCGGCCTTGGTGGCGGCAAACAGGATGCGGTCGATCCGCCGGGCGAAGGGCCGCAACAGGGGATTGGCCTCGCCCTGGCGGAAGCAGCCGAGCACCGAGGTCAGCGCGGTCTCAAGATCGGCGACGGCGGCGGGGCCTGCATTGAGCGCCCGCAGGGTGTCGACCAGAACGATCTGGCGATCGAGGCGGGCGAAGTGATCCCGAAAGAAGGGACGCACCACCTGGGCCTTGTAGGCCTCGAACCGGTGTTCGAGCATGGCGTAGAGGCTGGCGTTGCGCGCAGACTGTACGGGCGGGGGCAGTGGCGCGAAGGTCAGCGCGGGCGATCCTTCGAGATCGCCGGGCAACAGGAAGCGCCCCGGGGGCAGGGTGGAGAGGGCGCCATGCTCGCGGCTGCGCCGCAGATAGTCGGTGAAGGCGGTGGCTAGGCGCTCGGCGTCGGGGTCATTGGCGTCCTTGAGCGGATCAATGGCGGCGAGCAGATCGAGAAACGGGGTGGCCTCCTTGCCCGAACCGGGGCGACGGGCGCGTTCCAGCGCTTCGGCGCTCCATTGGGCAAAGCTCAGGCCGAGCAGCGGCAGGTCGAGCAGCCATTCGCCGGGATAATCGACAATGTCGAGATTGAGCGTGGAGGGGCCGCGCAGGCCGGCATACCAGTGCTTGGACTGGTATTTCAGCACGATGCGCAATTGCGAGATGCGGCGGGTGCCCTCGGGCCAGACCGGGGATTTGGCTGTGAGCGATTGCAGATGCTGCTCATAGGCAAAGCGCGGCACGGTGGCGTCGGGGTATTCTGCCAGCCGGGCGCCAATGAAACGGCCCTCGGCCATGGCAGCAAAGCCGGGCATGCGGCCGCCGGTCAGCAGATTGTGCACCAGAGCGGTGATAAAGATGGTCTTGCCGGCGCGGCTCAGCCCAGTAACGCCCAGGCGCAGCGTGGGGGTAAATGCCCCCGTCGCCGTGTCGGCCAGATTGGCCAGGGCGATGCCCAATTCGTCGACAATGGTCGTTGGAGTCTGGGCCACGCGCTGGTCTCTCGATTAACCCGCAAGATAAGGATTTGTGCGGCGCGTTCAATGGCCCCGCCAAAGCGGCGGGGCCAGAGGCGGCTAGGACGATTTGGTGCCGATCTCGGCGAGATCGTAGGGCGTGGTCTGGTAAATCTCGTTGATCCAGTTCTGGAACAGCAGATGGGCATGGCTGCGCCAGCTGTTTTCCGGGGTGGCGGTGGGGTCGTCACCGGGAAACAGATTGGCCGGGGGCGGGGTCGCCAGACCTGCGGCGATATCGCGATCATACTCGTCGGCAAGCGAACGATTGTCGTATTCGAGATGATTGAGGAAGTGCACAGCCCGATGGCTGGCGTCGCCGAGCATGGAGATGCCGATGTCGGGATTGTCGATCAGCACTTCGAGATCGGGCCCCAATGTGGTGCGGTCGATATCGTTGTAGCGGGACACCGGGATCATCGGGCCATCGGAAAAGCCGCGCAGGAAAGGCGAGCGGGTGTTGACCACCTCGTGGCGGAATACCCCGAAGGCCTTGCTGGGCATGCGGTAACGCTTGGTGCCGTGGAAATGGTGCAGAGCCGCCTGGGCGCCCCAGCAGATGAACATGGTGTGGTGCACGTTGGTCTGCGTCCAATCCATGATTTCGAGCATTTCGGGCCAGTAGCGCACCTGGTCAAACGGGATATTGGCAATGGGCGCACCAGTGACGATGAAGCCGTCGAACTTGCGGTTCCGCACCTCGTCCCAGGTGCTGTAGAACGATTTCAGATAGTCTTCGGAGGTGTTCTTGGAGCGATGCTCGGTCACCCGCACCAGGGTCAATTCGACCTGCAAAGGCGTCGAGCCGATCAGCCGGGTAAACTGGGTTTCGGTGCGCTCCTTATTGGGCATCAAGTTGAGCAGGCCGATTTCGAGCGGGCGGATATCCTGGCGCGCGGCGCGCGTGGAATCCATGACATTGACGCCCTCGGCCTCAAGGGTCTTGCGGGCGGGCAGATTGTCGGGAATTCGGATTGGCATGGCAGCCTCTTAGCTGGCGATGATCACAGAGCAATGCAAGCGATGCGCGCCTCCGGGCGGAAAGCGCGCTAGCGCATTCGCTGCTCGATCGCCGCGGCCATCAGATCGATAAACTCATCGCCATCGCGAACCACAGCAAGGTCCGAGGCCTCCACGACATAGCCGAAATTGTCGGCCAGCATCTGGTAGCGGGGCAGGCGGTCATGCAGCAGGGCCTCAAAGCCCCAGGCGCCGAAGCCGGCCGGATCGACATCATTGTCGTCGAGAATGCCGTGGATCAGCTTGTACTCCGCCCATTTCTCGATGAGAAACTGGGGCGGATAGTACATTGGCTTGGGGCTTTTCTTGTAGCGCCGGATCAGTTCGGCGGCGTCCGTGCCGGTGCCACGAATGTAGAGCAGGGCAGTTGAGCCCGCGAGCGCCCTGATCACCGGATCCTCGGGGTCGGTGGGGTCGACCACCTCGATCAGGGAGCCGCCGGTGTCGGCGATGAAATTGTCATAGCCGTAGAGCTGCTTGGCGCGCTCGATAAAGTGCGGCACATCGTGCAGGGCGGCAATTTCGGCGATGCGGTGCTGTTCCTGGCGACGCTGGTATTCGGCCAGCGGCAGGCCATGCTTGTCCGGATCGCCCGGGGTGCCCAGATAGCTCGAGAGCGGATCGAGGTTTTCGAAGGTCAGATTGGAGGAGATGTAGATCGAATCCGAGCGCAACAATTCGGCCAGGAAGGGCACCTTCATGGCTTCGCGCTTGAAATTGTCGACAATGGCCTCGCCCATGTAGCGGGTGCCGATGCGGTAATCGGCCGAATAGTGAAACCAGTTCGACGCCCTCAGCATGGCGGACAGGCGCGTCTTGCCGACGCCGGCCATGCCGAACACCGTCACGGCCCGGCGTGGCGAGTTGATGAATTCGTCGGCAGACTTGAACAGCATAAAACGCCCCAATTCTCTGGCCAATTCCATTACGGCAACGGCCCCCGCTTCACAAGCGGGCGGCAATTTGTGCCGCCCGCCCGGACTCTATTGCCGGTTGCCGGGAGTGACCGGACCCAAGATTATTGAATTAGTCAATAAATTCAACGTCCAAGCGAGTTGGCATTGCGCTTGCATTGAGGGAGGGGAACGCGTCGGACGGCGCAAAGGGGCTTACGGAGTATCTCATGGGCATTTATGGCGCTCTTTCCAGTGCAGTGACGGGTCTTCGGGCTCAGGCGCACGCCCTGGAAAACATTTCGGGCAACATCGCGAACTCGCAGACCACGGGTTACAAGCGTATCGAGACCGATTTCATCGACCTGATCCCTGACGCGCCGATCAAGCGTCAGGTGCCCGGTGCCGTCCTGGCGCAGTCGCGCGGGACCAATGATGTGCAGGGCGACATCAAGACGGTGTCAAATGAAACCTTCATCGCGCTGAACTCCAGCGGTTTCTTTGTGGTTGAGCCCAAGGTTGGTCAGTCGGACGGCAATTCCGTGTTTGCCGGTACCAATTTCTACACAAGGCGTGGCGATTTCGAGATCGACAAGGATGGTATGCTGGTCAACGGCGCCGGCTACTATCTCAAAGGCCTGCCGATCGATACCACGACTGGCAATATTTCGGGCTCGGTGCCTGAGGTTATCCGGCTATCCAATGCCTTCCTGCCGGCGCAGGAAACCAACAGGATCAACTATCAATCCAACCTGCCGCAATTGCCCAAGACGACCGCGTATAACGCAACGGTTTACAATAGCGAGTTGATCAACGCGGTTGACTACGCGGGCTATGCGGGGACGTCGACCACTTCTTCGATGGCGGGCGCGAATGCTACCTGGGCTGATGCCAATCCTGCTGAAAGCGCTACTCGGTTTGCGCATGGGGACACGCTCAGCCTGGAGGTCAATGGCACAGCCGTCACCTTTGAATTTACCAATGATGGCACTGTGACGGGGACCGGCAATCAGGCCATCGATATCTCGGCCCCTGCCACTGTGGGGACCGTACGGGCGGAGATGCAGGCGGCGCTGCGCTCGGCTGGTGGCCCGGCCGCGGCAACTGCCAACGTCACGCTTGCCGGTGGCGCGCTAAGCATTGATCTTGGTGTGGATTATCATGCCCAATTCAGGGTTACTGGTGGTACCGGGGCTCTTCTGACAAACATCGGCTTGACCAATCCAAGCACCTCCAGCGCGCCGCTTCGTGACCCGATCACTACAATCGCTGCCAGTGATGATGCGCTGTTCAAGTCCAACTCGGTCGCTGGCGGCGCCATCACCGTTTATGCATCAAACGGCGCTCCGGCGAACGTTCAGATGCGTTGGGCCAAGGTCGACAGTGCCGCATCGGGCGGCAACGACACCTGGAACCTGTTCTATATGTCAGATAGTTCGGCCACGGGCGGTTCGCCGATGTGGACCAGTACGGGCCAGGCCTACACCTTCGGCGCCGATGGCTCGCTGGTCGCGCCTGGCGTTACATCGACAACTCTATCCAATCTGACCATCAATGGTGTGGCCATTGGTGATGTGGAACTCAAGCACGACACCAATGGCGTCTCCCAGTTTGCTGACGTCAACGGCACCGTGAACGTGTCGACGCTCAACCAGAACGGCTATGGCGCCGGTGAGTTCGTCTCTGTGGCCATCAATGACAGCGGCCGTGTTGTTGCCACCTATTCGAATGGCGAACGCATCGACATGGCGCAGGTGGTTACGGCGCAGTTCAGCGCCATCAACCAGCTCAAGCGGCTGGATGGTGGCGTCTTCTCGTCGACGTCGGAATCGGGTGAGGCCATTCTGGATATGTCCGGTGGCGGCATTCTCGGTGGCGCGCTGGAGGCTTCCAACACCGACATTTCCGACGAGTTCACCAAGCTGATTGTCACGCAGCAGGCTTACGCAGCCGGCACGCGTATCGTCAGTGCGGCCGACAAGATGCTGCAAGAAGCGTTGAATATGATCCGCTGAGGCGGGTCTGCTCGTAAGGCTCGGGGCCACGTGTCCCGGGCGTAATTCCTGATTGAGGAGCCCCAGGATATGGGTCTGACGACTTCACTTACCAACGCTGTGTCTGGTCTGCGGGTCAATCAGGATTCGTTGGCGCTCGTCAGCAAGAACATCGCCAACTCGGGGACGCCGGGCTATCACCGGCAGTCGTTGAATGTCGTCGATTATAATACGCAATCGAGCACCTATGCGCGCAGCATCGGGGCCAATCGCGCCTTCAACTCCAGCCTGCAAACCTATTACAACCGGCAGGTATCGGACACTGCCAATTCCTCCATCCAGGCGAGTTATCTCGACCGAATGCAGGGCTTCCTGGGCAAGCCCGGGTCGACGGGTTCGCTCGACACCCTGTTCAGCGACCTGCAGAACGCCCTGCAGGGGATTGCCACCAGCCCCGACGACTATACCTCGCGGTCAAACGCCGTGGCGTCGGCGCAGACCATGGCGGAGACCCTGAACCGGCTCTCAAGTACCATTCAGGGAATGCGGCAGGAGACAGAGGGGCAGATCGCCGCTGATGTCCACAACATTAACGGCATGCTGAACTCGCTGGCCGAGGTCAATAACCGCATGCTTGACCTGGGCATGACCGACAGCGCCCGCGCATCGCTGCTCGATCAGCGCGACCGTCTGGTCGGCTCCGTGGCCGAGCTTATCGACGTGCGCGCTGACTATCGTGGCGACGGGACGGTGGCGCTGATGACCCGCTCTGGCGTCGGCCTGCTTGACAATGGCGTATCGACTTTCAAGTTTGAAAGCGCTGGCAGCCTCTCGGCCAACTCGGTGTTTGACCCGCTGTCGTCGGAGACCAAGGTCGGCAAGCTGACACTGACGACGCCATCCGGATTGACGATCGATCTGGTAACCCAAGGCGTGCTGCAGGGCGGCGAACTGGGCGGTCTGGTCACGCTGCGGGACAAGACACTGGTCGAAGCGCAGGATCAGCTTGACGAAATCGCGTCGGGACTGGCGCTTGCTTTCTCGACAGTGAAAAACCCCGGTGTGGCGGCGAGCGACGGTGTTCCCGTCACACCTGCCACGGGTTTTGACCTTGATCTGAGCAATCTCAGGCCCGGCAATGACCTGCTGTTCAGCTATTCTGAAAACGGTGTGAGCAGGCAGGTGCGGGTGGTCAACTCGACCGATCCGGTCGATTACCTGGATGCTTCGGGCCAGCGTGTCATCGGCATTGACCTGTCGGGCGAAGAGAGCCTTCCGCCAGGCGACAAGACCGCTGCGGCCGCAGCTGCGGCAGCGGCGCTGAATGCCAAGTTCAGCGGGCTGACGATCAGCAGCACTGGTGCGGGTAATCTGCGCATACTCGATGACGGCGCGGTGGGAAACACCGATGTCCAATCGGCCACTGTCCGCTCCACCTCAACGGGGCTGCAGGGTGCCGGGCTGGCGTTCAATCTGTTCGTCGACCAGGGTAATGCGGCCTACACCAATGATCTGGATGGTGATCCACCGCAAAAGCAGGGCTTTGCAGCCCGAATTTCGGTCAATTCCGCGGTTGTGGCCAACAACAAGCTGATGGTGCAGCATGAAGTCGGGGGCACCCTGGGCGATGCCGACCGGGCCAATTACGTGATCGATCAGCTTGCCAATATGAGTTTCACCTCTGGCGGCAATCCGGCAGCCAATGCTGACAAGTTCCAGCTGACCGGCAAGCTGGGTGAAGTGATTGGTCAGGTGATCGGCTTTCAGGGCTCAACCATCAATGCAGCCCTGACCAAAGCGGACGACCGGCAACTGACGCTGGACACGATTTCGGACCAGATGCAGACCGAATATGGCGTCAATCTGGACGAGGAAATGGCCCGCCTGATGGAACTGCAGAACGCCTATTCCGCCAATGCCCGTGTGGTTTCGGTGGTCAAGGAACTGCTTGATGCCCTGCTTGGTGCGGTTTGAAGGAGTAGCGTGAGATGATCGTCAACAAGTCGATGTTCCCGCTGCAGACCGGTTTCGGCGTCATCTCCAAGATGCAAGGCCGATTTGCCGATCTGCAGATGCAGCTGGGCACGGGGATGAAGACCTCGACGCTTGCCGGCATGGGCCGCGATCTGCCGCTGTCGCTGTCGGTGCGCTCCCGATTGGGCAAGATCGAGGGCTTTGCCGCCAATATCGCGACGGTTGATCTGCGCCTGAGCTTTCTCGACAAGACCATGACGCGCCTGCAGAAAATCGAAAGCGAAGGCCGGAACGCGACGGTGCAAGGTCAGTACGGCACCAACAATATCAACATGGCGACGCTGCCGAGCCTGTCCAAGGCCCGGCTGGACGAAGTGGTGACGCTGCTCAATTCCGATGTTGCGGGGCGCTATTTGTTTGGCGGCACCAATACCGACACTGCGCCGGTGCCCGATACCAATGTGCTGCTGGATGGGCAGGGCGGCAAAGCGGGCTTCAAGACTGTGCTCAATGAACGCAAGGCCGCTGATGCGGGTCTGGACGGGCAGGGACGCCTGGGTTCAACGCTGCTGCTTGGGGATCCCGCGATCCCCGGTCCTGCAACAGAATCGGTAGTGACACTGACCGAGGATGGGGTGCATCCGTTCGGCTTCAAGCTGTCCAATATTTCCACTACGGCCTCCACTACGGCCTTGAGCTACACCACGCCAGTGGTGACCAATCCGCCCACGGCCAAAAGCCTCAGCGTCACCTTTGAACCTGACCCGGCCGAGCAAATCCAGTCGGGCCGGACAGTGACGCTGGGTTTCACCCTGCCGGACGGTAGCGAGACGCAGATCACGCTGCGGGCCACCACTGCTGCCGAGTCAAATGGCGGCGTGGATGAGTTCATTATCGGCGCCGACTCGGGGGAGACGGCCACCAATTTCCAGGCAGCGCTCAACGCCAAACTGGTGGCTGTGGGTGAAACCGAACTCGCCGGGGCATCAAACTTCGCCGCCGCCGAAAACTTCTTTAACGGTGCCGGCGAGCCGGTGCTGCGGGTGGACGGCGACCCGGCAACCGCCACCGCTCTGCGGGTGGCTGACCACACCGATACGGTCATGTGGTATCAGGGGCAGTCGCCCGCCGTCGCCGCAGACGGCCTGGGCCGCATGCAGATTGGTTCGCTCGGCGACACCGCCATGCTGACGGGGGACTTTCCTGTTTCGGCCCAGCACGGCTTCAAGATCACTGGCGTCTCTGCTGATACCGCCAATATCGATACGACCTACAATGCCGCCACGCCAACTGCCGGCAGCTCGGTCTCCGCGACCTTTGGCGCTGGCCTCTTGGCTGATGAGACCGTTGAGGTAACACTGCAGGAGCCAGCGCCCAGCACCATCACGCGCACCCTGACGCTCACGCCGGTAACGGGAAAGGCAGGCGTGGGACAATTTACCATCGGCGCGGATCCCACTGAAACCGCAGCCAATTTTGCCAAGGCGCTCAATGTCGTGGCGTCCGAGGCGGCGATCGCGGCAGAGGGCAATCCACGCCAGAGCGTGACCGCCCAGATTGATGACAACACGCGCGTTGCCTACGGCATACAGGGCAATGAATCGGGGCTGTTGCGGCTGGTGCGGACGATGGCTTCCCTGTCGGTGGAGACCTACCCCACCGAAGAGAATATTCTTGCCTCGCGTGAGCCGATGCGCCTGGCGGCGATGGCCGAGACTGACCCAGCGCTACGCGCGGCCGCCCTGGCTGACTATGAAAAGGCCGTCACGGCCGACCGTCGCAGCGCCAATGGGCGATTTGATGCGATGGCCAGCCGGCAGCAGGCGCAATTGTCCGCCTCGCACAATGCCGAGCGTGGTTCGGTACAGATACTGACGATGGAACTGGCGGTGGCCCATAACGGGCTGCAGAGCGCAACGGCACGGCACACCGACTACAAGGCGCAGCTGGACAATCTGCTCAGCGACGTGGAAACGGTGAGCAAGGAAGACGTGGCCATGGAAATCCTGGCGCTGCAGACGCGGCTACAGGCGAGCTATCAGGTAACTTCCATGGTCAGCCAACTGAGCCTGTCAAAGTATATGTAGCGGCTCACCAGCCAGCACGGATCACAAGCAAAAACCCCCGCAGTGATGCGGGGGTTTTTGGTATGTCAGGGGCGAGCTGGGCTACATGCCGCGCAAACCTGAGGCGATCTGACGGTTCAGGCGCACCAGGACTTCCAGCTTTTCGGGCCGTGGCTCCAGCAGCACTTCGCGGGTCTGGTTCATGATAAAGATGCACAGATTGGCAACATTCTCGCGCACGTCATGGGGCAGCGGGCTGTCTTCCCTGGTCACCGAGGCAGCGAAAATTGTCCAAAGCTTGCGGTTAAACGTCAGCGCCGGCTTCAGGTCATCGTAGCTGTCGGGCCACTCGTCCTTGATCTTCTGCAGGCCAGCGGCTGCCTTCATGAGCAGCGCGGATTCACGTTCACGCGACGATGCTACGACATTAGCGGTCTGTTGGTAAGCCTGGGCGCCTTGTTGGTGCATGGGATATCAGATCCTGTTCGTATTCGATAAGCCGTTGAGAGGCCTTGAGTGCTTTGTATAGCTGTCCGGTTAATATCTCGTTGTTGATTTGGTTAACAAGCTCGGTAGCGGACGGGACAGCCAGGATAAATTCGTTCACCAGCAGGAAATAGGCATCGCGGGTCGTGCCGATATCGTCCTCGATATACATCAGTTGCACGGCCAGATAGATGCGCTTGGCAGGGGTGTTGGCTGTTTCGGCGGTGAGAATGTCCTTTTCGCGCAGCACTGGTGCGCGGCCCGCAATAAACAATCGCGTACGCTGATCAGAATTGGTGATGATGCTATTGCCGACCAGTAATTTCTCGCCGGGCTTGAGTTCGACCTTGAGCGCCATTTGGTATGTCTCCGCGACTCCGCAATCGGAAAGACTGGTCTAGCCTGTGATGGCGGCGAAAACAATAAAGGCGGGCCATGGCCCGCCTTACATACTGGATCGTTGCCCGAACAATCTTACTGCAGCAGCTGCAGCACGCTCTGATCGGCCTGGCTGGCCAGCGAGAGCGAGGAGGACGACAGCGACTGGCGGGTCTGCAGGGCCA
This sequence comes from Devosia alba, assembly GCF_039938915.1. Classification (NCBI taxonomy): domain Bacteria; kingdom Pseudomonadati; phylum Pseudomonadota; class Alphaproteobacteria; order Hyphomicrobiales; family Devosiaceae; genus Devosia; species Devosia alba. The sequence continues at coordinate 161,962 of NZ_JBDUUI010000003.1, read as the reverse complement.
GCAGGTTGGCGGCTTCTTCGTTCATGTCAGCCAGTGTCAGATTGGCGGCGCCAGTCTGCAGCGTATTGACCATTTCCTTGGTGAAATCCTGCCGGTTCTGCACGATCGACAGATTATACCCGAAGGACGACGCCTGGGAGCGTACATTGCCCAGCGCCATTTTCACTTCGCCGAGCAAGGTGTCGATGTCGGTGTCTGCATCGAGGTTCTTGGCGACCAGATCGTACAGGCCGAGATTGGCGGCGCTCAGCGCATCGCCATTCTTGGACTGGATATCGATCGAGGATGTACCGTTTTCGTTGAAGGTGATCTTCAGATTGTCGCCGCGCAACAGGTTGATACCGTTGAACGAAGCGTCGTCGGCCAGCTTGTCGAGCTGATCGCGCAGCTCGTTGAACTGCCCGGCCAGGTCGCCGCGCACGGAGTTGCCAGCGATCTTGGCCGCACCAAATGAGGTGCCGTCAACGATGCCTGACGAGGTAACACCGGCGACATCAAGGTCCTGTGTGGACAGGTTTTCCATGCGCAGCTTGCCATTGTCGTTGCTGGCGCGGATCTTGGACTTGAGGTCGGTGTCGCGATTGATCTCGCGTACCAGTTCATCGACGGTCTTGACCGCAAAGGCCGGGACCGGCGGGACTGCGGTGCCAGAGGCCGGAATACCATCAGTGGTGACGCCGGCTGTGATATTGAGTGCGCTGAGGCCGGTGCCGTTTACCGTGAAGTTCTTGCCGTCGGCGTTGGACAATTCGACGATGCCAGCGTTGTTGACGGCAACCACGCCAGCGGCCTGCGCTGCAGAAGAATTGTTGATCTGGTCGACGATGTCGTCGCCGTTGTCTGTTGCTGCGGCGTTGTTGACGGCGCCAACATTGACCGTCAACCCGTTGATGGTGAAAGAGAAGGCGCCAATGGCGCCTGTAGCGACAGCGCCACTACCATCGCGGGTCGCTGGCGTTGCCGCTTCGTCCGTGCCGCCAAGACCGATATATTCGAGTTCCGTGCCGCCCAGGGTGATGGCTTCAGCCTTGGCGCTGGCGATTTCGAGCTGTCCATTGGACACGCGAGCGCTAACGCCGCCACTATCGTCCAGGGTCCCAATATGCGCATTGATCTTGGCGGCAAAGGTCTCGACGGTGTCGGCGGCGGTGAAGGCCACGGTGATTGCGGTGCCGCCGTTAAGGCTGGGGGTGGTGATTTCCACCGTGCCGGCCTTGCCGGCTGTGCCACCATTGGCAAAGCCGTTCTGTCCAACAACGACATTCTTGTGCAGGTCGATGCTGCCGGGTGTTTCAAAGGCACCATTGGTGAAATCGAGCTTGCGGGCGAGACCGACGCCGATGGTCTCGGGGTCCAGCGAGAAGGAATCGGTCTGGAACGACTTGTCCTGGCGCGCCTGGCGCAGTGTCGACTGCATCGATTCCAGCGTCTTGGTGATCGAGGTCAGGCCGTTATCCGCCGCTTCCAGCGTCTGGATACCATTGGCCATCGAATCCATCAGGGAATTGAGATCGCCGGCACGGCTGTTCAGCGAGGACGCGGTGAAGAAATTGGTCGGGTTATCCAGCGCCGAATTCACCTTGTTGCCGGTGGACAGACGCTCCTGGGTGCGGCCCATCATCCGTGCCGTGTCCTGGAGCGAAAGCAGGTTCGACCGAACGGCCTTCGAAAGAGAAATATCGGACATCATGGTTCCTTCACTACGGTGCCGACCCGGCGGCGCAAGCCTCTAGTTGAGGTTGACGTAGTCTTAACGCATGAAATCCTAACGCCGCGTTAACCATGCTGGTTGAGATCTCATCAACCATAATCTTGCAGGTGCCCGGTATTCCGGGCTTTTTTCGCCGATCAGGGGAGGGCGGGGGTGGATGAAATTTGCCGATGAAGCGCCGAAACGAAAAAAGGCGGGCCGAAGCCCGCCTTTCCGATTCTTTGAGTCGCTTGAACCGATTAACGGATCAACTGGAGGACCGACTGGTCGGCCTGCGAAGCCAGCGAGAGCGAGGAGCTCGACAGTGACTGGCGGGTCTGCAGGGCCAACAGATTGGCGGCTTCCTCGTTCATGTCAGCCAGCGTCAGATTGGCGGCGCCAGTCTGCAGCGTGTTGATCATGTTCTTGGTGAAGTCCTGACGGTTCTGCACGATCGACAGGTTCGAACCGAAGGCCGACGACTGCGAACGCACACTGTTCAGCGAGCTCTTGAGGTCGCCCAGCAGCTGGTCGATGGTCGCATCGCTGTCAAGGTCTTCTGCCTTGATGTCGAACACGCCCATGTTGGCAGCGTTGACCTGCTCGCTGTTCTTGGTCGAGATGTCGATCGAGGACGTTCCGGTTTCGTTGAACGTGATCTTCAGGTTGTCGCCGCGCAGCAGGTTGATACCGTTGAACGAGGCGTCGTCGGCGGTCTTGTCGAGCTGGTCGCGCAGTTCGTTGAACTGGTCGGCCAGATCGGCGCGAACGCTGTTGCCGAGGATCTTGGCAGCGCCGGTGCTACCGCCATCGATGGCACCCGAGGAGTTGATGCCGTCGATATCCAGAGCCTTGGTGCTCAGGTTTTCGATACGCACCTTGCCATTGTCGTTGGAGGCACGGATCTTGCCCTGCAGAGCTGCATCGCCGTTGATGTCGCTCACCAGCTGATCGAGTGTCTTCACCTCGTTTGCCTGGGAGATGGTAGTGACCGTACCGGAAGCGACGTTACCGTTGGTGACGGCCAAGCTCGTCACAGCACCAATGCCCATGGCGGTACCCAGCGCAGCGTCACTGGTTTCAATGGTGAAGTCGGCAGAGTCAGCGCGGCTGATGTCAAGGCCGGCGGCACCATCGGTAACGGTGAAGCCCTCGGCACTGAGTGCGGCCACCAAATCAGGGCTCTGATCAGCAGCGCCGGCAAAGGTATAGTCTACCGAAGCGCCGCCGGAACGCAGCGTGATGGTCTTGCCGGCCAGAGCAGTCAGATCGGCCGTCAGATCGGCAGTGCCGCCAGTGCCGGTGTGGCTGGAGTCAGCTTGCGTGGTGGCTGCGGCGGCCGAGTGGCCGACATACTGGGCGGCGGTGCCGGCAACGGTCAGGTTTTCACCCTTGGTGCTGACGATCTTGAGCTGACCATCGACAACTGAAGCGTTGACGCCGCCATTGCCGCTGCCAACCTGGCTGAGTTCGTCATTGATCTTGGCGGCCAGGGTCGCTGCCGTATCGGTCTTCACGGCGTCCACCGAAAGGGCGGTGCCGCCATTGAGGCTGTCGGCCTGAATGGTCACGGTGCCGTTGATGCCGACCGTGCCGCCAGTGCCAGCGAAGCCGTTGTTACCGGTCTTGGCCGAGTTGTGCAGCTTGGTCGTGGCACTGCCGTCAAAAGCGCCGCCACTGAAGGTCAGTACTTCGGCGGAAGCAGAGCCGACCGTCGTCGCGTCGAGCGAGAACGACTGGGTCTGGAACGACTTGTCCTGGCGAGCCTGACGCAGGGTAGACTGCATCGATTCCAGGGTCTTGGTAATGGAGGTCAGACCATTGTCAGCGGCTTCCAGGGTCTGGATACCATTGGCCATGGAGTCCATCAGCTGGCCCATGTCACCGGCGCGGGAATTCAGGCCCGAAGCGGTGAAGAAGTTGGTCGGGTTGTCGAGAGCAGAGTTCACCTTATTACCGGTGGACAGACGCTCCTGCGTCTTGGCCATCATGGTCGCGGTGCTCTGGAGGGAAAGCAGGTTCGAACGAACGGCTTTCGAAAGGGAAATATCACCCATGTTACTAGTCCTTTTCTGGGAATACGCTAACAACGATGCCTCTTCCTGAGGCCCGCTCACCTTCATCCGGCAGCCGCTAAAGAAGCGTTAAGTGGCGGATGAAAATCACGACTAGTTTTGAGGGGGCGTGGTCGCGTCCGTCATAGAAAAACGCCCGAAATCCGGGGAATTTCGGGGGTCGGCGCGAGATCCTGGTGAGGTTTTGTTAACGCATTGGAGGCGTAAAACCGCGGTGGGTTGACCTATTGTGGTCGTCGAGATTACGGCTGCGTCAGGCCATCAGATCCTTGAGGCGCGCCAGGGATTCCTCGGGGATGGTGCTGGCGCCGATACGCGCGATCAACTGTTCCATGGTCTTGGGTGTTGGCGACAGGGCGCCGGCAATCACGGCGGCCGCAAATGTCGAACTGCGGTCCCGTTGCGGCTGGGGCTGCAGGCGGGGATCTGGCTGCTGGCGCGGAAACTCACCGTTACTGCTGGAGGTGGGCGTCCTTGCTACTGCCGGTGTGCTGTCAGCCAATAGCGGGCGCTCGGCAGCGGCGGGCCGCGGCCGAAGCTCGGTAATATTGATAGAACCCGATAAGGCCGCGACGGGCATTACTGGAGTGATCATGACGCTGTCCCTGCATCAGCAAAATACCATCGGACAGCGTTGCGACAAAGGTGCTTGTTTTCGATTACTTCAAGTTATGGCAATTAAATCAAACAAAGAACAAATCACAGCGCGCGATTGACTGCGATACCGCGCGCCGAGCTGGCGGGATCTGCTGTTATCGTGCCGGCGCGGCCGTAGGCCCTGGCCTTGTTCTGCTGGCCGACAATCTGGGCGACGTCAGTGAGGATGTCTTCGGTAACGTTGCGGGCCGTGGCCAGGACGCGCAGGTTTTCCGCCATCTGGGTGGCGAGGGCTTCGTGGCCGTGCCGCAGGCGGTCAATGGCCTGGGGGGCATCGCGCTTGAGCCGCTCGGTCTGGCGCTGCACGGAGCGGGCGAAGCCGACATAGTCCTGGGCCAGCCGTGCCTTGTCGGGGGTCAGGACGCTGGCCTGACGGAGGTGCCCGGCGCGGAGCAGGGTGGTTTCCTGGTTCATGACATCGACCAGGGCGGCCAGAGCCGTCGCGGCCAATTGGCACAATTCGTCGGCGGGCAGTGTGTCGAGGGCATTGAGGCGGGCTGCAGCGGTCACTTGTAGGCTCCCATAGTCGGCATGATCTTGTTCTGGTTATTGGCCGCTTCCTGCATGGCGAGCAGGTCGGGCAGTAATTGTTCGGCAATGCCCAGGCCGCCGTTCTGCGCCATGGTGCCGGCAAGCTGTTCGGCCTGCATGGAGCGCCATGTTTCCTCACCAAAGCCGCCACCCATGGCGTCCTTGTCGGTCTTGATGCTGGAGAACAGCTGCTTGGTCAGGGTATTGAGGAAAACGCCCTCATATTCTTCGGCCTGCTGCCGGACCCGGGCGGTTTGCGCGGGGGTGAGGCTGGAACCGGCGCGGTCAGCACTGGTGATCTGGTTCAGCGCCGGCATCACATCACCTCGATTTCGGCTTGCAGGGCCCCGGTGGCCTTGATGGCCTGCAGGATGGCGATGAGATCGCGCGGCGAGATGCCGAGGGCGTTGAGGCCATCGACCAGTTGCTGCAGGGTCACGGACTCATTGACGACAGAGAGCGCGGTATCGGAGAGATTGGCGTTGATGGTGGTATTGGGCTCCACCGCCGTCTGACCATTGGCGAAGGGCAGGGGCTGCACCACTTCGGGGTTTTCCGCGATGGTAACCGTCAGATTGGACTGGGCGACGGCAACGCTGGAGACGCGCACATCCTTGCCCATGACAATGATGCCGGAGTTTTCGTCGATGACGATCTTGGCGGTCTGGTCGGTTTCCACCATCAATTGTTCGATGTCGGTGAGCAGGTCGACAATATTGCCGTTGAAGCCGGGCGGCAGGGTGACACGCACGGTGGCGGGGTCTTCGGGGGTGGCGGTGGGTGCGCCAATGAAATCATTGACCGCCATGGCAATGCGGCGGGCGGTGGTCAGGTCGGGGTTGCGCAGCGCCAGGCGCAGCGAGGTTTGGGCACCGAGCTGGAAATCGATCTCGCGCTCGATCAGGCCGCCTGAGGCGATGCGGCCGGTGGTGGGGACACCCGAGACAATGCTGGCCGCGTCACCGCCGGCGCTGAAGCCGTTGATCAGCACCGGGCCTTGGGCAATGGCGTAGACGTCGCCGTCAGCGGCAAGCAGGGGGGTCACCAGCAAGGTGCCGCCCTGCAGGCTGTCGCTATCACCGAGCGCGGCAACCGAGACATCCATGCGGGAGCCCTGGGTGCCAAAGGCCGGTAAATTGGCGGTGACCATGACGGCGGCAACATTGGCGGTGCGGACGTTTTCGCCGGCGGTGTTGACGCCGAGCCGTTCGAGCATGGATTGCAGGGACTGCTTGGTGAAGGGGGAGTTGTTGAGGCTGTCGCCAGTGCCGTTGAGGCCAACCACCAGGCCGTAGCCGACCAACTGGTTGTCGCGCACGCCTTCGAAGTTGACGATGTCCTTGATCCGGGCCGCCGCCGCATGGGCATTGAGGGCAGGCATGAGCGTCAACACGGCGCATAGTGCCGCTGCGATCAGTCTGTGCATCCATGGTCTGGTCATCATCGTCCCCGTATTCGGGCCGCGCCATCCCCATGGTGCGGCATTCGGAGATCACATTGCGAAAACTGTGCCAGTTTGAATTGGGCAGGCTACGCCTTTGATAGTAAAGATATATTCTGATAGTATCGGGATTGATTGAGGGCTGAGCGGGCCCGGCCCTGCATTTCTTGCCGGGTGCGTTAAGGCCTTGTTAAGGGTCTGCGGCAGATTTTGCCGGTAGGAAGTGAACTGAATTGAGTCCAGCTGTTGCGCATCGACACCCATAATCGCACTTCGGGCACCGGCAAGGCCGGGGCTTCGGGACGCGCCGGCGCCCGGGCGGACTTTGTGCCGGCTGGTGTCGATGGCCCGAGCCGTGTTGCCGGTGCGGCGCCGGTGGCCAGCACGACGGGCATTGAGGCGATACTGGCGCTGCAGGCGGTCGGCGGACCGCTGGAGGGCAAGAAGAAGGCGCTGCGCCGCGGTCGGGCGCTGCTCGACGCGCTGGACGAGATCAAGGCCGACCTGCTGGTGGGGCAGGTGAGTGCGGAACGGCTCGACGCCCTGACGACGATGCTGAGCCAGCTTCGGGAGCGCTCAGAGCCGGCGCTCGACGCTGTGCTGGACGACATCGACCTGCGGGTGCGGGTCGAGCTCGCCAAGCTGGGCCGCTATCCCGCGCTGTGAGCGACATTCATCAAAATGTTGTCGATAAGCGCCTATGGGACTGACACGCAGGCGAAATCACATGTTAATCACCGGTAAATTTGTGCGCTTGCGGGGGGGCGCTCGCACGCATATACAGTCCGCCTAAAGGGCACATTGGAGTTGAGTCTGCTGATGTCTTCGATTGCTGAAGTGATTGAATACCGGCCCAGTGACGACGAGCCGTTCATGAATCCGCGCCAGCGGGAATATTTTCGAGCCAAGCTGAACGCGTGGAAGGACGATATTCTGCGCGAAAGCCGGGGGACGCTGGACAGTCTGCAGGAAGAGAACCAGAACCATCCGGACATGGCTGATCGGGCCAGTTCGGAGAGTGACCGGTCACTGGAACTGCGGACGCGCGATCGTCAGCGCAAGCTGATTGCCAAAATTGATTCGGCGCTGAAGCGGCTGGAAGACGGCAGCTACGGCTATTGCGAGGAGACTGGCGATCCGATCGGTCTGGCGCGCCTCGATGCGCGACCCATTGCGACGCTGAGCCTGGAAGCCCAGGAATTGCACGAGCGTCGTGAAAAGGTCTATCGCGACGAATAGAGCGCACCAAACTTGCAACAGGCCCGCAGCGATGCGGGCCTGTTTCGTTAACGGCGCTTGCGCGGCCCATTGCGCCAGGGAAATCAGACCGCGCTGGCATCGACTGGTTCGCGGGCGCTGAGGAGCGCCTGTTTGCGCTCGCTATAGCGCGCGGTCAGGTAATCGGCATTGCCGCGATTGAGCAGGGTGAACTTGACCAGTTCCTCCATCACATCGACCACCCGATCATAGTAGGATGACGGCTTCATGCGCCCGTCGGCGTCGAATTCCTGCCAGGCCTTGGCGACCGAGGACTGGTTGGGAATGGTGAGCATGCGCATCCAGCGGCCGAGAATGCGCATCTGGTTGACGGCATTGAAGGATTGCGAGCCGCCCGACACCTGCATCAAGGCGAGGGTGCGGCCCTGGGTCGGCCGGATGGCGCCGCCGGGCAGGGGAATCCAGTCGATCTGGGCCTTGAGCACCGCACTCATGGCGCCGTGCCGCTCCGGGCTGGTCCAGACCTGGCCTTCCGACCACAACATCAGTTCGCGCAGTTCCACGACCTTGGGATGGGTATCGGGTGCATCATTGGGCAGCGGCAGGCCATCTGCATGGAAGATTTTTACTTCGGCGCCAAAGGCTTGCAGCAGGCGTTGGGCCTCAAAGGTCAGCAGGCGGCTATAGGAGCGCTCCCGCAAGGAGCCATAGAGCATGAGGATGCGCGGCTTGTGATCGGCGGGACGTTCCGAGAGCTGGGTCAGGTCGGGGATGGCAAAGGCGGCGTCAACGATATTGGGGAGATCAGACAAGGCGCCGGCCCCTGGCGTCGATGATGACTTCGCCGTCTTCCTTGGTGAAGGGCCCGATATCAGGGTTCTGCAGTATGTCGAGCACCGCTTCGGACGGGCGGCAGAGTCGGACGCCGTTCGGGGTCTCGACAAAGGGCCGGTTGATCAGAATGGGATGGGCCAGCATGGCGTCGAGCAGGGCGTCGTCGGACAGCGTGGGATCACCGAGGCCCAGCTCGGCATAGGGCGTGTCCTTCTGCCGGATCGCCTGGCGCACGGAAAGGCCGGCATCGGCGATCAACTGCTCGAGGCGGGCGCGCGATGGAGGGTTGGCGCGATAGTCGATGACCTCCGGCTCGACGCCGGACTGGCGGATCATCGCCAGGGTATTGCGCGAGGTGCCGCAGTCAGGGTTGTGGTAGATGGTGACGGTCATTGGGCCGGCTTTTCCTTCTGGTTTCTGGCGGCATTGTCGTCAAAGGCCGTGCGTGTCCGATTGGCCAGGGCCACAAGCGAGAGCATGACGGGCACTTCGACCAGCACGCCGACAACCGTCGCCAGCGCGGCGGGTGAGGACAGTCCATAGAGGCTGATGGCCACCGCCACGGCCAGTTCGAAGAAGTTGGAGGTGCCGATCATGGCGCAGGGAGCGGCAATGCGGTGGGGGATCCGCAGTGCCCAGGCAGCGGCATAGGCAATGGCGAAAATGCCATAGGACTGGATCAGCAGGGGCACCGCGATCAGGGCGATGATCAGCGGCTGGGCCAGGATGACATTGCCCTGGAAGCCGAACAGCAGCACGACGGTGGCGAGCAGGCCGACCATCGAGGCGGGCTTGAGCCTGGCGATAAAGCCGTCAAGCCGGGTGGTGTTGCCATCGCCGCCCAGGAGATAGCGGCGGGTCAGTACGCCGGCGGCCAGCGGCACCACGACATAGAGCAGGACCGACAGGATGAGCGTGCCCCAGGGCACCGGAATATCGGTAACGCCCAGCAGCAACGCGACAATCGGGGCATAGGCAAACACCATGACCAGATCGTTCACGCTGACCTGGGCCAGGGTGTAATTGGCGTCGCCGCGGGTCAGCTGGGACCAGACAAATACCATGGCGGTGCAGGGCGCCGCCCCCAGCAGGATCAGCCCGGCAATATAGCCCTCGGCGTCGGCAGCTGGAATCCAGGGGGCGAACACGCTCTTGAAGAAGAAGACCCCCAGCACGGCCATGGTGAAGGGCTTGATCAGCCAATTGACGACCAGCGTCACCACCAGGCCCTTCGGCTGTTCGGCAATGCGGTGCAGGCTGCCGAGATCGACGGCGATCATCATGGGGTAAACCATGGCCCAGATCAGGACGGCGACCGGCAGGTTGACCTGGGCGATTTCGAGGGCTGCCAGGCCGGAGAAGACGCCGGGCAGAAACTGCCCCAGGGCAATGCCGGCAATGATGGCGAGGGCGACCCAGAGCGAAAGATAGCGTTCAAACAGGGACATGGATCAGGCCACTTCGCCACTGGGATTGGTGGTGCCTTCCATATTGCCGATTTCCCTGAGCCGGGACTTGAGCGCCAGACGGTCGATCGAGGCATGGGGCAGGCTGGCAAAAGCGGTGACGCGGTTGCGCAGGAAACGCAGGGTATCCTCGAAGGCCGCCCGCTGCTTGAACGCGACATCGGTCACGGCTGCGGGATCGCTGAGGCCCCAATGGGCGGTCATGGGGTGGCCGGGCCAGATCGGGCAGGTCTCGCCAGCGGCGTTGTCGCAGACGGTGAAGATGAAATCCATCCTGGGCGCGTCGGGCAGGGCGAACTCGTCCCAGGATTTCGAGCGCAGGCCCTGGGTGGGAATGCCGGCATCCTCAAGCACCTTGAGGGACATGGGGTGAACGCCGTCCTTGGGCGTGGAACCGGCGGAGAAGGCGCGGAAGCGATCACCGGCAATGTGGTTCATCACGGCCTCGCCGATGATGGAGCGGGCCGAATTGCCGGTGCACAGGAACAGGACATTGTAGACGCGATCAGGCATGGTGCGCTTCCTTGGGGCTGCAACAGGGGGTGATATCGGCAATCAGCGGGTCGCACAGTTCGGGACGGCCGCCGCAGCAATCCTGCACCAGGAAGTTCGTTATCTCGCGCACGCGTTCAATCACGGCACGATAGACGATGGAGCGGCCCTGGCGCTCGGCCTCGATCAGACCGGCGCGGGTCAGGATGGCCAGATGGGTCGACATGGTGTTTTGCGGTACGTCGAGATGACGGGCGATCTCGCCGGCGGGCAGGCCCTGCGGCTCATGGGCCATGACAAGCCGGAAGGCGTCGAGACGGGTGGCCTGGGAGAGGGCGGCGAAGACGTCGATAGCCTGATTGGATTCCATATATCGAGATTTATCGATGGATTGAGCGACTGTAAACCCCTGAAACGCCAAACGGGGCCGGCTGGCCCCGCTGGTGTGTTGCGGTGGCGCTGATCAAAAACCGAAGACGGTGGTCAGGCCGGTCTGGTTGTTGCCGAACTGAGCGCATTGACCATGGGTGTTTTCGCCGAACTGCAGAAGGGCGCAATTGTTGTTGTCGCCGCGCTGCTCGATGGTGCCGTGATGGCCATTGCCCTCCTGCACGATCAGGCCGCTATTGTTGCGCCCACCCTGATTGACCCCTGCGCTGTTGAAATTGCCGTGCTGGCGCACATTGGCACCCGGATCGGACACGCCATTGACCAGCGAGAGCGCCAGCAGGCCCAGACTGAGCACCTGCTGCTGCTCGCTGCCCTGGGGGGCATAGCTGAAGGTGAACTGGCCGCCAGCGGTGGCCGGTGTGGTCATGCCGGCCACGCCAATGACCAGGGCGGTAGCAGCGGGAACGAATAGCTTGAGCAGTTTGGTGGTGATCCTGGTGGTCTTGCTGGTGGTCATGGCGTTTCTCCCGTTTGACGCTGATGCTTTGCAGCCAATGGACAGAGATTGAAGGAGGCTGGCTGAACCGGTTTGGAGCGGTGCATTCATTTCCGGTTCAGCCGGCGCCAAGCGGCGGCGCCTCATGTGAAGAGCGCGCCGGGCGGGACGCACGCGATGGTCTGGCCGCCCACGGTGATGGAAAAATCCACGCTGTAGCGGGCCTCGGCATTGATCATTACCTGGCCGACCGAGACCGGCTCATCGGCGGGTGCGGCAAAGACCCCGCCCTGGCTGACGCTGGACGAATTGCCGTTTGTGCGGGTCTTGATGGCAAGGCGATACTCGCCGGTGATTGCCCTGGGGCTCAGCACGGAGCCCTCGATGCTGCGCATGCCATTCTGCGTGTGCTCGACAATGGTGCAGCGGGGCGTGGGGGTATCGGCATTGGCCATGCCGGCGGATACAGCGCCGGCCACCATGCCGAGGCCAAGGAGCAGGGGCAGGGCCCGGGTGAACGAGGTCATTGGCATATCCTCCTGGTGAATGCGGCTGGCCGACATTGTAGTGTCAGCTTGCGGTGACGGGGATTAGTCGCAGACCTGGACGAAGGCGGTGACATTGCCACTGCCGCCCTGAACGACATTGGCGTTGCAGCCATTGCCCACCTGCACGCCAGCGGTGATGTTGCCATTGCCGTCCTGGCTGATGATCGCGTTGTGGTTGTCGCCGAACTGGCCGATGCCGGCGGCGTTGCGATTGCCGCGCTGGATGGTTTCGGCCCGGTTGTAGCGACCTTGCTGGCCGATGGCGCCAATATTGCGGTCGCCGGTCTGGCGGCCCGTGGCAGTGTTCCAGCTGCCGCTCTGCTGCACGCCGAGGCGGTTGTACCAGCCGGTCTGGCTGCCGCCGGCGCTGTGGCTGTAGCCGGACTGGTCGATGAAGACGTCATTGGCCATGGCGGGCAGGGCGGTGATGGCGATGATGGCGGCGATTGCGGTGGTGACGATGGTGCGCTGCATGGGTCTCTCCTGCTGGCTGCACTTCCTGCGAAGCGCTTCTTGCCGATGACCCAGAGATAGACTCGTGCCGTCGAACCGAGCCTGAACCCGCAATTCAGCCTGGGTTCAGGATGGGGGCAGCGCCCAGGGCGATGGTACGGGTAATGCCGATGGCGTCGAGAAAAGCCGCGTCATGGCTGACCACCAGCAGGGCGCCGTCGTAACCGCGCAGCCCGGCTTCGACCTGGGCAATGGACTGGATGTCGAGATGGTTGGTCGGTTCGTCCAGGATCAGCAGTTGCGGCGGGGCATTGCCGCCAATGGTGCAGGCCAGGCCCGCCCGCAAGGTCTCGCCCCCGCTGAGCGTGCCGACGCGCTGCAGCGCAGCATCGGCGCGAAACATGAAGCGGGCCAGAGCCGAGCGGCAGGTGTTTTCGTCGGCCTCGGGATTGAGGGCGCGGAAATTGTCGCGAATGCTCAGGGCCGGATCAAGCAGGCTGACGGTTTGGTCCAGCAGGGCAAAAGCCAGGTGGATGCGGGCGGTGCCGGACACGGGCGGCAGGTCGCCGGTGAGCAAGCGCAGCAGGCTGGTCTTGCCCGCGCCATTGGGGCCGGTGATGGCGACGCGCTCGGGGCCGGCCAGATGCAGGGAAAAGTCGCGGATGACTGGGTTGAGCGGATCGGGACCCCCGCTGAGCGTATCGGCCTCCAGCACGGTGCGGCCCTGGGGCAGGCCGGTGGGGGTCAGGGTTACGGTCAACGGCGTGAGCACTTCCACCCGAGCGCGGGCGGCACTGGCGGCCTCGGCGGCCTTGCTGCGCAGGCGGTCAGCGAGGCGGGCGCCTTCACCACTGGTATTTTCGGCATTCTCCTTCATGCCGCCCAGCATGATGCGGGGGATGTCGCCCTTGGCCGCCTTGCGCTTGCCCGCGCCGTCCTTGCGCGCCTTCTTCTCGGCCACGGCCTGCAGCTTGCGGTCGATCTCGGCAATTTTGCGTTCCGAACTGGCCAGATCGTGCTCGGCCGCGGCCAACTCCAAGGCCTTGCGTTCGGCGTAGAGATCCCAATTGCCGCCATAGGTGCGGGCGCCCAGGCTGGTCAGCTCGACAATGGCGTCCATTTCGCGCAGCAAAGCGCGGTCATGGCTGACCACGATGGCGGCGCCACGCCAGTTCCGCAGCAGGTTGGCCACCGCCTCGCGGCCATCGGCATCGAGGTTGTTGGTCGGCTCGTCGAGCAGGATGATATCGGGTAGGGCCAGGATCAGCCGGGCCAGCGACAGGCGGGTGCGCTGGCCGCCGCTGAGCGTATCGAGGCGCCGGTCGGGGGCCAATTCGGGCAAGCCGACCTGCTGCAGCGCCGCCTGGATGCGGCCAGGCAGGGACCAGTCCGCCTCGCCGGCATCCTCGACGCTGCCCCGGCCCTGTTCGAGCCGGTCGAGCAAAGCCATGGCTTGGGAAACCCCGAGATGGTCGGCGACGGTCGCGTCATGTTCCACTTGTACCGATTGCTCCAGCATGCCGAGTGTTCCCGCAAGGGTAACCGATCCGGCGGCAGGGGGGACAAGTCCGGCAATGAGGCGGAGCAGGGTGGATTTGCCCGTGCCGTTGCGGCCGATCAGCCCGGTGCGGCCGGGGCCGAAGGAGAGCTCGAGATCGGTGAAAAGCGGCTGGTTATCGGGCGTGGACCAGGAGAGCTGGTGCAGGGAAACGGAGACGGGCATGGACGGATTCCAGATGAGCGATGCGGGCGAGGCAGTCGGTCATCGTGCTATCCATGGGGTACCGTCCGGTCAGTGCTGCGTGTGGGGGGAAGATAGGCAGCGGGGCCAGGATGTCAAGTTTGGGTATCCGGTGTTCAGCCCGTCACCCCACCCTCAATCCCTCCCCATCAAGGGGAGGGAGGCGCCAGCGCAGTGGCCTGTGTTCATCGTCTCCCTCCCCCTTGTGGGGAGGTTGGGAGGGGGTGTTGAGAGCCCCGATATTCGGGCCAACCGCCCCCCACCCTTGATCCCTCCCCGCAAGGGGGAGGGTGTCGACTGAAACATCCAGACTTACGCCAAGTACCTCGCCTTCAGATGGGCCTTGAAGATGTCGGCGTTAAGGGGCTGACCCGTCGCTTTGGTGATCAGTTCGGGGGTCGACCAGCGCGAGCCCTGGCTCCAGATATGCTCGGCCCGCCACTGGTTGACGCCGGTGAAATCGCCCCTGGCGATGTCTGCGCGCAGGTTGGGCTGGGCCTGTTCCAGCGCGGCCCATTGCTGGGCGGCGATCATGGCGCCCAGGGTGTAGCTGGGGAAATAGCCAAAGGCGCCACCGGGCCAGTGCACGTCCTGCATCGGGCCGTCCTTGGGGTCGTTGATGGTGGAGATGCCGAGATAGTCGGTCATCTTGGCGTCCCAGGCCTCGGGGATCTGGCTGGCCTCGAGCTTGCCCGCGACCAGATCCTGCTCCAGTTCGTAGCGCAGGATGACGTGGAGCGGATAGGTGACCTCGTCGGCGTCGACGCGGATATAGCCGCGCTGGACGAAGTTCACCTCGCTCAGGATATCGGCGGTTTGCCAGCCGGGGATGGCATCCTCGCCCAGATGCAGGTGCACCAGCGGAAGGGCGAATTCCCAGAATTCGGGGCTGCGGGCGAGCTGCATTTCCACGAACAGGCTCTGGCTTTCATGGATGCCCATGCCGCGCGCCTTGCCCAGCGGCCAGTGCGACCACGCCTTGGGCAGGCCCTGCTCGTAAAGGGCGTGGCCGGTTTCGTGCAGCACGCCCATCAGCGCGCTGAGGAACTCGTCGGTGCGATAGCGCGTGGTCATGCGCACATCGGTGGGCACGCCGCCGCAGAAGGGGTGGTGCGAGACGGCGAGCGAGCCATGGGTGAAATCAAAGCCGACGGCGCGCATGGCGGCCAGGCCCAGTTCGCGCTGCCTATCAATCGGGTAGGGGCCGTTCAGCGGCTTGCGCGGACGTCTGGCGAGGCGGGCCTCCTGGGCGTCGAGCGCCTGCGGCACGAAGCCGGTGAGGAAGTTCTTGAGATCGGCGAAGACCGGGTCGAGATCGGCGGTGCGGTTGCCGGGGTCGTACTGATCCATCAGCGCATCATAGGGGGCCAGCCCCAGCGCGTCGGCACGCAGCTGGGCCTCTTCGCGCACGAGGGCCACGACGCCTTCCAGCGCCGGCAGGAAGCTGTCCCAATCGCCCCTGGGGCGCAGCTCGCGCCAGAGCTGTTCGGAACGCATGGTGGCGGCGGTGCGGCGCTCGACAAATTCGGTGGGCAGGCAGGTGGCGTTGATGTATTGGCGCCGGAATTCGGCCAGCGCCAGGGTCTGGTCTTCGGTTTCGGGGCGGGCGGCCTCGATCCAGTCGGCGATTTGCGGGGCCGTGGCCTGGGCGTGATACATGCCGGCCAGATTGGCCATGGCTTCGGCCCGCTTTTCGCCGCCACCGACCGCCATGTGGGTGGCCTCGTCAGCGCCCAGGATGGAGAGGGCATGTTCCAGCGATTCGAGTTTGCGGCCAAGATCGTCGAGTTTTTGGAAGGACAAGGTCAGACTCCGAACAGAACAGGACCAAGGTGTTCCATAGCTGGCGGCGAGGGGCAAGCACGCCAAGGCGCCGCCTGAAATGCGGTTGTCACAAGCGAGCGGACCCCGAGACGGCTTTCGCCTCTGGTAAAGTAAAAATAGTGAGACGAAACCGCCTCGGGGCGCCGGTTTTTGGAACTGTACGGCGGCACGGGGATCGCTCGCCCCCACACGGCCGGACTGGAACCTGTGTGGCAGGCAAAGACCACACCCGGCTCACCCCGCCACTGTTCGCCTGCAGGCCGCCCATGCGGAGTGATGGACATGAGTATGGCACGGGTGCAGGGGGCGGGGATTAGCGGGAGCGGATCTGTCTATGCCGAAAAAAGGGAAGAGGCGCAGCCGGGGGACTGCGCCTCGGGGAGGCCGGCTCTATTCTGGAACTGGCCGGGCAGGAACTTCTGTTCACTGCCGGGGAGCCCGGCGGCACCATTGGGGAATGTGCCGCCCGGAAAGGGAAAGCTAGAAGGGCAGGATGGCGTCCATTACCTGCTGGCCGTAACGCGGCTGCTGCACATCGGTGATCTGGCCGCGGCCACCGTAAGCGATGCGGGCTTCGGCGATCTTGGAGGATGGAATGGTGTTGTTGGCCTGAATATCGGAGGGACGAACAATGCCGGCCACCACCAGATCGCGCACTTCAAAGTTCACCCGGACTTCCTGATGGCCTTCGATGACCAGATTGCCATTGGGCAGGACCTGGGTCACCACGGCGGCCACCGAGGTCTGCAGGCTTTCCGAACGGTTGACCGAACCCTTGCCGGTATTGGTCATGCCGGAGTTGAAGTTGACCGCGTCATTGGTGTCGATTTCGCCGAGCGAGGCGGTGGACACGGCAGCGCCGAGAATGCCGCCCATGCCCGCGGTATTGCTGGAGCCGCGGCTGGACTGGGTGTTGTTGGCGATCTTGGCGCTGTCATTGACGGTGACCACGACGGTCAGAATGTCGCCAATGCGGTGGGCGCGCTCGTCCTTGAAGAAGCCCTTGGCCGAGGTGCGGTAGAGCGAATTGGCCTGGTAGGTGTCGGCAATGGCCTGCGGCATCGGCATGTTGACGGGCTGATAGCCGGCCATGGTGGTGGGGTCGACGATGGGGCTCAGCGCCGGCGCGCTGCCGACATTGGCCAGGCGATCCATGGTGTTGCAGCCAGCCAGACCGATGGTCAGCGTCAGGAGGGTTGCGAGCTTGAGAATGTTCATTTTGGGCGTCTCCTGAAGGCGATTAAAGGCGGGCCAGAGCGAGCGGTTCAGCGCTCACTTCAACGGCGCCGGCGGCGATGGCGGTGGCACTGATAACGCGCCGGGACATCAGGTTGAGCACCTGCAGTGGCGCGCCGAGGGTGGCGCCGGTGACGGCCTGACCCTTGACGGTGAGGGTCATCGGGCCGCGGCGGAAATAGATGGTGACGGCGTCATTCTTGGCGACCGTCAGCGGGGCGGTGACATCGGCGGGCTTCAGCATCATGCCTTCGCGGCTCTGGCGGGTGAGCGCCTGGCCGACAATGTCCTGCAGCCGGGGAATGCCGGTGGTTTCGACGTAGCGCAGCGGCACGGACCGCATCACGATATTGCTGGCGTCCAGAACGGTGCCGGCGGGGAGGTTGCTGACCAGATGAGGGGCTTCAATCATCAGCTCGATCGAACCGGACAGATCGAGCGGCTGATCCAGGCCGGCAATGGCAAAGCGGGCGGTAAAGGCGCCCGTGCCGGGGAGATAGCGCAGGCTGGTGACGCTGGCGGGCTGGTCGACGGCTTCGGCATTGATGGCGCTGAAGGCGGTGGAGAACACGGTGTTGGCGCTCATGCCGTCAGACAGAATGCCACGCTGCTGCAAATTGGCGGTGATCAGGCCGGTCAGCAGGTGCTGATCGACAATCGTGGCGGCCCGGCTGACGTGTATTCGGTCCAGCCCGCCGGTCTCGAAGGATTCAATGCCGATGCGGGCGGCTGCCGCCCGGATGGCGGCGAGATCGACATTGCCGGTGGTGCCGGGCCTGGGCGCCAGGAACAGGCCATGTTCGGCGGCAAGCCCGGCCCCTTCAAACAGATCGCCAGCGGTGACGATGGCGGCGGTGACGGTGACGTCGCCCTTGAGCATGGGGGCGGCCAGGGCGCTGGCGTTGAGCAGCAGGATGGTGATGGCGGTGATGGCGGAACGGACGATCATCTGGACTACTCCTCTAGCGCAGCTGGCTGGTGGATTTCATCATCTCGTCAGCGCCCGAGATGACGCGGGCGTTCATCTCGTAGGCACGCTGGGCGGCGATGAGGTCGGCGATCTCGGTGACCGAGTTGACGTTGGACATTTCCAGATAGCCCTGGAGCAGGTTGCCGGTGCCCTCGGCATTGGGCACGCTGATCTGGGCGGGGCCGCTGGCCGGGGTGTCGATGAACAGATTGTCGCCCAGCGATGACAGGCCCGCCTTGTTGACGAAGCGGGCGAGCTGGAGCTGGCCGATCTGGGTGGGGGTGCTGTCGCCGCCGACAAAGGCGGAGACCAGACCATCCTGGGAGATGGCAACCGAGGTGGCGTCGCCGGGAATGGCGATGCCGGGTTCGATGGGGTAGCCGTTGGAGGTGACCAGTTCGCCATCGGGCGAGCGCTCAAACGAGCCATCGCGGGTATAGGCGGTGCGGCCATCGGGCATCTGGACGGCGAAGAAGCCCTCGCCGCGAACGGCGACGTCGAGTTCGCCCTCGGTCATGTTGACGGTGCCCTGGCTCATGATGCGCGGGGTCGCGACGGTGCGGACACCGGAACCGATTTCAACGCCGGCCGGGATCACCGAGCCCTGCGCCGAGCTCTGCGAACCGGCGCGGGTAATCTGCTGATAGAGCAGATCCTCGAACTCGGCGCGGGCGCGCTTGTAGCCGGTGGTCCGCATGTTGGCGATGTTGTTGGAGATGACTTCGACATTGCGTTCCTGGGCGCTCATGCCGGTCGATGCGATATAGAGAGCTTTCATGGCCGGTCCTCAGGGTTAAGCGTTGGCGTCGCCGAGACGCTGGATGGCGGAACGACGCAAATCGTCCTGCCTGCTCGCCAGCGAGGCGGCGCTTTCATAGGCGCGCTGCACGCGGATCATCTCGGCCATCGCGGTAACGCCGGAGACATTGGATTTTTCGATGAAGCCCTGCATGACGCGGGTATCGGTGGCGGTGGTCGGCGTGCCGCCGGCATAGAGATTGCTGCCCTCACGGGTGAGGGCCTGCGGATTGTCAAACTCGACCAGGCGCAGCGTGCCCTTGGGGCCGGCGCTGGAGCTGACGGTGCCGTCCTTGCCGATCAGGATGCCGGTTTCCTCGGGCCCGAAGGTGATGGGGCCGCGCTGGCCCAGGACCGGATTGCCACTGGTATCAACCAGGGTGCCGCCGGCGTTCAGCTGAAAGGCGCCCGATTTGCTCCAGCGCTCGCCGGCGGGGGTCTGGATGGCGAAGAAGCCGTCACCATTGAGCGCCACATCCAGCTCGCTGCCGGTCTGCACCATGGCGCCGCCGCTCAGATCATGGATGGTCGCCCAGTCCTGCACATAGGAGAGAGGCTGGTCGCCGCCCTGGAAATCGCGGTCGCGGGCGACCGGCATGATGAATTCCTCAAACAGCAGGTCCTCGGCCTTGAAACCGGTGGTGTTGATGTTGGCCATGTTGTTGGCCACCACATCCATCTGACGCTGCAGCGCGATTTGCCGGCTCAGGCCTATCAGTTGCGCATTTTCGATCATTGCTGATCCCCGCTGTTAACTTCCCCGAAACCGCCAGCTTCCCCAAGCCGATGGTCTCGCCGGTAACATTGCAGAAACCATGCCAGTTTAAAAAATTTAATAAAATCAGATGGATAAGCTTATCGATGCGGATGGGCTGCCGGATCAGGCTTGCCGTGCCCGGCAAAACTTACCCGGCAATATCTGCCGCATAAGGGGATTTTGTAACCTTTCGTTAACCATGGGGCGCTTAGCTGGTCATATTGCCGGAATCGTCCGGGAAGGCTTGAGTTCTGGCAAGGTATCCAATGGCCGCTGATACGGAAATCGACGACGACGCGCCCGTCAAGAAGGGGATGCCCAAGCTCTTCATCATTATCGGTGCCGTGGCCGTGGTGGTTCTGCTGGCCGGCGCGGGCACGTTCTACATGTTGTCGTCGCGAACGGCCGAGGCAGAGCATGGCGCTGCGGCCGCCGGCGTCGAGGGCGGCGTCATCGAAGTGGCAAACACCTTCATCTTCAACCTGCCGCCCATGGTCATCAACCTCAACAATGAGGCCGATGGCGAGGCTTTCATGAAGCTGACGGTGGCGCTCGAAGTCACCAATGAAGCCATGATGCTGGAAATCCAGCCGCGCATGGCCAAGGTGATCGACGCGTTCCAGGTCTATCTGCGCGAATTGCGCAAATCCGATCTGGAAGGCTCGGCCGGGGTGTATCGTCTCAAGGAAGAGCTGCTGCGGCGCGTGAACGTGGCGATCTACCCCTCGCGGGTGGAGTCGGTGCTGTTCAAGGAAATTCTGGTACAGTAATGGCAGAGCCAGGCGACCAGGACAAACTCAGCGACGATTGGGATCTGGACGGCACCGTGGTGCCGGTCGACGCCGCTGTTGAGCAGACCGAAGAGGAAAAGGCCGCCGAAGCCACTGCCGAATGGGCAGCGATGCTGGAAGGCGATACCGGGGACGGCGAGGGCGCGCCCGACCGCGTACTCAACCAGGACGAAATCGACAGCCTGCTGGGCTTTGACGCCAGCATCGGCAGCAATGTCGAACTGACCGGCGTGCAGGCGCTGATCAACTCGGCGCTGGTGAGCTATGAACGCCTGCCAATGCTCGAAATCGTGTTCGATCGCCTGGTGCGACTGGCGACGACGAGCCTGCGCAATTTCACCTCCGACAATGTGGAAGTGACGCTGGATTCCATCTCGTCGGTGCGGTTCGGCGACTATCTGAACTCGATCCCGCTGCCGGCCATCCTGTCGGTGATCCGCGCCGAGGAATGGGAAAACTACGGGCTGCTGACGGTCGATTCCAGCCTGATCTATTCGATGATCGACGTGCTGCTCGGCGGCCGCCGGATCGGTGGCAATATCCGCATCGAGGGGCGGCCCTATACGACCATCGAGCTGGCCCTAGCGCGGCGGATGATCGAGGTGATCCTGGAGGATACCCATCGCGCGTTCGAGCCGGTGACGCAGGTCAATTTCAAGCTCGAGCGCATGGAAACCAATCCACGCTTTGCCGCGATCTCGCGCCCGGGCAATGCGGCGATCCTGATCGAGCTGCGCATCGAGATGGATGATCGCGGCGGCAAGATCGAAATCCTGCTGCCCTATGCGACCATCGAGCCGATCCGTGAACAGCTGCTGCAGATGTTCATGGGTGAAAAATTCGGCCGCGATGCGACCTGGGAAGGCCATCTGGCGACCGAGATCTATTCGGCTGAGGTCTCGATAGAGGCCGTGCTGCATGAACAGGACGTGCCACTGTCGCGGATGATGGCCATGCAGGCCGGCGATACGCTGATGTTTGAGCGGACGCCGACCGACCCGGTGCGCCTGCGCTGCGGCGGCGTCGAACTGACCGAGGCCGTGATGGGCCATATCGGCAATCTGGTATCGGTGCGGGTGACCCGCCCGCTCAATCCGCCCAAGGTGACCATGGAAGCCTTTGAAGCGATCGACGAAGAAACGGAAGGACGATGATGTTCGGCTTGCCCCTAGGACTGTTCGTGGAAAGTGCGGTCGCCATCCTGCTGGCGCTGACTATCGGCTACTGCATCGTTCTCAACCATCGCTTGAAGATGCTGCATGCCGACAAGGATGTGATGCGGCAAATGGTGGCCGATCTGGTGGGGGCCACCAATCTGGCCAATCAGGCGATCAAGGAACTCAAGCAGACCGCGGTTGAAGCGGATCTGTCGCTGAATTCGCGGCTGGAAGAGGCCGAGCGGTTCGGCATTGAACTGGCCAATCACGTCAATGCCGGCTCGGTGCTGATGGAGCGCATTGCCCGGATCACCAGCGTGGCCCGGCACAGCCAGGCCATCGAGCCGGTGGAACAGCCCAACAAGGTGAAATCGGCGCTCGAGCAGTTGCAGACCCGGGTCCGTACGCGTGGAGCAGCCGCGTGAAAAATGTCCGCCTGCTGCCCGTCGTCATCATGGCCGTTGCCGCGCTGCTGCTGCTCAAGACGCTGGGTCTGGTCGGCAATGGCAGCTATGTGCTGACCGGCGTGAGCCGGGCTGAGGCGGCGGGCGGGAGCAGCGCCGGGAGTAGCGCCGGGGGCAGCACGAGCAATGTCATGGCGGATGACACGCCTACCCTGCCGGGCGAACCGACCATGGAGGACAGCACGCCAACGCTGGCCGATCCGTCGCCGACGATGAAGCCGCAGAGCGAAGCGGCAGGCCATGCAGCGCCCGCTGCCGATGCGCATGCTGGCGCGGCGGAAGAACCTGCTGCCGATGGGCATGCCGACCCTGCAGCAGTGGCCGAGGCCGAGGCCGAAACCGGCGCGGCGACGGCCAGCGGCACATATTGCGTGGAATCGGACGCGGCCATCACGGCTGATGGCGCCGTCATCATCAATCCAGCCTCGGCGGGGGCACCCGAGCAGCCCAGCGATTCCGAGCCGGAGGTGCGGCCGCGCCGTGGCGACCCGATGCCGATCTTTGCCGAGTCGATGGTGGACTGCCTGCCATCGGGTGACGCGGTGCCCCTGCTGATCGACGGCATTGGCGGCTCGGTGCCGCTGCTGTCCACCGACAGCACCACCGACACCGAACAGGCGCTGCTGCAGCGCCTGGCCGCGCGGCGCGACGAGTTGCAGAAATACGAGAACGATCTGGCGCTGCGCGCATCGATCGTTGATGCGGCCGAGCGGCGCATCGAGGAGCGGGCCGCGACGCTATCGGCGCTGGAGGCACAGATCTCGACTTTGGTGGATCAGCGCCAGGAAATGGAAACCGGGCAGTTCGCCGGGATCGTGGCGATGTACGAGACGATGAAAGCCAAGGATGCGGCCGGCATCTTCAACAATCTGGACATGAATGTGCTGCTGCGCGTGGCCAAGACCATGAGCCCGCGCAAGATGGCGCCGATCCTGGCCGAGATGGATACCGCCCGCGCGCAGGAGCTGACCGTCAAGATGGCGGCCCTGGCGGATCGCCCGGCAACGGAGATGACGCCGGACGATCTGGCCGCACTGCCGCAGATCGTGGGTCAGTAAGGGTTTCCCGATTGAAGTAAGGCGCCGTTAAGCCGATGCCGCTAGGGTGCAGGTTCACGAGTATAGTGTAACCCAGCACGTGTTGCCGGCCCAGAATTCGGTCGCTGAATACGTGCCTTGCGTCGGGCGGGCAGAAGCCGGTGAAGACTGCTATCCATGCAGGCATGCTGTGGGCCAGAAACGCCCTGGCGCTTTTGCTGGCCTTGGCCATGCTGGGCCTGGTCGTGCCGGCCTCCGCCGTTGAGCAGGGCCAGTTGCTGGGCACCCAGGAAGACGGCTATGGCCGGCTGATCCTGAGCTTTCCCGGCCGTGACGGGTTGCCGGAATACACGATGCGGATCGAGAACGGCGTGTTGTCGCTGGAGTTCGACGAGCAGATTGACGTCATCCTGCCCGATGTCGGCACCACCATGCCGGATTACCTGTCGGTGGCGCGGATTGATCCGGACAAGCGCGGCCTGCGCATGGGGCTGCGCTCCGCCTTCAGCTTCAACCGCATCGAAGCCGGCGAAATGCTCTATATCGATCTGTTGCCAAGTTCCTGGCAGGGGCAGCCGCCGGCCCTGCCGCAAGATGTGATTGATGCACTGGCAGAGCGGGCGCGCGTGGCCGCGATCCGGGCCGAGCAGCAGCGCAAGGCGGCAGGCGTGGCGGAATTTGATCCGCAGGCCAGCGTGCGCATCGGGCGCAATCCAACCTTCCTGCGCGTGCAATTTGACTGGTCAGTGCCCACGACGGGGCAGTTTGTCCAGGACGGCGATCTGGGGATGATCCAGTTTGAGTGGCCGGTCGGGATCGATCTGCGCGACCTGGCGATCGATCTGCCGCCCGAGGTGATGTCGGTGGAAACGGCGGTCGATGCGGATGGATCGACCGTGATGCTGCAACTGGCCGAAGGCATCCAGCCGCGGTTCTACGAAACATCGCCGCGA
Source organism: Devosia alba (assembly GCF_039938915.1). NCBI lineage: Bacteria > Pseudomonadati > Pseudomonadota > Alphaproteobacteria > Hyphomicrobiales > Devosiaceae > Devosia > Devosia alba. Next base: position 137,943 of record NZ_JBDUUI010000003.1, on the reverse strand, counting down.
CAATATATTCTCGACATCAACATTGCCGGCGACGGGCTGCCGAGCTTTGACGCGGCGACGCTGGTTGAGGAGGCCGCGGCGCGCGCGCCTGCCGATGAGCCGGATGGTTCGAGCGCGCCACTGGTCGACATGCTGTACCCGCAATCGGCGGCCAAGACGGTAACGCCGTTTGTCAACGTGATCGGCTCCACCCTGCGGGTGGTGTTTCCGTTTGAGCAGGAAACGCCAGCAGCGGTGTTCCGCCGCGGCAATACGGTGTGGATGCTGTTCGATACCGTGTCGGGCATTGCGCCACCGACGCAATCGGCACAGCTGGATGCGCTGGCCAGCCAGTTTGCCGTGGTGGCATCGGGCGACACCCAGGTTGTCCGGGTCGAGCTGTCGGAGGACCGCCTGGCGACGCTGGGCTCGGAGGGCATGGCCTGGGTATTGTCGCTGGGCGACATCATGCTGACCCCGACCGCGCCGATCGAACTCAGCCGGCGCCGCGATGTTACCGGAGATTTCGAGATCGTTGCGGATCTGGCACGGCCCGCCCGGGTGCACGACTTCCGCGACCCCAATGTGGGCGATGTGCTCAAGGTGGTCACCTCCTATCCGCCGGCGCGGGGGCTGACCCGCTCGCTCGACTATGTCGATTTTTCGGCCCTGCGCAGCGTGCACGGGCTGGTGGTGCGGCCCGAGACTGCGGATCTGAACATCGTCATCGAAAACGATCTGGCGGTGCTGAGTGTGCAGGGCGGCCTGACGGTGTCGACCATGGATGGTCCGCGTTCCACCGGCAATGGCGTGGCCCAGGCGATGCGGGGCGGCTTCATCGATCTGGTGCGGCTGGAGCAGCCTGATTTCGGACTGTTCGCCGAGCAGAAGCAAAGCCTGCTCTCGGCCGCCGCCAATGCCGAGGGAGAGGCGCGCGACCAGGCAAGACTGGACCTGGCCCAGTATTTCATCGCCAACCGCTTTGCCCATGAGGCAATCGGGGTGCTCAATGTACTGGAAAAGGACCTCAAGTCCGGCGACCTGACGCGCAAGATGCGGCTCACCCTGGCGGCTGCCGATACCATGGCCAGCCGACCGGCCGAAGCCCTGGCGATTTTGAACACCGCGTCGATGGGGCAGGAAATCGATGCGCTGGTCTGGCGCACCATTGCGCGCACCGAGACCTATGACTTCAAGGGCGCCAAGCGCGACGCGCTCGAAGCACAGTCGGTGATTGCCACTTACCCGGCCTGGCTGCGCAACAGGTTCCATTTTGCGGCCATCCGCTCGGCGATCGAGGTGGGTGACGTCAACATGGCCGAGCACATGCTGGCCGATATCGATTTTGCCAGCCTCGACGCCGATGACAGCAGCCTGTTCCACCTGTTGTCGGGGCGGATCGACGAGATCACCGGCCGGACCAATGAAGCCATCGACACCTATGGCCAGGTGATTGCCGCCGATGTCCGACCGACCCGGGCCGAGGCCATCTACCGCACGCTGCGGCTGCTCGACGACGCCGGCAAGCTCAATCTGGCCAAGGCGACGGCAACCCTGTCGGCGGAGTCGCTGCTGTGGCGCGGCAATCCGCTGGAGGCGGATATGCAGAAGCTGCTGGCTGAACTGTATTTCCGCCATGGCGACTACCGGCTGGGCTTTGAGACGGTCAAGCAGGCGGTGGCGCACTATCCCGAGAGCCCGCCGATCACCGGGCTGCGCGACGAGGCGCAGGCGATGTTCAGCGAATTGTTCCTCAACGGGGTGGCGGATTCGCTGGCGCCGGTGGATGCGCTGGGGCTGTATTATGATTTCCGCCAGCTCACGCCGCCGGGGGCGCGTGGCGATGAGATGATCCGCAATCTGGCGCGCCGGCTGGTGCGGGTGGATCTGTTGCCGCAGGCCGCCGAATTGCTGGAATACCAGTTGAACAACCGGCTGCGCGGCATCGCCAAGACGCAGATCGCGGCCGATCTGGCGGTGATCTATCTGGCCGATCGCAAGCCGCAGGATGCGCTGCGGGTGCTCAATGCGACACGGGTGACCGATATGCCGGATTCGCTGGCGCGCCAGCGCCGGGTGCTGGAAGCGAGGGCGATGATCGATGGCGGGCGCGATCAGTTGGGCCTTGATCTGGTGCGCGACCTGGATGGGCGCGACGTCACGCTGCTGCGCATTGATGCGCATTGGAAGGCGCGCCGCTACACCGAGGCGAGCGAAATGATCGAGGCGATGTATTCGGACCCAGCCACCAAGGCGGCCCTGACGCAGCCGGCCCGGCTGGGGGTGATCCGCGCCGCCGTGGGCTTTGTGCTGGCCAATGACGATCTGGGCCTGTCGCGGCTGCGCTCGAAGTTCGGCGAAGCCATGGTGACCTCGCCGGAATGGCCGATGTTTGATCTGGTGACCAGCAATATCGAGGTCACCAGCCTCGAGTTCAAAGCCGTGGCCAACCAGGTGTCAGGGGTCGACGGCATCAACTCGTTCCTGGCGTCGTATCGCGAAACCTATGGCGCCGACGGGGCACTGGCGCCGCTGCTGGCCTCTGACGCCAGTTCAGACGCCGACCGGGACGTGTGAGGCGGACCGTATTGCCGTTGGGGGCGATCAGCCGGCGTTGAAACTGCGCACCAGCGAGCCCGCTACCAGATACCAGCCATCGACCAGCACGAAAAAGATCAGCTTGAACGGCAGGGAAATCACCACTGGCGGCAGCATCATCATGCCCATGCTCATCAGCACCGAGGCCACCACCATGTCGATGACGACAAAGGGCAGGAACAGCAGAAAGCCGATTTCAAAGGCGCGGCGCAGCTCGGAAATCATGAAGGCCGGGATCAGCAGCTGCAGCGGAATGGCCTCGGGCTCGGCGGGCACCTCGGCCTCGGTCAGATCAAAAAACAGCGCCAGATCCTGCTCGCGTACATTGGCGCGCATGAAGGCGTGCAGGGGGACGCTGCCCTGTTCGAAGGCCTGGCTGATCTCGATATCGCCGGCCAGCAATGGCGCGATGCCCTCGTCATAGGTGGCCTGCAGGGTGGGCTGCATGACGAACAGGGTAAGAAACAGCGCCAGCGACACCATCACCGAATTGGGCGGGGCGGTCTGCAGGCCAATGGCGGTGCGCAGCAGGGAGAGCACCACGACGATGCGGGTGAAGCTGGTCACCATCACCAGGATGGAGGGGGCCAGCGACAGCAGGGTGATCAGCCCGATGATCTGGACGGCGCGTTCGGTGATGGTGGTGTCGTCACCAAAATCGATGGAAACGTCCTGCCCGAAGGCGAGGGACGGCGTCAGCGCCACAAGGAGCAGCGCGGCCAGTCCGGCGTAGCGGGCCAGATGGCGCCGTGGCGATGTCACGCCGTCAGTTCCGGTTCGTCTCGCTGGTGCCGTCGGCAAGGTCACTGCCCTCGATGTCTCGCTGTGCGCTGTCCTGTGTAGCTGAGTCGGGGGCGGCCGGAGCGGCGGGCGTGGCGTTTTCGGGGGAAACCGGCAATTCAGTGTCGCTGGTCGGCCGCAACAGGCCGGTGTGGCGCAGCGACAGGTGCGCCCGCTTGTGGGTGGCGCGGCCCTGCTTCTGCAGTTCGGCCAGCACCGTGCCCGGCGCGCCGACGGGCTCGGTGGCGACGGGGGCGGGCGCCGCAGCCGGGGCAGGAGACGGGGCATGGGTCGGCACCGAGGCCGGTGCCATCTTGCGGGCAGCAATGGTGGGGATCGGGCGGCGCGTGGGCGGGGTGGCGGCCGGTTCGCTTACGGCGATCCCGGTTTCGACCACCACATCCTGGGGGCCGCCGGTGAGAATGAGATGCTCGACATTGTCGCGGCGGATAATCAGCAATTGGCGCTTGGGATCAAGGGCAAGGGATTCAATGACCGCCAGACGCCGATTGCGGCCACGGGTGGCCTTGCTCGAGACATTGAACAGCAGCTTGAGCAGCCAGACGCCGAGCACGATCAACACCAGGACGATGCCCAGAGCGAACAGGGCGGTCAGTGTGGAATTTCCAGATCCGCCAATCAGGCTGGTGATGAACTGCATAGTGACTCCCAAAAAACTGCTATCCCGAATCCGAGCGGCATAACTTGCCTAGTTAGTGGCGAAAATGTGCAGAATGCGAGACTGCGCACCGCCAAAACACCATCGGTTAACACTTGATTAACCACAAACCGGCAAGAATTGCCCATCGCATAGCTGGACTCGCGGGGGAACGCGCCGATGGGCCTGATGAACATGCCGGTGTTTACGGCACTGACCGACAAGATGCGCTGGCACCAGGCGCGTCAAGGACTACTGGCCGAAAATGTCGCCAATGCGGAGACGCCCGGTTTTCGCGGGCGCGATCTCAAGCAGTTCGATTTTGCCGAGGTCAATGGCGCCTTCTCGTCGGCCGCGGTGACCACGACGGCGACGCAGCCGATGCACTTTTCGGTGGGCGGGCAGGGCGGCAGTGCCTTTGGCGCCCAGCAGATGGCCAATTTCGAGATCACGCCGGAAGGCAATGGGGTGTCGCTGGAAGACGAGATGATGAAGGTGACCACCAATATGATGGACTACCAGGCCGCCACGGGCCTGTACCAGAAGTCGATCAAGGTGCTGCGCACCGCGCTCGGCCGGTCATAGGAAAGTAAGCGGTTATGGATTTCAATTCTTCGCTGCGCATTGCCGCCACCGGGCTGCACGCCCAGACCGCCCGGATGCGGGTGATCGCGGAAAACTTGGCCAATGCCGACTCGGCGGGCAAGGCGCCGGGTGACGAGCCCTACCGCCGACGCATTCCGACCTTTGAGACCAGTTTCGATCCCGATGTCGGCGGCAAGATCGTGGAAGTGGGCAAGCTGGCCTATGACATGAGCGACTTCACCAGCCGCTACGAGCCAGGCCATCCGGCGGCCGACGGGACGGGGTATGTGCAATATCCCAACGTCAACACGCTGGTCGAAACGATGGATATGCGCGAGGCCCAGCGCACTTATGAGGCCAATCTGAATGTTGTCACCGTAACGCGACAGATGCTCGGGCGCACGCTCGACATCCTGCGCGGCTGATCGGGCGGGAAAGTACCATGGCCATCAACACCACCTTCAATGCCGCCGCCGCTGCCTATGGCAATGCCAGCCGGCTGATCAATCAGGCGGCCAAGCCGGCAACCGATCTGACGGCGCTGGCGCCGAGCGGCGGGCAGAATTTCGCCGAGATACTGGCCAGCCAGGTGCAGGGCGTGGTCGACACCGGCAAGACCAGCGACAAAATGGCCATGGATATGGTCAATGGCAAAGCCAATGTCGTCGATATGGTCACCGCGCTGAGCGAGACCGAAATCGCCATTGAAAGCATGGTGACCATCAGAGACCGGGTGATATCGGCCTATGAAGAGATCATGCGGATGCCGATCTAGGGCTAGAATGGCGCCGGGGCGGCGATTCGGCTGCCCAGAACAGGACGATCATGACCGGCGCCGAAGTCCTCGATATCAGTAGTGATGGCATCTGGGTGCTGCTGATTGTCGCCTCGCCGATGATGCTGGTGGGGCTGGTGGTCGGCGTGATCATCGCGCTGTTCCAGGCGCTGACGCAGATCCAGGAACAGACACTGGTGTTTGTGCCCAAGATCATCGCCATTTTCCTGACCATGCTGCTGACCCTGCCATTCCTGGGCTCGACCATGGGCGGCTATATGAACCGTGTCGTCGACATGATCATCGTGGGCGGCTGAGGGTGACGATCGGGCTCGATTGGCTACCCAATACGGCCTTTGTCTATATTCTGCTGTTCACGCGCATTGGCGCCATCCTGATGCTGATGCCGGCATTGGGCGAAGACATGATCCCGATGCGCATGCGGCTGAGCTTTGCGCTGGCCTTTACGCTGGTGGTCTATCCGCTGCTGTCGCCGAGCCTGCCGGTCCTGCCGGACGATGTGATGGCCATTGCCGGCCTGATCTTTCATGAACTGGCCATCGGCATCATGCTGGGGGCGGTGGCGCGGCTCACGGTGATGGCGACCCAGTTGGCGGGCGCGGTAATTGCGTTTCAGGCCGGGCTCTCCAGCGCCATGGCAGCCGATCCGACGCAGGTGGGGGTGCAGGGGGCGGTGTTCGGCAGTTTCCTCAGCTTTCTGGGCATGGTGCTGATCTTTGCCACCGATCTGCATCATATGGCGCTGGCCGCGACCTATGACAGTTACATCGCCTTTCCGCTCGATGCCCCGATCATGTTCGAGGATGCCGCGCAGCTGGCGCTGCGGACCGTCGCCAGCGCCTTCAGCATCGGTATCCAGATGTCAGCCCCCTTCATCGTGTTCGGACTGGTGTTCAACCTGGGGGCGGGCATTCTGGCCCGACTGATGCCGGCCATGCAGGTGTATTTCGTGCTGATGCCGGCCAATATCATGGTGGGCCTGCTGCTGTTCGGACTGCTGCTGACGATGATGATGGGCTGGTATCTGGCCGGGTTCGAGAACCATCTCGCAATGTGGCGAGGCTAGAGGATGCCGCACCATCCACGTGAGAACGGCCTGCGAGCAGCAATAGGCTGCGCTTTTGGTGCTCACGTACATCAATGTACGCTGCGTGCCGGTTCTCGCAAACCGCTGCTCTCGACGCGCCCTGACGTGGATAGCGAGGCATCCTGATGTCAGACGAAGCCCCCGAACAATCCTCCAAAACTGAAGACCCCTCGCAAAAGAAGCTCGAGGACGCCCACGCCAAGGGTGATGTCGCCAAGAGCCAGGAAGTGGTGACCTGGTTCATGCTGCTGGGGTCGGCGGGGATATTCGCGCTGATGGCGCCGGGTGCGGCCCAGGGGCTGATGGGCTCGCTCGAACTGGTGATGATGAATGCGGACCGCATCTCGCTCGATGGCGGGGGCTTCGGCGCCTTTTTCAACAATCTGGCGCTGGCGCTGCTGGGCACGGTGGCAATTCCGCTGGTGGTGTTGTCGTTTGCGGCCGTGATTGCCAATCTGATCCAGCATCGCCCGCTGATGTCGGCGGAATCGCTGAAGCCCAAACTGTCCAAGATCTCGCCCAAGGCCGGGGCCAAGCGGCTGTTTTCCAGCGAGTCGCTGGTCAATTTCGTCAAGGGCTTGCTCAAGATCGGGGTGGTGGGGACGGTGGTGGTGGCCACGGTGTGGCCCGAGCGGGACCGGCTCGACACCATGATGACGGCGGACCCCCGGGTCATCCTGCTTGAATTCCAGGAAATCGGGATCAAGATTTTCATGGCCACGCTGGCGGTGGTGACGCTGATCGCCTTTGCCGACTACCTCTATGTCCGCCAGAAATGGTGGAAGAAGCAGATGATGACGCTGCAGGAGACCAAGGACGAATACAAGCAGATGGAGGGCGACCCCAAGGTGAAGGGCCGCATCCGGCAGTTGCGCCAGGACAAGGCGCGCCAGCGCATGATGGCGGCAGTGCCCGATGCCACCGTGGTGATCACCAACCCGACCCACTTTGCCGTGGCCCTGAAATATGACCGGGCGATGGGCGCCCCGCAATGCGTCGCCAAGGGCGCCGATGCGGTGGCCCTGCGAATCCGCGAACTGGCCAAGAAGCACGACGTGCCGATTGTCGAGAACCCGCCGCTGGCCCGGGCGCTGTTCGCCAGCATGGAAATCAATGACACCATTCCGAACGAACACTTCAAGGCGGTGGCCGAGGTGATCGGGTTCGTGATGCGGCTCAAGCAGGGCGCGGGCTGGAAATCACGCTAGCGGCGACCGGCCGCGCTGCCCCGATCAGGCCGGGTCCGGCGCGGGAATGGGATAGACCCGATCATAGGCCAGGTTGAAGACGAAGGCGTAGACCATGTAGAACAGGGCAAACGCGATATCCATGACCAGGGCCTGCCACAGGGTGATGCCCAGATACCAGGCAATCAGCGGCAGCAGGGCGAGCAGCAGGCCGAGCTCGAACAGGATGGCATGCAGGACACGCAGGGGCAGGGTCTTGAGCGTGGTGCCGCGCCAGCGCTGCATCAGCCGATCGAAGCCATAATTGTAGATGTAGTTCCAGAGCATGGCGAGCGTGGCGCCACCAATGCCGATGACGCCGATGTCCTGCAAGGGCATGGCAAAGGCCAGCGCGCCCAGGGGCGTGACGAGAAGCAGGCCGAAGATTTCAAAGAGGATGGTGTGGCGAATACGGTCGCGTGCGGTGCGCATGGAAAACCCTTAGAACAATGCCGGGTCGTCCCGAAAGCAAGCTGAATGGAGAAGGGGAGGTCGTCCTCGCCGCCTGACATAGCGGGCCGGGCGGGAAAATCAAGTGGCGCCGGGTTTGTTGCAGGCGGGCCAAGGCCCCGGCAGAATGGCCCGACGCGGGCGTGCAGACGCTGGCGCCAGCGGGATTTGCCCCCTAATGTGGGTTTGGTCGCGTGCGCGGTGTTGAAAACGCCGTTCTGTCTCCCGTTGCAGGGGGGCATTTGCTAGACCTTGGTGCGGCGCCTGATTCGGCCCGATTCACTGGCTACGGAGCAGATTGACCCATGGCATCGACGCCGCTCGGCGAGGACTCTTATCCTGATCCGATGATCGTCAGTGGCCGCAGCGGTGCGGGCGTGTGGCGCGTCGTGTTGCTGGGGCTGTTTCTGGTGGGGGTCGCGCTCGGCCTGGCGCTGTTCAGCGACTATATCTCGCCCGACCTGATCATGACCTTTATCGGCGTTCTGGCGGTGATTGGCGTGTTCTGCCTGTTCGGCCTGGCCGCCGGCCTGTTCCGGTTTGCCAATGGCGAGGAACGGCGGACGATTTCCAATGCGGTGGTCGACAGCCTGCCGTTCGGGGCGGTGGTGGCGGATCGCGAAGGCAAGATTTCCTATGTGAACGCCCATTATGGCAGTTTCAGCGGGGCGCTGACCAATGGCGTTCCGGTGGGTGTGCCCCGGCTGTTCGCCGGGCAGTCTGACGCCAGCGAAGCCATTTACCGCCTGTCGCGGGCGGCCAAGGACGGGCGTGCCGCCGTCGAGGATATCCGCATTATTGGCGGGCTGGGCGGGTCGCAGGCTCATAGCAACAAGGCCTTTTGGTATCGTGTCGGGGTGCGGCCCCTGCCGGAATCCGACGAGGCAACCAAGCCGCTGGTAACCTGGTCGGTGGAAGACATTACCCGCGACCGGGACAATAATGAGAGCGCGTTCCGCGATCTGCAGCGGGCAATCGACTATCTGGATCATTCGCCGGCAGGATTCTTCTCGGCCGATGCCCAGGGGCGCATCCAGTATCTGAACTCAACGCTGAGCGACTGGCTGGGCTACGATCTGGCCGAGTTCAATTCGGGCCATCTGGGCATGTCCGACATCGTGCGCGGCGATGGCTCGACCTTGCTGATGCGCGGGCGCGGCGATGGCGAAATCCGCACCGAAATCATCGATATCGATCTGGTGCGGCGCAATGGCACCAGCCTGCCGGTGCGCTTGCTGCACCGGGCAGCGCGGCTGGCCGATGGCGAGCTGGGCGAGACGCGCACGCTGGTGCTCGACAAGTCCAACGCGCCGGACAATGAAGAGGAATTGCGGGCGGCGGAGGTGCGGTTCTCGCGCTTTTTCAACGATACCCCGTTTGCCATTGCCACGCTGGATGCCGATGGCCGCATCATCCGCACCAATGCGCCGTTCGGGCGGATTTTCCACTGGGCGGGCGAAGAAAAAAGCATCGAGATGGAGCCGCTGAGCGGGCTGATCGGGGAAGGCAGCCGGGAGCGGTTCGCCAAGGCCGTCAGCGACGCGCTGGCCCATATGTCCGAGATCGAACCGGTCGACGCGCTGCTCAGCGTCGAGGGCGATCACGCGGTGCGGCTGTATCTGTCGGCCTCGGAGATGAGCGCAGGCTCGCCCGAGCAGATCAATGTCTATGCGCTGGACATGACCGACCAGCGCAAGCTGGAGGCCCAGTTTGCGCAGAGCCAGAAGATGCAGGCCGTGGGCCAGCTGGCGGGCGGGGTGGCGCATGACTTCAACAATTTGCTGACGGCCATTATCGGCTTTTCCGACCTGCTGCTGCTCAAGCACAAGCCGGGCGACCCCTCGTTCAGCGAGCTGATGCAGATCAAGCAGAATGCCAATCGCGCCGCCGGCCTGACCCGGCAATTGCTGGCGTTTTCGCGCCGGCAGACGCTGCGGCCGCAGGTGCTGGAACTGCCGCTGATCGTCGACGACCTGACCGTGCTGCTCAAGCGCATGATCGGCGAGAAGAACACGCTGAGTGTCGAGCATGGCCGCAATATCTGGCCGGTGCGCGCCGATGTGGTGCAGCTTGAACAGGTGATCATCAATCTGGTGGTCAATGCACGCGACGCGATGCCCAATGGCGGCTCGATCACGCTGCGCACCTCCAATGTGGCGCGGGCCGCAGTCGAGACGATGAATTTTGAAGGCATGGTGCCAGCCGACTACGTGCTGATCGATGTGCAGGATACCGGCACCGGCATGAGTCCGGAGGTGATCGCCAAGATCTTCGAGCCGTTCTTTACCACCAAGGAACTTGGCAAGGGCACCGGGCTGGGACTGTCGACGGTGTATGGCATCGTCAAGCAGACCGAGGGCTATATCTATCCGGTGTCGGTGGTGGGGATCGGCACGACATTCAAGATCTTCCTGCCGCGCTATGTCGCCAGTGCCAGTGAAGTGGCCGCCAAGGTGGCCGCGGCGACGGCGCCGGTGCGCGACCTGACCGGGCATGAACGAATCCTGCTGGTCGAGGACGAGGAAAGCGTGCGGGCCTTCTCGGCCCAGGCGCTGCGCGCCACGGGCTATGAGGTGTTTGAGGCCGATGGCGGCGAAGAGGCCATGGAAGTGCTCGAAGACATCGATTTCAAGATCGATCTGATGATCTCGGACGTGGTGATGCCCGAGATGGACGGCCCGAGCCTGCTCAAGGAGGTGCGCAAGACCATGCCGAACCTCAAGGTGATCTTTGTCTCGGGCTATGCCGAGGAAAGCGTGCGCCGCCACATCGAGGATGACCAGAGCGTGGAATTCCTGCCCAAACCCTATTCGCTCGACCAGATCAATTCCAAGGTCAAGGAAGTGCTGCAGAAGCTGGGCAAGGACGAGGTGCATTGAACGAGCAGGGGCGGTTTCCCGGGCCCGGCGAGATCAACGTGCTGGGCGAGGCGCTGCAGCCGTGTTCGCACGATCCGCTGACCGGGTTCTATCGCACCGGCTTTTGTGCGGCCGGCCCTGACCATGCGGCGGTGCATCTGGTGTGCATCGAGGCTAGCGCAGAATTTCTGGTGTATTCCAAGGCGGCGGGCAATGATTTGAGCACGCCGATGCCGCAATTCGGCTTTGCGGGGCTGGTGCCGGGGGATCGCTGGTGCCTGGTGGCCGGGCGCTGGGTGCAGGCGCATCAGGCCGGCATGGCGCCGCGGGTGTATTTGCGGGCCACCAACAGGGAAGTGCTGGGGCTGGTGCCGCTGGCGACGCTCAAAGGTTATGCGCTCGATCTGAACTGAGGCGGCGCGGGCATTGGCGCCCACACAGGGCCAAATGCAATCAGGCCGTGCCGCCGGGGATGGGCGTGCCGGGCACCAGCAGGCCCCTGGCCGCGAGGCTGGTCCAGAGCTCGACCGGAATGTCGATATCCCACCAGTCGAGAATGCCATCGAGTTCGGCCGGGGAGCGCGGGCCGGGCAGGACGTTGCAGACCACGGGATGGGTGAGCGGGAACTGCAGGGCCGCGGCGGGCAGCGGCACGTCGAACTGCCGGCACACGGCCTCGATCGCCTTGACGCGGGCGACAATGTCCTCGGGGGCCTTGGCATAGTTGAAGGTGGTGCCGCCCACCAGAATGCCGGAGTTGAACGGGCCACCGACGACGACGGATGAACCGCGCGCGGCGGCCGTGGTCATGAACGGCGCCAAGGCGGTCTGTTCGAGCAGGGTATAGCGGCCAGCCAGCAGGAAAACGTCCCAGTCGCCCAGGGCCATGGCGTCCATCAGCACCTGCCACTCATTGACGCCCAGGCCGATGGCACCGATCACGCCGCTGTCGCGCAATTCGCGCAGGGCGCGATAACCGCCGCTGGCCAATTGCGCCCATAGCGGCTTGTTGGCCTCGGCACCATGGGTGGCAGCGCCGATATCGTGGACATAGAGAATGTCGACGCGGTGGACGCCGAGCCGCTGCAGGCTGTCCTCGAACGAGCGCATGACGCCGTCATAGGAATAGTCATAGACCTGATCGAAGGGCAGGGGATCGACCCAGGCGCCCTTGTCCTGGCTGGCCGGGCTGACCGGCCTGAGCAGGCGGCCCACCTTGGTGGAGAGCACGGCAGCATGGCGACGGGTTCGCATGACGTCGCCGACCAGATGCTCGGAGCGGCCCAGACCATATTGCGGCGCGGTATCGACATAGGTCAGGCCGGCATCAAGCGCATGAGAGACGGTGGCGCGGGCCTGATCGGCCGGGACGGCCGAGAAGATGCCGGCGAGGCTGGCGCAGCCCAGGCCCAGCGTGGTGATTTCCAGATCGGTCTGGCCAATCCGGCGTTTTTCAAATGTGCGAGCCATGCTGTTTCCCGACGCGTTCAAGCGCCGGGAAACTGACATGTTAGTTGCCGGACAGCAAGTTAATAGACGTTGCCGACGATCAGGGGGTGCTCGGCCTGGACCCGGACGGGATTGCGCAGGGCGGCGCCGAACTGGCTGGCTTCCAGCTCGAACACGTCATCGGGCTGGGTCGAGATGCCATCGGCAAAGCTCAGCGTGGCGGTGCCAAAGCAATGCACATGCACATCGCCGGGATTGCGGAACAGCTCATATTTGAAGTGGTGGTATTCGAGATTGGCGATGGTGTGGCTCATATTGTCCTCACCCGACACGAAGGGCTTTTCCCACAGCACCTTGCCGTCGCGCCAGATGCGGGACATGCCCTCGACATGGTGCGGCAGATCGCCCAGGCGCAGTTCGGGGCCAAAGGAGCAGGCGCGCAGCTTGGAATGGGCCAGATAGAGGTAATTGATGCGCTCGGTGACGTGATCGGAAAATTCATTGGCCAGAGCAAAGCCGAGACGGCGCGGCTGGCCATTCTGGTCGATGACATAGATGCCGGCAATTTCGGGCTCTTCGCCAGCGTCGAGGGCAAAGCCGGGAGACGGCAGGGGATGGCCGGGGCGCACCACCGAATAGCCATTGCCCTTGTAGAACCATTCGGGCTGCACGCCCTTTTCGCCGGCACTCGGCTTGCCGTGTTCCAGGCCCATCTGGAACATCTTCATGGAATCGGTGAGCTCGCCTGCCGGCTTGGCGCCACTGGCCTTGTGCATGGCGTCGCGCGTGGCGGCAGAGCCGAGATGGGTCAGGCCGGTGCCGGTGACGTAGAGATGGGCCGGATCGGGGTGATCGATCGGCGACAGCATGCGGCCTTCGGCCAGAATGGCGGCGCGATCAACGGTGTCGCCCAGGCCCTTGGCCTCAATCAGCGCGGCCAGGCCGCCATGGCTGGAGAGGGCGGCAATGGTCAGGTCATAGACGCTGGCGGTGTCGTTGACGATGCGGGCAGTACCGTCCACCACGGCAGCGACGGCGCGATCGCCATCGAGATCGAGAAACTGAATGAGATTCACGGCGCGGCTCCTGCGCTGAAGGCCCGAACGGGCAGAATTGCGGGGCATAAAACGCAACATGGCCCGATGACGCAAGCCCAAAAATCATACTTATAGGGGCGCGGTGTGCGGCGCTGCCGATTCTGTCCGTGTCAAAGCACGCCGCCGCGCGATGTTCTCATTTTGTCCCTTGACTGATATAGAACAATATGAGAACAAATAAAGCACATTGTATGCACCCCCAGCCCAGCGGCCAGCGCGTTGCGCAGCCTGACAGAGCGTGGAATAAGGAGAGAATTGATGGCTAACGCGTCGCTTCGTGTTGTTGAAGGTGGATCGATGGATAAGGACAAGGCACTTGCCGCGGCGCTCAGCCAGATTGAGCGCAATTTCGGCAAGGGCTCGATCATGCGCCTGGGCGAGGCGGCGGCGATTGAAGTCGAGTCGATCTCGACCGGATCGCTCGGGCTCGATATCGCGCTGGGCATTGGCGGCCTGCCCAAGGGCCGCATTGTTGAAATTTTCGGGCCGGAAAGCTCGGGCAAGACCACGCTGGCGCTGCATGTGATTGCCGAGGCCCAGAAGGCCGGCGGCATCTGCGCCTTCGTCGATGCCGAGCATGCGCTCGACCCGATCTATGCCCGCAAGCTGGGCGTCAATGTCGATGATCTGCTGATCTCGCAGCCCGATGCGGGCGAGCAGGCGCTGGAAATCACCGATACGCTGGTGCGAAGCGGCGCCATTGACGTGCTGGTGATCGATTCGGTGGCGGCGCTGACGCCGCGGGCCGAGCTGGAAGGCGAAATGGGCGATTCGCTGCCCGGCCTGCAGGCCCGGCTGATGAGCCAGGCGATGCGCAAATTGACGGGGTCGATCTCCAAGTCGAAATGCCTGGTGATCTTCATCAACCAGATCCGCATGAAAATCGGCGTGATGTATGGCTCGCCGGAAACCACCACGGGCGGCAATGCGCTGAAGTTCTACGCCTCGGTTCGTCTGGATATTCGCCGCATCGGCGCGCTCAAGGATCGCGAAGAGATCGTGGGCAACCAGACCCGCGTCAAGGTGGTCAAGAACAAGCTGGCGCCGCCGTTCCGGCAGGTTGAATTCGACATCATGTATGGCGAAGGGATTTCCAAGACCGGCGAATTGCTCGACCTGGGCGTCAAGGCCGGGATCGTGGAAAAGGCCGGCGCCTGGTTCTCCTGGGACAGCCAGCGCCTGGGGCAGGGCCGCGAGAATGCGCGCCAGTTCCTCAAGGACAACCCGGCTGCGGCCAATGCCATCGAGCAGGGTGTGCGCGAAAGCTCGGGCCTGCTGGGCGAAGTGTTGCTGGTCGCCGGTGGCGGCGACGACACGGCAAGCGACGACTGACAGCAAGACCGACAGTCATTCTTCCCATGCAGGGTAGTTTTGGGCAGCGCGCGAGCGCTGCCCTTTTTGCGGGCGCGGGGCGCTGTGCGGGCCGGTGAGGGCGCTCGCGGCGGGGCAAATGGGCCGTGGCGGATCGCTGGGGGGCCGGCGGGCCGTGCGGGTGCTGCACATGCGGGGTCGCAATGCCGCCGCAATGCTGGACATTTCAGCAGGCCGCGCGATAGAAAGCCAGCCGACCTCTGCGGTGCGCGAGCGCCATTTCTTGGAATGAAAGTCCTCTCATGACCAGCGTTAACGACCTGCGTTCGAGCTTCACCCAGTATTTTGTGCGCAATGGTCATGAGGCCGTGGCCTCAAGCCCGCTGGTGCCGCGCAATGATCCGACGCTGATGTTCACCAATGCGGGCATGGTGCAATTCAAGAACACCTTTACGGGCGTCGAAAAGCGGCCCTATTCGCGCGCCGTCTCGGCGCAGAAATGCGTGCGCGCCGGCGGCAAGCACAATGACCTCGACAATGTGGGCTTTACCGCCCGCCACCACACCTTCTTCGAGATGCTGGGCAATTTCTCGTTCGGCGATTACTTCAAGGCCGAAGCGATCGATCTGGCCTGGAACCTGCTCACCAAGGAGTGGGATCTGCCCAAGCATAAGCTGATGGTCACCATCTATCAGGATGATGACGAGGCGATGGCGCTGTGGAAAAAGATCGCCGGCCTGGGCGAGGACCGGATCGTGCGGCTCGGGGCCAAATCCAATTTCTGGCAGATGGGCGACACCGGGCCGTGCGGTCCATGCTCGGAAATCTTCTATGACCATGGCGACAAGGTGTGGGGTGGCCCACCCGGTTCGCCCGACGAGGATGGCGACCGCTGGATCGAGATCTGGAACCTGGTGTTCATGCAGTACGAGCAGCAGGCCGATGGCAGTCGCGACAGCCTGCCGCGCCCCTCGATCGATACCGGCATGGGTATCGAGCGCGTCGCGGCAGTAATGCAGGGCGTGCATGACAATTACGATATCGACCTGTTCAAGGCGCTGATTGGCGCCGCCGCCTCGGCAACGGGCGCGGATGTGGCGGGCCCGGGCAATCGCAGTCTGCGGGTGATCGCCGACCATCTCCGCTCGATGAGCTTCCTGATTGCCGAGGGCGTGCTGCCCTCCAATGAAGGCCGGGGCTATGTGCTGCGCCGCATCATGCGCCGCGCCATGCGGCACGCGACTCTGCTTGGCGCCGAAGAGCCGGTAATCTTCAAGCTGGTGCCGACACTGGTGCGGGAAATGGGCCAGGCCTATCCCGAACTGCGCAGTGGCGAAGCCATGATCGCCGAGACGGTCAAGCTGGAGGAGGGACGCTTCCTCAAGACGTTGGGGCGAGGGTTGCAGATCCTGGCCGACGAGACCAAAGAGATGGGCGAAGGCGCCGTGCTGGATGGCAGTTCGGCCTTCAAGCTATACGACACCTATGGATTCCCGCTCGATCTGACGCAGGATGCCCTGCGCTCGCGCGGCATCACCGTGGATCAGCCGGGTTTTGATGCCGCCATGGCCGCGCAGAAGGCCGAGGCCCGCAAGAGCTGGTCGGGCGCCGGTGGCGCGGCCACCGATACGGTGTGGTTCGGACTGGCCGACAGGCTCGGCCCGACCGAATTTCTGGGCTATGAAACCGAAAGTGCCGAGGCTGAAATCAAGGCGCTGATCAGGGACGGCGCCGAAGTGGCGAGCCTCGGCGCCGGCGAGACCGGCTTTGTCGTGGTCAACCAGACCCCGTTCTATGGCGAGAGCGGTGGCCAGGTCGGCGATAGCGGCGCGCTGCATGGCGACGGGCTGACGGCGCGGGTGGACGATACGCAGAAGTTCCACGGGGTGTTTGCGCACAAGGTGACGGTGGGCGAGGGCACGCTGAAGCTGGGTCAGCCGGTGACGCTGGTGGTTGACCATGACCGCCGTTCGGCGATCCGCTCGAACCATTCGGCCACCCATCTGCTGCATGAAGCGCTGCGCATCGTGCTGGGTGACCATGTGGCGCAAAAGGGCTCGATGGTCTCGCCGGACCGGCTGCGCTTCGACTTTGTGCATACCAAGCCGGTGAGCGAGCAGGAGATGGCGCAGGTCGAGGATATCGCCAATGCCATCGTGCTGCAGAACACCCCGGTCGAAACGCGTCTGATGGGCGTAGACGAGGCCAAGGAATCGGGTGCGCGGGCGCTGTTCGGCGAAAAATATGGCGACGAAGTGCGCGTGGTGGCGATGGGCGAGCCCAATGGCAATGGCCTGGGCTGGTCGGTGGAGCTGTGCGGGGGCACCCATGTGCGGCGCACTGGTGACATTGGCCTGGTCTCGATCGTGGCGGAAAGCGCCGTGGGCGCCGGCGTGCGCCGCATCGAGGCGCTGACCGGCACGGCGGCGCGCCATCGTGGCAATACCAATGTGGCGATCGTCAATGCGGCGGCGGGCCTGCTGCGCGCCGGCAGCCATGAGGTGCTCGACCGCATCGCGGCGCTGCAGGAGAACGTCAGGAAGATCGAGCGTGAACTGACCGACGCCCGCAAGAAGCTGGCTCTGGGCGGCGGCGGCGCTGCCGGATCGGCTGCCACGGCAGACGAGACCGTCAATGGCGTCATCTATGTCGGCCGCACTGTCGAAGGCCTCGCCGCCAGGGACGTGAAGGGGCTGGTCGACTCCGAAAAGCAGCGCATCGGCTCGGGTGTCGTCACCGTCGTGCTCAAGGGCGATGATGGCAAGGGCACGGTGGCCGTCGGCGTGACGCAGGACCTGACCGGGCGCTATGCCGCCGGCGATCTGATCAAGCTGGCGACAGTGGCGCTTGGCGGCCAGGGCGGGGGTGGCCGTCCCGACATGGCCCAGGGCGGCGGACCGGACGGGTCCAAGGCTGACGACGCCATAGCGGCGGTCCGCGCCGCACTCTAGAGCCGACGAACTGGACATCCCCGCGAAAGCGGGGATTTCTGTTTCAGGGGCCCGGCAGGCATAGGGGGCCTAGACCTCGGGGCCCTGCACTTCGGTAATATTGGTCACCGGGCCGGTGCGCAGGGCGCGGTATTCGGCGAAGCGGCCGGCAATGCGGGTGCGGGCGCCGTCGATGAACACATTGACCAGGCCGGAGAGCACGACAATGGCGAGGCCGATATAGGCCAGCAGGTCGGGATACTCGACATAGAAAATGGCACCCAGGGCAATGGCCCAGACAATCTGCACATACTGGATGGGCGCGACCTGGCTGGCGGGCGCATTGCGGGTGGCGGCGATGATCAGCAAATGGCCAATGCCGATGAAGCTGCCACTGATAGCGAGCAGGGCAAACTGGGTTGGGGTCGGCATAAGGAAGGTTGGCGCCATCAGCACGGCGTTGACGGTCACGACATAGAGGGCGGGGATGGCGATTAGGCTGACGCGCTTTTCCTTGCTGGCGATGATGCGCAATATGGTGGTGGTGGCGGCGCCGAAAAAGGCGCAGCTCAGCGCTGCAAGATGACCCAGTTCGAGGGTGCGGAAGCCGGGACGGACCACCAGCATGACACCGACAAAACCCAGGGCCAGCATGGCCCAGCGCGTGAGGTCGACGCGCTCCTTGAGCACCAGCACCGACAGGATGGTGATGAAAAGGGGCATCATGAAGACCAGTGAATAGGTCTCGGCGAATTGGATGTTGACGAAGGCGTAGGTGACGAGGGTGGCCGAGGCCACGCCGGTGAAGGCGCGCAGATGCACGAGGCGCGGGTGGACCAACTGGAAGCTGTGGCGCCAGCGCTCACCCCTGGGTTTGGCGAACAGCGCCGGCAGCAGCGAGAAAATGGCGATGAAAAAGCCGATCTCAAAGATCGACAGGCTCTGTCCGAAGCCCTTGATGATGGCATCGCCGCAGGAATAGACCGAATAGGCGACGACCGCATAAATCACGCCGACCTGCATGTGACACCCAAACTGACGCTGTAGGAATTTTGATACGGTATCGGGTCGCCGCATGGGTGTCGATGCGATAATGCCGATCAGGCAGCGTGACCAGCAAAAATGAAGTGGGCCGTCCGGTGGATTTCCGGGCGGCCCAATGGTCGGCAATTGACCCTGGTCTGGGCGTTAGAAGGAGCCTTTGAGCCCGCCACTGACGGCGAAGACATAGCCGGTATCCCAGCGCTCGCCCCGGGCATTGGAGCCGGCGCCCAGCGTGCTGGCGGAAACGCCACCGGTGAGCTGGACACTGGGCGAGAAACTGTAGCTGCCACCCAGGGAAATGCCATAACGGTCGGTCTGGGTACCTGAGGTCAACACGCCGCCAGCGCCGGGTGTCGAGGTGCCCCGATCCCAGCTCAAGGTGCCGACGACGCTGAGCTGTTCGTTGACAGCATGGCCGATGCCGGCGGTGACGGTCCAGCCGTCACGGTAGTCAAACGACGAAACCAGCGGGGCGGCGATAGTGGTCACGGTGAGGCGCTGCAGCGTTGCCCAGTTCATCCACTTGACGGAGCCCAGAGCCAACCAGCCCGGCGCAATGCCGGTCTGACCGCGCAATTCAAATGATTGCGGCGTGGTAACGTCGGCTGATGCTGCGCCACCGTAGGCGGTGCCATTGAGGGTGTAGTGGACGGGCGCATTGTAGATGGCGCTGACGCGCAGGGCGTATTCGGGGATTTCATAGGCCAGACCAGCGCGCCAGCCGGTGGACCAGCCGTTGATGGAGACCGGTGTGCTGGCGGTCGTGCTGGTCGGAATGGCTGCCTGGTAGTCAAGATTTTGGGCTGAGACGCCACCGATCAGGCTGATAATGCCCGGGCCGGCCTGGAATCCCACGGCGCAGGTAAGGCCAGTATCGGTTGAGCGAATGGATTCGCTGACCGCCTGGCTCGTCGTTGCGGCATAGAAATTGGTGCGCGTGGTGTCCGAGCCGAAGGGATTCTGCACGGTGACAAGGCAACTGGCCATGTCGAGAATGTCGGCCTTGAAGCCGGTATTGTAGTGCACGCGGGCAGGGGTGGTGGATACCGTGCCCGCTACGCCCGGACGAGTCACGTTCTTGTCGATATACACATAGGTGGCGCTGGCCTTGGCGGAAAAGGGCGCCGGATCAAACAGTTGATCTCAATCATAGCCATTGGCTTCAAGCCCGCCGGCATAGGCCACCCCCATCAGCGGCAGGCTGGCTGCCAGCCCGGCCAAGGTACCAATCAGTCGTCGATTCATTCTCATATGACCCTCCTAACCATGAATGGCACGCAATGGCGGCCTGCGTGATGCAGCAGGCAACCGTCTCCCGAGTAAAATGGTGACTATCAAGCCAGCCATTCCTCCTAACGCAAGGGAGTTGACCATTACGTCAACTACTAGCGAATTCGCGGCCATCGTCAATGCATCGGGTCCCCAGCATGCGACAGAGCTGGTGAATGTTGCCCTTGCGCAACGTCGGTGTGGCGGCGCAAGCGCGGCCAGCGCGCCACTGGAGCGGTCGTGCGGCGCACAAAAAAGGCGCCTCCGGAGAGGCGCCCTGGCAAGCGGTGCGGCAGATGGTCTTACGACGCCGACATGGCCTTTTGCAGGTTCTGATCGATAGCGTCGAGGAACCCCATGGTGGACAACCACGGCTGATCGGGACCAACGAGCAGCGACAGGTCCTTGGTCATCTTGCCTTCTTCAATGGTGTCGACGGTCACCTTCTCCAGCGTCAGCGCGAACTTGGCCAGCGCTGCATTGTCGTCGAGCTTGGCGCGGTGGGCCAGGCCACGCGTCCAGGCAAAGATCGACGCGGTGGAGTTGGTGGAAGTCTCCTTGCCCTGCTGATGCTGGCGGTAGTGACGGGTCACGGTGCCGTGGGCGGCTTCGGCTTCGACGGTCTTGCCATCGGGGGTAGCCAGCACCGAGGTCATCAGGCCGAGCGAGCCAAAGCCCTGGGCCACGATGTCGGACTGCACGTCGCCATCATAGTTCTTGCAGGCCCAGACATAGCCGCCGGACCATTTCAGCGAGGCCGCGACCATGTCGTCGATCAGGCGGTGCTCGTACCAGATCTTCCTGGCTTCGTACTTTTCCTTGAACTCGGCCTCATAGATCTCCTGGAAAATGTCCTTGAAGCGGCCGTCATAGGCCTTGAGAATGGTGTTCTTGGTCGACAGGTAGCAGGGAACGCCGCGGTCATAGGCGTAGTTCAGCGACGCGTAAGCGAAGTCGCGGATCGAATCGTCGAGGTTGTACATGGCCATGGCCACGCCGGCGCCGGGGGCCTGGTAGACCTCGTGCTCGATGACCTTGCCATCTTCGCCGGTGAACTTGATGGTCAGCGTGCCCTTGCCGGGGAAGCGGAAATCGGTGGCGCGATACTGGTCGCCAAAGGCATGGCGGCCCACGATGATCGGCTGGGTCCAGCCGGGGACCAGGCGCGGCACGTTCTTGCAGATGATGGGCTCGCGGAAGATCACGCCGCCCAGAATGTTGCGGATGGTGCCGTTGGGCGAACGCCACATCTTCTTGAGGCCGAACTCCTCGACGCGCTGCTCATCGGGGGTGATGGTGGCGCATTTGATGCCAACGCCATGCTTCTGGATGGCATGGGCGGCATCAATGGTGATCTGGTCATCGGTGGCGTCCCGGCTCTCGACCGAGAGGTCATAATATTCGATAGGCAGATCGAGATAGGGATGGATGAGTTTGTCCTTGATCGCCTGCCAGATGATCCGGGTCATCTCATCGCCGTCGAGATCGACGACCGGGTTGGCGACTTTGATTTTGCTCATCGAAAATATCTCCTGGAATCCGCATTTTGGCCCATAGGCCGGCTTCGCAGCCCCTATAGCATTGGCTTTGGAAACGCGCAAAGGCGCCGTCCGGCAAGGGGGCATGCCAGTTGACACCGTGCATATGCACGACTACCTGATCAAAAATGAGGAGCGAGTTCGATCTTTGCCTGGTGCTCAATGCCCGCATGGCGGCGCGCGCGGTGACGCGGTTGGCGGATCGCCGCCTGCGGCAGCACGGCATCACGGCGGCGCAGTTCAGCATTTTGACCTGGCTGTGCGATCACCCCGGGCGGTCGGTGACACAGATGGCCAGCGCGCTGGCGATGGATCGCAGCACCCTGTCGCGCAACCTCACCCTGCTCGAGCGCAACGGGTTGGTGAGCACAACTGCAGCAAAACGTGGTAATGGCCGAGTCTGTGCGGTGAGCGAAGCGGGGCGACAGGTGATTGCCGCGGCAATTCCCGAGTGGCGCGAACAGCAGGCACAACTACGTTCCGCGTTGAACGATCCGGAATTTTCGACCGTCATTGCCGCTTTGCAGCAATTGGCGCGACTGCAACAGGATCCCGCGAAAGCCGGGCGCTCAAGAACCAAAACAGGAGAGATTGCATGCTGAAGCCAGATCCGTCGGATCCTATCGTTGTCACCGGCATGGGTGTGGTTAGCCCGTTGGGCGTTGGCGTGCCGACCATGTGGAGCCGACTGACTGCTGGCCGCAGCGGCATTGTGCAGAACGATCGCTTCGATACCACCGGCTTTGGTTCAAGCATTGCCGGGCTGGTGCCGAGCAAGGCAAACGATCCCAATGGCTTTGATCCGGCTGACTTCATTGACGGCAAAGAGATCAAGAAGATGGATCTGTTCATTCAGTATGCCATCGGTGCGGCGCATGAGGCGCTTGAGCAGGCCAATTGGCACCCCACCACGCTGCAGGATCAGCAGGCCACGGCGACCATTATCGGGTCGGGCGTTGGTGGTTCGCCCGTGATGGGCCGGGCTGTGGAAATCATCAACACCAAGGGCGCGCGCCGGCTGTCGCCGTTCACCATTCCCTCGTTCCTGGCCAATCTGGCGGCGGGCTGGTTGTCGATCCTGCACAGTTTCCGTGGCCCGATCGGCACGCCGGTAACGGCGTGTGCCGCTTCGGCCCAGGCCATTGGCGATGGCATGCGGCTGATCATGACCGGGGAAGCCGAAGTGGCGGTGGTTGGCGGGGCCGAGGGCTCGGTCGATCCGATCTCGGTAGGCGGGTTTGCCGCCTCGCGCGCGCTGGCCACCTCGTTCAATGATCGGCCGCAAGAGGCATCGCGGCCATTCGACAAGGGCCATGACGGCTTTGTGCTGGCGGAAGGCTCGGCTGTGCTCGTGATCGAAAAGCTGAGCCACGCCAAGGCGCGCGGCGCGACGCCGCTGGCCATTCTGGCCGGCTATGGCACCTCGGCTGACGCCTATCACCTGACGTCGGGTTCGCCTGATGGCGCCGGTGCGCAGGTGGCGATGCGCAACGCGCTGACCATGGCGGGGATTGATCAGTCGCAAATCGGCTATGTGAATGCGCATGCCACATCGACCGCCGTGGGTGACGCCGCAGAGATCGCCGGCCTGTCGGCCGTGTTCACCGGACGTGGCAAGGATCTGGCGGTATCGTCGACCAAGTCCGCCACCGGCCATATGCTGGGCGCCGCCGGCGCGTTTGAGGCGGTGGTGTCGGTGCAGGCGCTGCGCGCGGGCCTGTTGCCCCCCACAATCAACCTGACGGATCCGGAAGAGGAAGCCGACAAGTTTGACCTGGTGCCCAACGTGGCCAAAGCCAAAAGCGTTGATTATGTGCTGTCGAACTCGTTCGGCTTTGGCGGGGTCAACGCTGCACTGGTGTTCGGCAAGATCTAGTCGCTGACCGCCTATTTGGGCGGCAAGGTGC
The DNA here is from genome assembly GCF_039938915.1 of Devosia alba. Lineage (NCBI taxonomy): Bacteria > Pseudomonadati > Pseudomonadota > Alphaproteobacteria > Hyphomicrobiales > Devosiaceae > Devosia > Devosia alba. The sequence continues at coordinate 114,381 of NZ_JBDUUI010000003.1, read as the reverse complement.
TCACAAAGGCGCGGGCGATGGCGATCCATTGAGCAAGGCGATCATCGTCTTCAATGGCATCGCCCGCGACCATTACGAAGCCCGACATGGTACGGTCTGTAAAACTCATCGGGCTGGCGCCGGGCAATTGCAGCGTTGCTGCATAGGCGGGCTTGCCGCAGCGCACCAGCAGGCTCCCATCCTTGAGCGGACCCACCAGCATATTGCCGTGCCACATGAAGACGACGCCGCCAAACATCCTGCGCTCGCCGATATGAGGGTCGCCGGCCAGTTGCAGGCGGATACGGTCGGCCAGTTCTTGCGAGGCCATGCTCATGGCGGGCTCTCCACCCGATAGGTGGTGTGCCGGGGCAGGTGATCGGCAATCAGGTCCCAGGCCTGCTGGCTGCGCGCAAAGATCAGTTGATTGGGCTGGTACCAACTATTGTTGCCGGCAAAAAAGCCGACCGCAATCATGCGAATGTCGGGCGCGCGCGAGGACTGGCCATAGAGTGGCGTGCCGCATTCCGAACAGAAGTGGCGGGTGAAAACTGCGCCGGAATCGCTTGGCCGGGCAAAGGATTTTGGCGCGCCGGTGACGGTCAGGGCGGCCAAGGGCGTCAGCGCCACGGTGGCGTGGCCGGTGCCGGTGGCGCGCTGGCAATCAAGACATGAGCACATGAACATCGACACCACGGGGCCGTTGATGGCCATGGTGATGGCACCGCACGCGCAGGGGGCGGAGATGTCGATGCTGGGGCGACCGGAATTGCTCATGGGACAAGGCTGACACGCGCCGGGCAGGCGGGCAAGCGGCAGGTTCTTGCCTTTGGCCGTGGCTGGGGCAACAGTGGGTCCGGCCACGAGGGACGGCATGGCGCTCTATCCGAACTATCCATTGCAGACCGAACGCTTGCGATTGCGGCCTTTCACGCGGGGCGATGTCGATGCGGTATTTGCCTATCGGCGGCGCGAGGATGTGGCGCTTTACCTGTTTGACGGGCCGCTCAGCCGGGAGGAATGTGCCCTGGCGGTGCAGCAGCGCATTGGCCAGATTGCCCTGGAGGGCGAGGGCGACAAGGTGGTGCTCGGCGTCGAACTGGCGAGCAGCGGGGCACTGATCGGCGAAGTGTCACTGATCTGGCGCAATGTGGACGCGCGGCAGGGCGAAATTGGCTGGATCTTTGACCCCGCCTATCAGGGGCACGGCTACGCCACCGAAGCGGCCAATGCCCTGCTCGATCTGGGATTTGGCCCGGGCGACATGCATCGGATCGCGGCGCGCTGCGACGTTCGCAATATTGCGTCCTGGCGCTTGATGGATCGGCTGGGGATGCGGCGCGAGGCACATTTTCGCGAGCATGCCCTGTTCAAGAACCAATGGGATGAGGAGTTTGTCTATGCCATTCTCTGGCAGGAATGGCACAGCCGGCGTGAGGTCTCCAACGCCGGATGATTGTTCGCCAGCAGGGGGTGGTGAGGAGCAAGTTATTCCACCGTCCGTCCGGAACCGGCGCCGCAGGTTGACGTTGTCCTGAAAACACAGATGACGACCATGTCAGTCCATCCAGGGAGCAGCGCCATGTCACCAGCATTGCCTATCGATACCGATCGCCTGGTTCTGCGTCGTTTTGAACGGTCCGACCTGTCGGCCCTGTGTGAGTATCACGTCCTGCCGGCCATGCAGCGCTATACGCTGGGACGGACGCGCGACCGTGATGAGGTGGCTGGCGCGCTCGGCAACATGCGCGGCCAGATCAGCCTGCAACGCCCCGGTGATACGCTGACCCTGGCCATGATCCGCAAGGATGACGAGAAACTGCTGGGCCATGTTTCGCTGCACTGGACCGATTGCACCGCCGGGCAGGGCGAGTTTCGGTTTCTGATCAATCCGGTGCACTCGGGGAGTGGTTTTGTTCGTGAGGCGCTGACGGCGCTGTTTGACCTGGCGTTCGGGCATTATCGCATCCACCGGCTGATGGCGCGCTGCGACGGCCGCAACCACAATTCCATCAAGCTGCTGCAGCAGATGGGATTGCGGCTGGAAGCGCATTATCGCGAGCATGCGCTGTTTCAGGGCGAGTGGGACGAAGAACTGCATTTCGCCATTCTTGATCGCGAATGGCAGCGCTCGAGCAAGGTCGAGGACCTGCCGCCGCGCCACCGCGTCGCCTGATTGCGTCGGGGCGGTAAAACGAGCTATGTGCGCCTGATCTAAAGGATTGGGCGCCATGGCCGGAACGAACTCCTCCATCAAAATCGAGCTGCAGCCGTCGCCGGTGGTGATCCTGTGTGAACCCCAGCTGGGCGAAAATATCGGCACGGCGGCGCGGGCCATGGCCAATTTCGGGCTGTGGGAGCTGCGTCTGGTGCGGCCGCGCGATGGCTGGCCCAACGAGAAGGCAATTGCCGCGGCCAAGAAGGCCGACCATGTGATGAACAATGCCACGGTGTTCGAGACCCTTGAGGAAGCGGTCAAGGATCTGACGCTGGTCTACGCCACCACGGCGCGGATGCGCGGCATCCAGAAGGACGTCATCGGCCCCGACGAAGCCGGCAGACGGATGGCCAGCCATATTGGCGGCGGGCAGAAGGCCGGGCTGCTGTTTGGCCGCGAGAAGTGGGGCCTGCTCAACGAGGAGGTGGCGCTGGCCGACATGATCGTCACCCTGCCGGTCGAGCCCGCCTTTGCCTCGCTGAACATTGCCCAGGCCGTGTTGATCCTGGCCTACGAGTGGCGGCGTCAATCGGGGCAGGCCGAGACGCTGCCGTTTGGCAGCCTGCTGCACGAGGTTGCGCCACGCAGCGAACTGGTCGGGCTGTTCGAGCAGTTGGAGGGGACGCTGGACGAGAGCGGGTTCTTCACCTCGCCCGATAAACGGCCAACGGTGATCGACAATCTGCGCACGGCGCTGACGCGGGGCAATTTCTCGTCGCAGGAAATCCGCACGCTGCGCGGGGTAATCTCCTCGATTGACCGGCGCCACCAGCGGCCAAACCCCAAACGGTTGAAGCCGGCACCCAAGACAGACTGAGAATTGCTGGCGGCGAACGGCTTTCCGGTTTTTTGGGCTTTGACGGCAGGCGCGCGCCGTGCACATTCCGCGCCATGAGCACACTAGCCCCATCTGACCGGTCCCATATTGCCTTCAGCTATGTCGGCTTCCGGTTTTTCTGGCTGACAACGCTGCTGGTCAGCTTTGCCGTGCAGATCATGTCGGTATCGATCGCCTGGCAGATCTATGATGTGACCGGCAATGTGCTGCTGCTGGGCCTGGTGGGACTATCGCTGTTCCTGCCGGCGCTGGTGCTGATCCTGGTCACCGGGCTGACTGCGGACCGGTTCAACCGCCGCGGTATCATGGCGGTATGCCTGGGGGTGGAACTGCTCTGCGCGCTGGGGTTTCTGGCTCTGGTCAATGCCGAGGCGCACGAAGTCTGGCCGATTTTCGGCATTTTGATCGTGCTGGGGACGGCGCGGGCGTTCTGGGGCCCGGCGGCGCAGTCATTGGCGCCCAATCTGGTGCCGCCACAGGCATTGTCCAATGCCATTACGGTCAATGCGTCCGCCTGGCAATTTGCCTCCATCATGGGGCCGGCGGCTGGCGGGCTGCTGTATGGCGTAGCGCCGATGGTGGCGTTTGGTAGCGCAGGGGCGCTGCTGCTGGTGGCGATGGTCTGTGTGCTGTTGATCCCCAGGCCGGCGCGGCGCGAGTCGCAGCAGGCGACGAGCCTGGACACCATGCTGGCGGGCTTTCGCTATATATTCTCCAACAAGGTGGTGCTGGGCGCCATTTCGCTGGACATGTTTGCCGTGCTGATGGGCGGGGCGGTGGCGCTGCTGCCGGTCTATGTGAAGGATATCCTGCATGCCGGGCCGCAGGAACTGGGCGCGCTGCGAGCGGCGCCGGGAATTGGCGCGATCGTGACGGCATTGTATCTGACGCGCTTCCCGATCCGCGACAATGCGGGCAAGGTGTTGTTCCTGTTTGTCGGCCTTTTCGGCGTGTTCACCGTGGCGTTCGGATTGTCGACCACGGTGTGGATTTCCATTCCGGCGCTGGTGCTGGTGGGCGCCGCCGATATGGTGAGCGTCACCATTCGCGAGACCATCATGCAGTTGTGGACACCCGAGGCGGTGCGTGGCCGCGTCAATGCCGTCAATTCGGTGTTTGTCGGGGCCTCCAACGAGCTGGGCGAGTTTCGGGCGGGGACTGTGGCACATTTCATCGGGCCGGTCGCGGCAGTGGTGGTGGGCGGGTTTGGCGCCATTGCCATTGCCGTGATCTGGAGCCGGGCGTTTCCCGGGCTGCGCAATCAGCGCACGCTGGACAAGAAAATGGCCTAAAGCCCCGTCCGGCTTGACTCCAGACCATCCCGAGTCTATCACCCGCGCACCTATAGAGACCGCAAGGTCCTTAGGCGCACCCGGGATCTCCTAACATAATTGGGGTCTGTCGGTCACTCGCGAGGGTGACAGAGGAGGGCGCGATCCATTCAACTATTAGAAGGATACGCGATGTCGAAGCGTCATTCAGCCAAGTACAAAATTGATCGCCGTCTTGGCGAAAACATCTGGGGTCGTCCGAAGTCCCCGCTCAACGCCCGTGCCTATGGCCCCGGCCAGCATGGTCAGCGCCGCAAGGGCAAGCTCTCGGACTACGGTCTGCAGCTCCGCGCCAAGCAGAAGCTGAAGGGCTATTATGGTTCGGTCACGGAAAAGGCGTTCAAGCGCCTCTACACCGAAGCTGCCCGCGTCAAGGGCGACACCGGCGAGAACCTGATCGGCCTGCTCGAGCGCCGTCTGGACGCGGTCGTGTATCGCGCCAAGTTCGTGCCGACCGTGTTTGCTGCGCGCCAGTTCGTGTCGCATGGCCACATCCTGGTCAACGGCAAGCGCGTCAACATTCCGTCCTACCAGGTTCAGATCGGCGACAAGATCGAAGTGCGTGACCGCTCCAAGCAGCTCACCGTGCTGATCGAAGCCACCCAGCTGGCCGAACGCGATGTGCCTGATTATGTCGATGTCGACCACAACAAGATGACCGCGACCTTCGTGCGCGTTCCCGCGCTGTCGGATGTGCCTTATCCGGTGCAGATGGAACCAAACCTGGTCGTCGAATTCTACTCGCGCTAAGCGACGCAGAATTCCAGAATTGGAAAGGGCCGCTCCTCAGGGAGCGGCCCTTTTGTTTGTGCCATATTGGCCAGTTCTAGAACTGGGCCGGCTGACGGGGAAGGTCGTCGCTGGTCGGGACTTCGGCCAGAGACTGCAGGAAGATCGGGTCGTCATAGTCATTGGCGGCAATGGCGTCAGGCGGGATATTGTTCTCGAAGGCCCGCAGACGCTTGAACACGGAAATTAGCGAGATGATCGTGGTCCAGGAACTGGCGAGGAATTTGAACGAGTCCTCGACCTGGCCGAAGGCATTGCTGACCTGCTGGAACAGGCCGAGCGTCAGCGCGCCGGCAACGATGGAGGGTCCCATGGCGATCAGTGGGACGAAATTGGAGCCCTGCAGATAGGCGTATCGGGCGATGTTGAAATAGAGATAGTGCCGGTACAGCCGAAAGTAGTTGGTTTGCATGTTGATGAACAACTGCCGCAGGGTCACCGGTTCAGCACGCTCACCACTGTCCTCGCCATAGACCAGTTCCTTGCGGAAAGCGGCTTCGACCTTCTGGTTTTCGAACTCAAGTCCGGGCAGCTTCCAGCCGACCGCCGCCAGAAGCACAGTACCGAAGGCCGACGACACCAGGGCGACCCAGACCAGACTGCCATTGACCGCGCCGAAGAATGGCAATTCGGTAATATTGCTGGACAGTTCCCAGAGCAGGGGCAGGAAGACAATCAGCGTCATCACCGACGCCACCAGCGACACAGCCAAGCCCTCAACGATGTTGGCAAAACGCTGGGTATCTTCCTGGACACGCTGGGAGGCGCCTTCGATGTGGCGCAGGTGCTGCCAGTGGCTGAGATAGAAGAAGCTCATTGCCCGGCGCCAGCGGAACAGGAAATGGGCAATGAAGAAGGCATTGAGCACCAGCACCGTGATGTTGGGGATCAATACGTAAGCGACCGTCCAGATCTCACCCAGGAACTGATCAAGCGTCACTGTGCCGGGGGTGGTCAGGGCGGATTGGATCAGGTTGTAGAACGAGCCGTACCAGTCATTGAGCCAGGCGCTGATCTGAACATTGAAATACACCACCTCGATAATGGTGACACTGCCCACAACTGACCACCAGTACCAGCGGCGATTGCCGCCGATCCAGTACCAGGGAACGCAGAACAGGTAGCCGCTGAACAGCACGTACTGATAGAGCCACACCTTGTCGGGCGAAAAAAACGGCGCCGGGTCGGCTTCGCTAGGTGCGATACCCAGCCAGGGGCCCAGACTGAGCCCGGACTGGAGCTGTGGTCCGACGGTGTACCAGGCCACCATAACCAGCGCGACCCAGCACAGGGCGGCGGTAAAAAACAAACGAGGATTGGGAAAGAATGAGCGAAACACCGCGTGACTCCTGGGTGTCCAAAGATGGGCTATCTAGCCGTGGCAATTGGATTAGCACAAGCCGAAGAAGTTAAGCTTTGGTAAGGTTGGCCGCCTGCACGGACCCTTCCCCTTTGCGCGTCGGGGCGCTATCAGCGGGAGCGGTATAAAAAGAGAGTTTCATATGAGTGAGGGCATGATGCGCGCTGCTGCAGCGCCGCTGATCGATGCGACCGATGAAACCGATTCGGGCGCGCATCCGATCTATGCGCATGCGCCGCGCTCGGTGGAGTTCAACAAGCTGCGCAAGCGGTTGATCCGGCAGACGCGCGAGGCGCTGGAAAAATTCGCCATGGTGCGGGCGGGCGAAAAATGGCTGGTGGCGCTGTCGGGCGGCAAGGACAGCTACGGGTTGCTGGCGCTGCTGCTGGATCTGAAGTGGCGCGGCCTGCTGCCGGTGGAACTGCTGGTGTGCAATCTCGATCAGGGACAGCCGAATTTCCCCAAGCATATCCTGCCCGAATTCCTCACCAGGATCGGGGTGGCGCACCGCATCGAATACAAGGACACCTATTCGATCGTCACCAGCAAGCTGCCGCCCGGGGCGACCTATTGCTCGCTGTGCAGCCGGCTGCGGCGCGGCAATCTCTATCGCATCGCGCGCGAGGAGGGCTGCACCGCGCTGGTGCTGGGGCATCACCGCGATGACAGTCTCGAAACCTTTTTCATGAACCTGTTTCATGGTGGCAAGCTGGCGGCGATGCCGCCACGGCTGCTCAATGATGAGGGCGATATCGAGGTGCTGCGACCGCTGATCTATTGTGGCGAAGAGGATCTGCAGCGGTTCTCCGACGCGATGGCGTTTCCGATCATCCCCTGTGATCTGTGCGGCAGCCAGGACGGGCTGGAGCGCAATGCGATGAAGGCCATGCTCGCCGATATCGAAAAACGCATGCCCGGCCGCAAGGATGTGATGATCCGGGCGATGGGCAATATCAATGCCAGCCACATGCTCGATACCAAGCTGTTTGATTTCAATGCGTTGTTTGACAAGAGGACCGCATCTTGAACTTTGACGTGATGGCACTGGCCAATATCCTGCGTGACGCCGCCCGGGCCGAGGCCCTGCCGCGCTTCCGGCGGCTGGATGCCTCCATGGTGACGACCAAGAGCGAAGCCATCGACCTGGTCACCGAAGCGGATGTGGCGACCGAAGAGGCGATCAAGATCGCGATGGCGCGGTTCATGCCCGCGGCGCTGTTTGTCGGCGAGGAATCGGTGGCGGCCGATCCGGCGCTACTCGGGCGGCTGGCGGATGCCGAACTGGCCGTGGTGATCGATCCGATTGACGGTACGGCCAATTACGCCGCCGGGCTGCCGCTGTTTGCCACCATGGCGGCGGTGGTGTCGAAGGGCGAAACCGTTGCCGGGATCATCTACGATCCGATGGGCGATGACTGGATGATGGCCGAGAAGGGCTCGGGCGCCTGGTTGCGCCGGCCCGATGGGGAAGCGGTGCGGCTGTCGGTTGCCGCGCCGCTGCCGCTGGCCGAGATGGTGGGCTGTGCGTCAGTGTCGTATCTGCCGGTCAACAACCGCGCCCAGGTGCTGGCCAATCTGGCAAAGGTGCGTGTTGTCTCCAATTTCCGCTGTGCCGGGCATGAGTATCGCACGCTGGTATCGGGCCATTCGCAGTTCAGCTGCTGGAACAAGCTGATGCCATGGGACCATCTGGGCGGAGTTTTGATGAGCCAGGAGGCCGGTGGTTATGCCGCGCGGCTCGATGGCCAGCCCTATCTGTCGCACCATGTCGATGGCGGGCTTCTGGTCAGCATTGACCGCGACAGCTGGGACGAATTGCGGCGCGAAGTCTTCAGCTTCTAGGCAGGTCTGTCGGCGCCGCAGGAAGGGTCTTGCGGAATCACATAAGTCTGTGCTTATGTGAACCCATGAGCGATACCGATATTTTCAAGGTTCTGGCTGATCCGACCCGGCGCGCCGTGCTGGAGCGGCTGGCCGGCGACGAGTTGACGGCCACGCAATTGCGCGAGGGTTTTGCCATCAGCCAACCGGCGATGAGCCAGCATCTGGCGGTGTTGCGCGGGGCCGGGCTGATCAGCGAGCGCCGCGAGGGGCGCTTTGCCCATTACCGCGTGGCGCCGGACGGGTTGGCGCCGCTGCACGCGTGGATTGCCCGCTATCGTGCCTTCTGGCCCAGCCGGATCGACAATCTCAAAGACCTGCTCAAGGAGATGGATCAATGACGTCAGACGTGGATGAGCTGGTCTTTGAGTGCAGTCTGGACGCGCCGCCGGAACAGGTCTGGCGGGCGCTGACCATCCCGGAATATCTGGCGCGTTGGCTGCAGCCAGCCGAGGATGTCGAGCTGGCGCTGGTCCGGGTCGACGAAAACAAGAGCCTGACCTATCGCTGGCGCGAGGGCGGGCAGGGCGCGGCGCTCAGCAGCGGGGATAGCCTGGTTACCTTCGAGCTGACTCCGACCCTGGATGGCGGCACCTGGTTCAGGCTGACGCATGTACCCCTAGCGGTGCCGGCGGCGGCCAATGGCAATCAGGCCGGGCCGATGATGCTGGCGGCCTAGCGCGCCGAAGGCTGCCCAACCCCGCGACGGTACCGCCCCCCTCCCTGACCCTCCCCGCAAGGGGGAGGGTGATGACCGAGAAATCGACCAACAAATCAACCAACAGGAGCTCGCCGATGCGCGACATGATGCAACTCGTCCCTATGGTGGTGGAACAATCGAGCCGCGGGGAGCGATCATTTGATATCTACTCGCGGCTGTTGCGTGAGCGGATCATCTTTCTCAATGGCGAGATCGAGGACAATATGGCGGCTCTGATCTGCGCGCAGCTGCTGTTTCTGGAGTCCGAAAATCCCGGCAAGGAAATCTCGCTCTACATCAATTCTCCCGGCGGGGCCGTGACGGCGGCGCTGGCCATGTATGACACCATGCAGTTCATCAAGGCGCCGGTGGGCACGCTGTGCATGGGCATGGCAATGTCGGCGGGCTCGTTCCTGCTGATGGCCGGTGAGCCGGGGAGCCGGGTTTGCCTGCCCAATGCCTCGATCATGCTGCATCAGCCGAGCGGGGGCTTTCAGGGCAAGGTCACCGATATCATGCTGCACGCAGCAGAAAGCGAGCGGCTGAAACGGCGCATGCACGGGCTTTATGCCAAGCATTGCGGGCGCACTTATGAAGAGGTGGAAGCCGCGCTGGAACGCGACAATTTCATGACGCCCGAGCAGGCCCGCGACTGGGGGCTGGTGGACCACGTCTATCGCGACCGTGGAGACATCGAGGCGTTGTCACGCCCCGATGCTGGTTAGTGTGCGCTGCCGAGCGCGGGTGCTTCGTCGTCCTGGGCATATTGCTCGCCGACACCGAACAGGCGGCCGTTTTCGGCGATCAGGATGAAGATCAGCGACAGAATACCCATGCCGGCGTAGCCGACGGCCACGGGGATGGTGGTGTTGTTGAACAACTGGCCGATATAGCCGCCAATCACCGCACCGCCGACAGTCTGGATGAAGCCGAATACGGCCGATGCCGAACCGGCAACGGCGCCAAGCGGCTCCATGGACAGCGAGTTCATGTTCGAGGCGGCCCAGCCGAAGCTGAACATGATCACCGCCAGCAGGGAGAAGAACAGCCATAGCGGCAGGAAGCCGACCAGGGCAAAGCCGAGCCAGACGATGCTGAAACCGGTGAAGCACAGCATGGCACCATGCGACAGGCGGCGCATGCCGTAGCGCCGAACAATGCGCGAATTGGTGAATGAGGAGACTGACATCAGGCCCGCCATGGCGGCGAAGGCGACGGGGAAATATTCGCCCAGGCCGTAGATGTCGACATAGATCTGCTGGGACGAGCTGATGAAGCCGAACAGGGCGCCAAACAGGAAGGTGCCGGCCAGGCCATAGGAAATGGCCATGCGATTGGTGAAGACAATGCGGAAGCCCTCGATGATCCCCTTGAAGGTCAGTGGGCGACGCTTGTCCAGAGGCAGGGTTTCGGGCAGCCGGAAGAAGGTCCACAGCCAGGAGGCGGAGGCCAGAAGCGCCATGAAAATGAAGATGGTCTGCCAGGGGCCGGTCAGCAGCAGCACCTGACCGATGCCAGGCGCGATGATGGGGACAGCCATGAAGACCATGAAGGTCAATGACATGACCTCAGCCATCTCGCGGCCGGCATAGCGGTCGCGCACGGCGGAGGTGACAATGACGCGCACGCTGGCGGCGCCGAGACCCTGGATGAAGCGCAGAACCAGCAGCGTGGTGAAATTGGGGGCGAAGACCGCGATGAAGGCGGCAATGACATAGATGCCCATGCCCACCAGCAAGGGAGCCCGGCGGCCGAAACGGTCGCTGAGCGGGCCGAACACCAGTTGGGCCGTGCCCATGCCGATCATGAAGGCGGTGATGACGAACTGCCGCTCGTTCTCGCTGGTGACGCCCAGGGCCTCGCCCATATAGGGCAGAGCCGGCAGCATGACATCAATGGCCAGCGCATTGAGGGCCATCAATGCCGCCATCAGGGCAATGAATTCGGGGCGCGAGAGAACCCGCGTGAAATGATTGGTCATGAAAGAGTCTCAGAAAAGCCGCCGCAGAAATGCCGGCGCTGGAATTGAGGGCGGACCATGAACCTGCTGGCGGGATTTGGCAAGGCTACATCGTCGAAAAACGATGGTTGCCTGGCGCAGTATTTCTCAAGCGGGCTGGAGCGAAAAGCTGGGCGCTGCGCGCTCATTGATGGGCAGGTGCACCGCCGCCGAGGCGAGGCCGAGCATGATGCCCAGATACCAGACCAGACTGTAGGATCCGGTCACATCAAAGACGTAGCCGCCGAGCCAGACGCCGACAAATGAGCCGAGCTGGTGGCTGAAAAAGGCGATGCCATAGAGCATGCCGAGATAGCGGGCGCCAAAGAACATGGCCACCAGCCCGGCCGTCAGCGGCACGGTGGACAGCCAGAGCACGCCCATGGCAGCGGCGAAGGTATAGGCGGTGAGTTCGCTGACCGGGAAGATCAGGAACAGGCCAATGGCAACGGCGCGCAGGAAGTAAATGGCGGCCAGCAGCAATTGCTTGGGCAGGCGACCGCCGAGATAGCCCGAGAGCAGCGAGCCGACAATATTGAACAGGCCGATCACGGCAATGGTCCAGCTACCCACCGATGGCGACAGGCCGCACTGCACCAAATAGGCGGGCATGTGCACATTGATGAAGGCCAAATGGAAGCCACAGACGAAAAAACCCACGACCAGGAGGCGGTAGGAGCCGTGACCCCAGGCCTGGGACAGGGTTTGCATGAATGGCAGGTCGGCTTGACCGACGGGATTTTCGGTGCGGCCGCGCAGGGCATAGCTAAGGGGGATGATCAGCAGCAGCGCCATGCCCAGATAGAGCAGGGCCGACTGCCAGCCAAAGGCGTTGATGAAGCCCTGGCTGATGGGGGCAAAGGCAAACTGACCGAAGGAGGAGGCCGCCGTGGCGACGCCGAAGATCAGCGAGCGCTTTTCCGGTGGCACGGCGCGACCAAAGGCTGCCATTACCACGCTGAACGAGGAAATGGCGATGCCAACGCCGGTGATGATGCCGGCAGTGACGGCCAGCACGCCGGCGGTGGGTGACACGATCATCAGCAGCACACCGAGGGCGTAGATCGCGGCACCGACGGCGATGGTACGACCGGTGCCGACGCGATCGGCATAGGCGCCGGCAAAGGGCTGCGCGATGCCCCAGGCCAGGTTCTGGATGGCCATGGCCATGCCCCAGCCTTCGCGCGACAGGTTCAGATCTGCCGTCATGGGCAGGGTGAACAGGCCGAAGCTGGTGCGCACGCCATTGCCGATGGCCGCCACGGCACAGCCGGCGATGATCAGCACGAGCAGGGGAACCACTGGGCGGAGGGCGGACGAGTTCATGGCGCGCGTTCTCTGAGTAAGACTCAGCTTTTACGCCGGCGCCGTGATTGGGCAAAGCGACAAAACAGAATGGGCGTTATCAGCTTTGGTGATGGGCAGTGCGCAAAGAAAAACGCCGAACCCCAGGGTCCGGCGCTTGATCGATTTAAGCAATGGTGATCAGGCGGTCTGCTTGACCGGGATGCCAGCGGCTTCCATGTGGGCCTGCAATTCACCGGCCTGGAACATTTCGCGGACGATGTCGGCGCCGCCGACGAATTCGCCCTTCACATAGAGCTGGGGGATGGTTGGCCAATTGGTATAGGCCTTGATGCCGTCGCGCAGTTCGGCGCTGTCGAGCACGTTGGCGCTGTCATAGGTGACGCCGAGATAGCCCAGAATCTGGACGACCTGGCCGGAAAAGCCGCATTGCGGAAAGTCCGGCGACCCCTTCATGAACAGGAAGACGTCGTTGTTCTTCACCTTTTCATCGATGAAAGCGTTAATATCGGTCATTGCAGCAGCCTTTCGTGAGCCAAGGGCGGGCCAGAAAATTGTTAGACCACAAATAGGAGCTTGGCGTGGCGCTGTCGAGGGGGCCATCGGCAATCGCCGATCAAGTCGGGGTGCGTCACAAAAGCGCTATGACGCGGACTGGCTAGAGCCGCGCGGCAATCCAGGGGTGGGTGGTGACATCCTCAACGGTGGTGAACAGCACGGCCTCCCAGCCGGCGCGGCGGGCGCCGTCGATGACTTTGGGGGTGTCATCGAAGAATAGCGGTGGTTCGGTCTGCGGGCCGATGCGGTGTTCGATAAAATCGAAAAAGCCCGGCTCCGGTTTTCGGACGCCAGCGCGGGCGGAATAGAAGATGTCCTCGAAGAGTTCGCCAAGTCCCAGCGTCTGCCAAAGCCAGAGCGCCCGCATGTGGTCCTGGTTGGTGGCAATGTAGAGCCTGAGGTCATCGCGTGCCCTGAGCTGGCGGACGATGTCGAGCAGCGGCTGGTTCAGATCGCTGTCATGGCTGAGCCAATAGTTGACGAAGGCCATGGGCGAGCCTCTATAGCCCAAGGAGGGCAGGCGGCGATCGAGAGCCTCAACCAGCGACATCTCGCCGACGACGACCTTCTTGATGAAGATGTCGAAGATAAATTCATTGCGGAACCGCTCGCGATCGATGCCGAGGTCTTGCAGGAGTTGGGCGTCCCAGTGTCGCTGCAGTTCCGGGCGGGCGTGATAGCCATGTACCAGCACGCCATCGACGTCGAAGAATACGGCGCGGGTCATGGGCGGGTTTCCATTGCGCCAAGGCCGGCAAGGACTTGGGGTGGAATGCTCAGGCTCTGAATCACGTCCGTATGACGACGGAAGCCGATCAGTTCGCGCTGCACGAAATAGGCCCAGACGGCGCTGCGGGCCTGCTGCAGGGCCTGCAAATCGCCCGGCGCGCTGGTCAGCGCCGCAATGGCGGCGATGACCTTGTGTTCGGCGGCGCCGAGTGAGGAAGCGCGTTCGGCCATGATTTCATGGTCGAGGGCGGTGGTGCCAGCCTCGGGTTTGACCATGCGGACCAGATCGAGCGAGTCGCGCAGTGACACCGGGCCGGCCTAACGCTAGTCCGGTACGTTGGTCTGCAGCGCCAGGGCGTGCAGGGCGCCGCCCATGTCGCCCTGCAGGGCATCGTAGACGAGCTTGTGCTGCTGCACGCGGGACTTGCCGCGGAAGGATTCGGAAACCACCGTGGCGGCCCAGTGATCGCCATCGCCGGCCAGATCGCGGATTTCAACCTTGGCATCCGGAATGGCCGCCTTGATCCGGCGTTCGATTTCGCTGCCATCCATCGCCATGACACAACTCCTTGGGTAAACCACGGTCGAGTGACCGATTCAGCGCAGGATAGGCCACGGCAGGGGCGGCAGCAATACAACGGGCAGCAAAGGCGCTATTGTGCCGCGGCTGGTTCGGGCGAGGGCGGCACGGCAACGCAGCATTCGGCGTCGGCGCTGGTGGAGAAATTGGCAATGATGAAATTGACAATCGGGCGGGCCTGTTCGGCCTGCGTCGTGTCGAACAGGCAATCGAGCGTGTAGCCGAGCCCGTTGGCGACGGTTTCGGTGTGCACGATGGTGAGCGGCATACCCATGGGCGAATCGGTGCTGGTGCCCTCATAGATCAGCGCCGGATCACTCTGGTAGGCGGTGGTGCCGGTGGTGCCCAGCACGAAGCCGGGGAAGGTGGCGCGCCAGCCTGCTTCCAGTTCAGCCACATCCAGCGAGTCCAGGGCCCCCTCGGGCGTCCAGTCGGTCTGCTCCACGGGCACGTAGCTCATGGTGCACTGCAGGGGCGCATCGGCATGATTGATGGTCAGCGGCTTGTCGACGCCGCCGGAGGCCTGCATCGTGGCGGGATAGATCAGGGTGTAGGACTGATCGGGCAGCACCGAATGCGTCACGCTGATGTCCTGCGCGACGGCAGCATGGGTGCCCAGCGCCATGATCAGGGCGGTCACGCAGACAGTAGCCGGTCGAATGTTCATTGAGCTCTCCAAAAGAAACGACGCCGCCCTTGAGGGTTCAAAACACCCCAAAGAGCGGCGATCATAAGGCAGTCCGTCGATTAGGCTGCGGCGCCTGCCATAAAGCCGGGAAACCAACCCTCATGGGCGGCCTTGAGGTCGGCGACCGGCACGGGGCGGGCGGCGCCCAGCGTCAGCGCCGTGCCGCCGGTGGTGCCGATCCAGGGGCAGAAAACGCCCAGTTGCCGGGCCTGGTCCCAGAGCGCCAGCATGGCATCGCCCTGCGGGTCGAGATTGACGGTAACCAGGTAGCGGCCCTGATCCTCGCCAAAATACTGCAGGACGGGATCCTGGCCCTCCAGATCAACAATCTGTGCGCCGATGCCCGAAGCCACGGCCATTTCGGCCAGGGCGACGCCCAGGCCGCCATCGGACAGGTCGTGACAGGCAGTGACGACGCCGGAGCGGATCAGCTGGCGCACGAAATCGCCGGTGCGGCGCTCATGGGCGAGATCAACCGGTGGCGCCGAGCCATCGCGGCGATCGAACAAATCGCGCAGGTAGATGGACTGGCCGAGATGGGTGCCGCGCTTGTCGGGCGATCCGACCAGCAGGATGGCCTGGTTCTCGGCGGCAAAGGCGATAGAGGCCATGCCGGTCCAGTCGGGCAGCAGGCCGACGCCACCAATGGTGGGGGTGGGCAGGATGCCCTGGCCGTTGGTCTCGTTGTAGAGGCTGACATTGCCCGAGACGATGGGGAAATCGAGCGCCAGGCAGGCCTCGCCAATGCCCTTGATGGCATGAACCAGCTGGCTCATGATTTCGGGGCGTTCGGGATTGCCGAAATTGAGATTGTCGGTGGCGGCCAGCGGCTCGGCGCCGGTCGCGGTCAGATTGCGCCAGGCCTCGGCGACGGCCTGCTTGCCGCCCTCATAGGGATCGGCCTGGCAATAGCGCGGGGTGACGTCCGAGGTGAAGGCCAGCCCCTTGGTGGGGTGACCATCGACGCGGATGACGCCGGCATCGCCGCCGGGACGCTGCACGGAATTGCCCTGGATCATGGTGTCGTACTGCTCATAGACCCAGCGGCGCGAGGCGCACTGGTGGCCACCGACCAGCTTGAGCAAGGCGTCGGCCACATCCATCTGCGGCACGTCGCTGGCAGCCAGTGCGGGGGCGGGGGCAGCCGGGGTCCAAGGGCGGTCATATTCGGGGGCCTGGTCGCCCAGATCCTTGATCGGCAGATTGGCAACTTCATCGCCCTGCCACAGCACGCGGAAGCGCAAATCGTCGGTGGTCTTGCCGACGGTGGCAAAATCGAGCTCCCATTTGACAAAGACCGCGCGGGCCACGGCTTCCTTGTCGGGATGCAGGACCATGAGCATGCGCTCCTGGGATTCCGAGAGCATCATCTCATAGGCGGTCATGTTGGTTTCGCGCACCGGCACCATGTCGAGGTCCAGTTCGACGCCGAGATTGCCCTTGGCACCCATTTCGACGGCCGAGCAGGTCAGCCCGGCAGCGCCCATGTCCTGAATGGCGATGACGGCGCCGGTGGCCATCAGCTCAAGGCACGCCTCGAGCAGGCGCTTTTCGGTGAAGGGGTCGCCAACCTGGACCGTGGGGCGCTTTTCCTCGATGTCGTCGCCGAATTCGGCCGAGGCCATGGTAGCGCCACCGACGCCGTCGCGGCCGGTCTTGGCGCCGAGATAGACCACTGGCAGGCCAACGCCCTTGGCTTCGGACAGGAAGATGCTGTCGGTATCGGCCAGGCCCGCCGCGAAGGCATTGACCAGAATATTGCCGTTATAGCTGGCGTCGAATTCGACTTCGCCGCCCACCGTGGGCACACCAAAGGCATTGGCATAACCACCAATGCCCGCCACGACGCCGGAAACCAGGTGCTGGGTCTTTTCATGGTCGACGGCGCCAAAGCGCAGCGCGTTCATCGCGGCGACCGGGCGCGCGCCCATGGTGAAGACGTCGCGCAGAATGCCGCCCATGCCGGTGCCGGCGCCCTGATAGGGCTCGATGAAGCTCGGATGGTTGTGCGATTCCATCTTGAAGATCACGGCCTGGCCATCGCCGATATCAACGACGCCGGCGTTTTCGCCCGGGCCCTGAATGACCCGGGGGCCGGTGGTCGGCAGGGTCTTCAGCCACTTCTTGGAGGATTTATAGGAGCAGTGCTCGTTCCACATCGCCGAGAAGATGCCCAGCTCGGTATAGGTTGGCGTGCGCCCGATCAGATCGAGAATCTTCTGGTACTCGTCGGGCTTGAGGCCATGGTCGGCAACGAGTTCAGGGGTAATCACGATGTCATTGGGGTTGGTCATCAGGCTGGGTTTCCGTAGGGCGGCTCTGGAAAATATTCCATGTGGGTCTGGGTGGAGCGGGCCATGTCTTCGCCGAACAGATGCCCCACCAGCCACAGGGTCATGTCGATGCCGGCTGAGACACCGGCGCTGGTGACGATATTGCCGTCATGCACGAAACGCTGGTCGAGAATATAGGTGTGCGGCGCATGGGCGCGCAGAAAGTCCAGCGCGCTGCGATTGGTGGTGGCCTGGCGCCCTTCGAGGAAACCGGCGCGCGCCAGCAGCGCGGACCCGGTGCACACCGAGGTCTGCCATTTGGCCTGCGCCAGATAACTGCGCAATTCGGCGTTGAAGACATCGTCCTGGGCCAGCTGGCGGGTGCCCTTGCCGCCGGGAACCAGAACGACATCGGCGCGGGGCTTGTCGGCAAAGGCATGGTCGGCGGTGATCTTGAGGCCCTTGGCGCAGGTGATGGCCGTATCGGGCCAGCCAACAGTGAACACATCGAGTGGTGCACCGAGCTGTTTGGCCATGGAAAACACTTCCCAGGGACCGACAAAATCCAGCTCTTCAACGCCATCAAAAACCAGAATGGCAATGCTCGCGTGAGCGGCGGTTTCAGGCATGGTGGTCCCTCCAGAAAAGGGGCAGGGGGAAGATGGCGTGCAGCATACCCGACAGAGGGCGGGTGCGCTGCATTTCAGGCGGCCTGGCCGAGCAGGCCGGTAAACAGAGCCCGGCCATCAGTGCCGCCATTGGCGGCCTCAATGAGGTTTTCGGGGTGTGGCATCAGGCCGAGCACGTTCTTGCGCGCGTTGAGAATGCCGGCAATGTCGTGCAGCGAGCCATTGGGATTGGTGCCTTCGGCGTAGCGGAAGGCCACCAGGTCTTCACCCTCGAGACGCTTGAGCGTCTCGGCGTCGGCAAAATAATTGCCGTCATGATGGGCCACGGGGCAGCGAATAATCTGGCCCTTTGTGTAGCCGCGGGTGAAGTCGGTGTCGGCATTGATGACCTCGAGCTTGACCTCGCGGCAGACGAATTTGAGCGAGGTGTTGCGCATCAGCGCGCCGGGCAGCAGACCGGCTTCGATCAGGATCTGGAAGCCATTGCAGACGCCCAGCACCTTGGTGCCCTGCTCGGCGCGGGCGCGGACTTGATCCATGATCGGCGAGCGGGCGGCGATGGCGCCACAGCGCAGATAATCGCCATAGGAAAAGCCGCCGGGGATGACGATCAGGTCGACATCGGGCAGTTCGGTATCCTGGTGCCAGACTATGGCCGGGGCGGTGCCCGATACCTTGGTCAACGCCGCGATCATGTCGCGGTCACGATTGAGTCCAGGGAAGACGATGACAGCGGCTTTCATCGGCTATTCCTCGCTATGTCAGGAGTTGCGAGGCTCTTTTGGTGAGTCTTGGCGGAAAAGGCAAGGGCCGTGATGGGATATCGCGGCCCGAGCCTCGCCAGCGCCACGGCGCCGCTACTCGGCCGGGTTGGCCTGTCCCTGCTCGCGCCGTCGTGCGGTGCCGGGCAGGTGGGCCCAGGCGGGACGCTCGAACAGGAACCTGCCGAAGCCGGTACGCTGCACCAGCCAGAGCAGCACGAGCGGGGAAATGATCGCCACGGCCATGGTCAGGAAGGTCAAGAGCGTGGGTTCGACAAGACCGAGCTTGATCAGCAGGGTGCGGGCAATGCCCATGGGCAGCACGAAGGCGACATAGACGATCAGGGACTGGCTACCCATCCAGCGCAGCCAATCCATCATGGGCAGGCGGGTGAGCAGGGCGGCAATGACGCAGAGGGCGGCGGTGCCGAGCAGCGCCAAGATCAGATGCACGCCGGGCAGGCCGGCCAGGCCCATGACCGGGTGGACAGGATCGATGGCAAAGCCGGGGGAGAACACCAGCGCGGTGTGAACAATCAGCCAGACCGCCAGGCCGACCAGGGTCAGTGCGATATTGCTGGTGGCCCAGTCGGTGAGGCGGAACAGCTGGGGCGCGAGCACGAAGCCGGCGTAAAAGAACACAAAATAGGCGGCGAACTGGTCAATGGCGTAGCTGCCGGTGTGGATCGCGGCCATTTGCAGAACGGCGCCCACGGCGAAGACGGCCCAGACGGGCGCGCGCAGGCTGTGCAGCATCCTGGTGGCGGCGCTGACCACGGCCAGCATGTAGATGAACCACAGTACGCCATAGGGCTGGATCAAGGCCCAGGCGAGTTGCTCGACGGCACCCAGCGGATCGGTGGCCAGCAGGCCAACCTTGAAGACGATGTGGATGAGCGCCCACAGGCCATAGAAATAGAGGTAGTGGACCACCCGACGGTCGGCAAAGGCGCGCCATGGGCGATCGATCACCTGCGACAGGAACAGGCCAGAAATCAGGAAAAATTCGGGCATTCGGAACGGGGTGGCAAAGGCGATTGCCCAGTGGAAGGCGCCGACGCGACCGGTGTCCTCGCCAACGCTGGCGGCGGCATACATCATCACCACCAGAATGATGGACAGGCCCTTGGCCATGTCCACCCAGTCGAGACGCTTGTTGTCGGCTGTCATTGTCCACACTCCGCTGATGCCGGGCATATTAGCGGGAGGAGCAACGCCAGCGGGTAAACAGCGGCCAGCAGGCGCAAGCTAGCTATTTGACTGGTAAGCAGTTTGCTAACGCCTGCGCACCATCAAGCCGATGCCGGGACGCGATCAGTGCCGCTGCGGCCCGGGCACGCGCGCGTTTGTGGCCTGGTGCGCGCCGCGATGCGGCTGTCGGCGGCGGAGAGCTGTTAGACCGGCACCGAGGCGTAGGCGGCGAACATTAGGCCTAGGGTGGCGAAAAACATGACCGAGAGGGCGACAGATTTGAGCATAGCAAAGGGTCCGGCGCCCTAGAGTGGCGCACTATTAGTTATCGCCGTCAGGCGTTAATTTGAGATTTCGATCGCGTAGTTTTCGATCACCGTGTTGGCCAGCAGCTTGTCACACATGCTGGTGATCTGAGAACGCGCGGCCGCCACATCGGTTCCCTCCAAAACAAGATCAAAGACCTTGCCCTGGCGGACCGAGGCGACACCGGGAAACCCCAGAGTCTTGAGCGAACCTTCGATGGCCTGACCCTGCGGATCGAGGACGCCGGCCTTGAGTGTGACGGTTACACGGGCTTTCATGGGGTCTGCTCCCGGACTATTGAACGAGACGCGGACCAGTGGTCAGCGCGTTTTCGGTTTCAACCAGAATGCCAAGGCGCTGGGCGACGTCGCGGTAGCTTTCGATCAGACCGCCCAGGTTTTCGCGGAAGCGGTCCTTGTCCATCTTGGCGCGGGTCTTGACGTCCCACAGCCGGCAGCTATCGGGGCTGATCTCGTCAGCCAGCACGATGCGCATCAGGTCGCCTTCATAGAGGCGGCCGCATTCGATCTTGAAATCGACCAGTTGGATGCCGACGCCCATGAACAGGCCGGTGAGGAAGTCGTTGACCCGGATGGCCAGGCTCATGATGTCGTCGAGTTCAGCCGGGGTGGCCCAGCCGAAGGCGGTGATGTGCTCTTCGCTGACCATGGGGTCATGCAGCGCATCGTCCTTGTAGCAGAACTCGATGATCGAGCGGGGCAACTGGGTGCCGGGCTCAAGGCCCAGGCGCTTGACCAGCGAGCCGGCGGCAAAATTGCGCACGATGATCTCAAGCGGAATGATCTCCACTTCCTTGATCAGTTGCTCGCGCATGTTCATGCGCCGAATGAAGTGCGTGGGAATGCCCAAACCGTTCAGCTTGGTGAAGATGAACTCCGAGATTCGGTTGTTCAGCACGCCCTTGCCGTCGATGATTTCATGACGGGCGCCATCACCAGCGGTGGTGTCGTCCTTGAAATACTGAACCAGAGTACCGGGCTCAGGACCTTCGAACAAGATCTTGGCCTTGCCCTCGTAGATTTTGCGACGACGGTTCATTGCGAATCCGGACCATTGGGGAGAGAGGAGGATTTGGCCGCTTCATGTGCCAGAACCCGACTAAAAAGCAAGCTCTATTGCATTGGCGCGGGTGATGGCAACCCGAGCAGGCCTTGCCTGAGCATGTGGTCGCAGCGCTGGAGGAGGCGTTGATTTGGCCGGATGAACCGCCTATGTCGATGCATGAGCGCCCGGCAGGGCGGAGCTATCAAAGCGAGCGGAGAGTGGCATGAAGCAGTTTGAGGATCGGGCGAAGGGGCAGGAAGCCAAGTTTGCCTTCGACGCTGAAACCAGGTTCAAGGCTGAGGCGCGGCGCAACAAGCTGCTCGGCATCTGGGCTGCCGAACTGCTGGGCCATACCGGGGAGGCAGCGACCGCCTATGCGGCCGAAGTGGTGGCAGCCGACTTCGAGGAAGCCGGCGACGAGGATGTGTTCCGCAAGGTGGCGGGCGATATCAAGGCCAAGGGGCTGAGCATTGGCGAGGACGTGATTCGCGCCAAGATGCTGCAGCTGACGCAGACCGCCAATGAGCAGGTCGCCGCAGAAGGCTGAGCGTTCTGCTAAAACGAAATCTGGAGGAGCCGGTCGCGTGACCGGCTCTTTTTTTTTGGAAATTTCGCGCTGGTTTTTGATCTGGCACAAAGTTGTGCCGCCACGGCTGACTATATTCTGGGGCATTGGGAGGACACATACTATGACTGATAGCGTCAAAAATCGGGCAGGCGATCCCCTCTACTCATCGCAACAGCGGCTGATTTTTCCGTTTCTTGATAACTTCTATGATGGCTTTGCCAAGCCCTTCGCCTGGGTCGCCTTGCGGCTCGCCGTCGGCCTGGTCCTGGCGTATGAAGGCTGGGTGAAGATGGGCAATCCCATGGCCATGGCCGGGTTTGTGGAAAGCCTGAATTTCTATCCGGGCTGGTTCTGGTCGCCCGTGCTGGGCCTGGTCAATCTGGTGGGCGGTCTCTGCATCGCCTTCGGTCTGCTGACGCGGCCCATGGCACTGGCCAATACCGTGATGTTGGCCGTTACCCTGTGGTTTCACTACACCCACCCCTATGGCCCGACATTTCTGACCGAGGCGGGCATTGAACTGCTCAAATCGCCCGGCGCCGCGCAGTATTTCACGGCAGACGCCTTGCGCCGGCTGGCAGATGGTGGTGGCGCATTCCTGACGCAGGTGCAGGGCAAGGCCAATTTCGCCTCGCTGTACTGGACCGGGGCGACGGCGCTGTTTGCGGCCTATGGCGGCGGAGCATGGTCGATCGACCGCAAGCTGGGCAAAGAGTTCTAGCCATAGCGCCAGGATGGATTCTGCTGGGAGCCGGTCGCAAGATCGGCTCCCCTTTTTTAAGGGTGCACCGCCACCTTCTCGCCGCGCGCGAGGCCGGGTCTTGATGGTAAGCGGCGGGATATGGCGGCTGCCAGCACCATGCTGCAGGCGAGCTGGTTGACGGTGGCAAACTGGCGGCGATCCGGAAGAAGCCAGGCTAGAGCCGCTGCATCAGCCGGGTGAACATCAGCAGGCCTTCCGGCCAGGGGCCGTGGCCCGACTCCAGGTTGATGTGGCCGGCTTCGCCAGCCTGATGGAAGTCTGAGCCCCAGCAATTGGCAAATTCCACGGCCCGTTCCAGCGATACATAGGGGTCGTTGCTGGAGGCAACGAGCATGGACGGAAACGGGAATGGATCGCGCGGGATCGGGCGGAAGCCATGCACCTCTTCGGGGGCAGCGGGGCTCAGTTCGACGTCGGTGGGGGCAACGAGAAACGCGCCGCTCACATTGTCGGGCAGGCGGGGGGCGGCGTGCGCCACAGCCGTGACGGACAGCGAGTGGGCAATCAGCACGACCGGGCGCGTGGTCAGACGACAGGCCTGATCAATGGTGGCGACCCAGTCATCGAGGTCGGGTTCATCCCAATCGGCCTGTTCTACAATGGCCGCGGTGCGCATGCGCTCGGCCCAGCGCACTTGCCAATGGCCGGGGCCGGAATTGCCGAGGCCGGGCAGGATCAGGATGTCGGCGTCAGCGAGTTTCATGAGCGGTCTATCCTTGGACGCATGAAGGCTGCCATGGGCTCTGTCATGCCAATATGGCGGTAAAACCCTTCGGCATCGGGTTTGGAAAGCAAGACTATGCTGATTTTTGGGCCGAGCAACTCAGTGGCGGTATCGAGCAGGGTCTGGCCAATATGCTTGCCCTGTTGCCCCTCGATCACCGCCAGGTCGATGCAATAGCAGACCCAGTGCCAATCCGTGATGGCGCGCAACAGGCCGAGCAGCGCACCACCGGCATCGCGCGCAGTGATCAGCAGGTCGGCGTTATCGAGCATGGCCTGGATGCGGTCGGGATTGGCCAGGGGACGCCCCTGGCCCAGAGTGGTGGCGCCCACGCAGGCAATGTAGTCGGCGGCCGTCAGGCCGTTTTCGCGGGCGTAGGTGATCAAGGTCTAGGCGCCGAAGACACGCCGGAAAATCGTGTCGACGTGCTTGAGGTGATAGGCGTCATCGAACATGGCGTCGATTTGCGCATCGCTCAGAGTCACTTCGGGGTCGTTCTTGAGGTTGGCTGCGAACTGGCCGGCGCGGTCGCCCTGCATGGCCCACACCTTCATGGCATTGCGCTGCACGGCGGCATAGCTGTCTTCGCGGCTATAGCCGGCCTGGGTCAGCGCCAGCAGCATGCGCTGGGAATTATGCAACCCGCCCAGCAGGTCGAGGTTTTTCCGCATGTTTTCGGGATAGACCACCAGCTTGTCGATGACGCCGGTGAGGCGGGCCAGCGCAAAGTCGAGGGTGACGGTGGCGTCGGGGCCGATCATGCGCTCGACCGAGGAGTGCGAGATATCGCGCTCGTGCCAGAGCGCCACGTTTTCCAGCGCCGGGGTGACCATGCCGCGCACGAGGCGGGCGAGGCCGGTGAGGTTTTCGGTCAGCACCGGGTTACGCTTGTGCGGCATGGCTGAAGAGCCCTTCTGGCCGGGAGAGAAGAACTCCTCGGCTTCGAGCACTTCGGTGCGCTGCAAATGGCGGATTTCGACGGCAACGCGCTCAATGGAGCTGGCGACGACGCCCAGCGTGGCGAAGAACATGGCGTGGCGGTCGCGCGGGATCACCTGGGTCGACACCGGCTCGATGGAAAGCCCGAGCTTTTCGGCGACATATTCTTCGACCTGCGGATCGATATTGGCAAAGCTGCCAATGGCGCCGGAGATGGCGCAGGTGGCAATTTCGGCGCGGGCCGCGACAAGGCGGGCGCGGTTGCGGGTGAACTCGGCATAGGCCTCGGCCAGCTTGACGCCGAAGGTGGTCGGCTCGGCGTGGATGCCGTGGCTGCGACCGATGGTGATGGTGTCCTTGTGCTCATAGGCGCGGCGCTTGAGGGCGGCGAGCAGGGCATCGCAATCGGCAATCAGCAGGTCGGCGGCGCGAGCCATCTGCACCGAGAGGGTGGTGTCGAGAATGTCCGAGGAGGTCATGCCCTGGTGCACGAAGCGGGCGTCGGGGCCGACGATTTCGCTGAGGTGGGTCAGGAAGGCAATGACGTCGTGCTTGGTGGTGCGCTCGATCTCGTCGATGCGCGCGACGTCAAAGCCGTAATCGCCGTGCTCGGCCTTGCGGGCATTCATCACGTCCCAGATGTTCTGGGCGCTCTCTTTGGGGACCACGCCCAGTTCGGCGAGCTTGGTGGTGGCGTGGGCCTCGATCTCGAACCAGATGGCAAAGCGCGTTTCGGCGGACCAGATGGACACCATTTCGGGGCGGGAATAGCGCGGGATCATGGGCTTAGGCTTTCGGGTTCAATAATTGATTCAGGCGAGGCGGGTGGAGGCCGCAGTACGGATGGCGGCAATGCGGGGGGCGTAGGTGGCTGCGTCATTGCCGCCATATACCGAGGAGCCAGCGACAAAGACATTGGCGCCTGCTTCGGCTACGGCGCGGGCATTGTCGGGGGTGATGCCGCCATCGACTTCGAGATCGATGGCGCGGTCGCCGATCAGCGCGCGTGCCTGGCGCAGCTTGTTCAGCGATTCGGGAATGAAGCTCTGGCCGCCGAAGCCGGGATTGACCGACATGATCAGCAACAGGTCGATATCGCCGATCACATTCTCGAGGGCGGAGACGGGGGTGGCCGGATTGATGGCGACGCCGGCCTTCTTGCCCTCGGCCTTGATGGCCTGAATGGTGCGATGCAGATGCGGGCCAGCTTCGACATGGACGGTGATGATATCGGCGCCGGCCCTGGCGAAGGCGGGGATATAGAGATCGACCGGGGCAATCATCAGATGCACGTCGAACGGCTTGCTGGTGATCTTGCGCACCGATGCCATGACCAGCGGGCCAAAGCTGATATTGGGCACGAAATGGCCATCCATCACATCGACATGGATGTAGTCGGCGCCGGCCGCGTCAATCGCCGCGACTTCTTCGCCGAGCCGGCTGAAATCGGCCGAAAGGATGGACGGGGCGATGCGGATCGGTCGCGTGGTCATGGCAGCAATACCTCAGCCGGCAGGGATGAGGCTGGAATATAGCGGGCAGGGGGTTAGGGCAAGGGTGGAGGTGACCGGGCAGCAATGCTTGTGCGGGGGGCGGTTGCGGGCCCAGGCCCTCAACGATGCCGGGCCAGGATCGCGGCGTAAACCATAAAGCGGCATCGCAGCGGACTCCGGCGTGGGTCTGCGTTAAGGTTTCGTCAACCATATCTGGGAGGGCGTGATGCGAGTTCCGTCGATTGGTCTGCCGCTTGATGAGCGCCGCATTGTGCGCGAGGGCTATCGGCTCGCCGAGCGGATGCTGCGCGATTACGTCGATCCGCCGGGGCCGTTCGCGGTGATCGGCGCGACGCTGGCAAACTGCCGCCAGATGCTGCGCGGGTTTTACCAGGTGATCGCGCGCGGCTGAATCCGGCGGCATGGGGCGCGCGTTCGGGCGGCCCGCTTCACGAAGGGGCGATGTGACATCGGGCGCATTGCATTGACGGGCCGACGCGGTAGAACAACACCGCAAACGGGAGCGTCATCTTGGAATTTTCATTGCCATTGGTGTTCGGCGCCGGCGTGCTGAGCTTTCTGTCGCCATGCGTGCTGCCGCTGGTGCCGCCTTATCTCACCTATATGAGTGGCGCGAGCTTTGACCAGCTGCGCGATGAGGGCACCACTGCCGGGGCCCTGCAACGCCGGGTGGCGTTCACGTCGCTGTTCTTCATTCTCGGCTTTACCGTGGTGTTCGTCCTGCTGGGCGCCACAGCGACGGCCTTTGGCCAGGTGTTTCGGCAGGCCTTGCCGATCCTGACGCCGATTGCCGGCGTGCTGATCATCGCCATGGGCCTGCATTTCCTGGGCGTCTATCGCATCGGCCTGCTCGACCGGCAGATGCGGCACCAGGGGCCGGGGGTGGCCAGCGGGCCACTGGGCGGCTTTCTGCTCGGCCTGGCCTTTGCCATCGGCTGGACGCCCTGCATCGGGCCGGTGCTGGCGGCAGTGCTGTCGGTAGCGGCGAGCAAGGGCACGGCCTGGGAAGGGGCCGGGTTGCTGGGCCTGTATTCGCTGGGGCTGGGCGTGCCGTTCTTTCTGGCCGGCATTGCGGTGGGGCCGTTCCTGGCATTCTTCCAGGGCTTCAAGCGCCATCTGCAGACGGTTGAGCGGGTGATGGGCGGCCTGCTGGTGCTCACCGGCGTGCTGTTCCTGACCGGCAATTTCAGCCGGCTATCCTACTGGTTTCTTGAGACCTTCCCGGCACTTGCCAATTTCGGCTGAGCGGTAATGGCCGCTTAACCGTGGTCACAGATACGTGATTTTTCCGGTTCCGGTTCAGTCCTGATTTACCCGGGGGCGGCACACTGCGCTGCATGAGTGAAACCGTGTTGCCAGCGCTGGACCCGACAATGCCGCCATCCGCCACTCTGGCCGGCGATGGGGTTTCGGCTGCGATAATGCCCATGGTGATCAGCGTTGCGGTGAGCCATGAGATTGCCGAGGTCGAGGATGTGTGGCGGGCATTGACGCGCACGGCCATCGAATCGCCGGGGCAGAGTTTCGATTTTATCCGGACCTGGGTCACTCAGCGCGGCATTGCACCGGCTGACCAGCGCTATGTGGTGGGGCAGGTCGATGGCGTGGCGGTGGCCCTGTTGCCGCTGCATCGCAAGCGCGTTTATGGCCAGCCGATCCTGACCTGGTTTCCGGGCGCCAATGCGGGCTGCTATGCGCCGGTGGCCGATT
The DNA here is from genome assembly GCF_039938915.1 of Devosia alba. Lineage (NCBI taxonomy): Bacteria > Pseudomonadati > Pseudomonadota > Alphaproteobacteria > Hyphomicrobiales > Devosiaceae > Devosia > Devosia alba. Next base: position 86,983 of record NZ_JBDUUI010000003.1, on the reverse strand, counting down.
ATGAGCGGCTGGCGCGGATGGGACCGGCGGGCCGCAAGGCTTTGTGGGCGGCGATGACCGGGGCCCTCAGGGGCGCGGACATGATCTACCTGCGCTCGATCCCCATGGTGGTGGGCGGGCATGAGGGGCTGTTTGACGAGCTGGGCAGCGCGCTCGCCGTCGAGACGCTGTATCGCTCCGAATATGGCAGCTGGGAGGCGTGTGACCGGCTGCAGCGCAGCAAGTCGCGGCGCAAGCATGACCGGCAGCAGGGCGACCGGCTCAATGCCATGGGCGCGGTCAGTTTTGAGGAGATCCGCAATGGCGGCGCCACCGAGCGGGCCATTGCAACGATGTTCCAGCAACGCTCGGCTCGGTTCCAGGCGCAGGGGATTCGCGACACTTTTGTGTATGATCGGCTGACCGGTTTCTATCAGGCGATAGCGGCTCCCGATTCCGGGGTCGATGTACGGCTGCACGTGCTGCGGCTGAATGGCGACACGGTCGCGGTGCGCTACAATGTGGTGCACAATGACCGTATGTTCTGCCTGATTTCCTCAATGAGCGATGACCCGGCGATCCAGAACGGCTCACCGGGCAAGCAATGCCTGTTGCGGGTCATGCAGAGCGTTTTCGACCAAGGCATTGCCGTGTTCGATATGGGCGCCGGTTTCACCGACGAAAAGCGCCATTGGTGCAATGTGCAGCTGCCGCTGCGGCAGCACTATATCGGGCTCAACTGGCGCGGTGGGCTGATTGTCATTGCCCATCAGAGCTTTCAGAAGGCCCGGGCCCGGATCAAGGCCAACCAGCAGCTCAAAGCGGGTTTCCGCATGGCGCAGCAGGTGATTGACCGGTTCAGCGGCGCGAAAAAGGTGCCAGCGCAAGGCGCGCCATCAGAGTAGCTTGAGGCCGCGCAGCGAGGCGTGGCCGGTTTTGCCAATGATGATGTGATCGTGCAACGTGATGCCGAGTGGCCTGGCGATGTCGTTGATGTCCTTGGTCATGCGCACATCGGCGGACGAGGGAGCCGGGTCACCCGAGGGGTGATTGTGCACCAGGATGATGGCGGTAGCGGAGAGTTCGAGCGTGCGGCGGATCACCTCGCGCGGATAGACGGGGGTGTGATCGACGGTGCCGGTCTGCTGCACCTCATCGGCGATCAGCCGGTTTTTCTTGTCCAGAAACAGAATGCGGAACTGCTCGATGCTCTGATAGGCCATCTGGCTGTTGCAGTACTCGATCAGTTGCGACCAGGACGACAATATGGGTTGGGCGGAATCGATCCTGTCGCGACCGAAGCGGGCGGCGACGGCCTGGATCACCTTGAGATGGGCAATGGTGGTGGGGCCCAGCCCCTTGATAGTGGCCAGACGCGCCTGGCTGGCGGTGAAGACGCCGGAAAACGAACCGAATTCGCGCAGCAGCGTCTTGGCCAGCGCCTTGGTGTCGCGCCGGGGAATGGCCAGTTGCAGGGCCAGTTCGAGCAGTTCGTAATCTTCGAGCGCGTCACCCCCCACCTTGAGGAAGCGTTCGCGCACCCGCTGGCGATGGCCGGCATGGTCGTCGACGCCCGTATCGGGCGCTGGAAAGCCGGCCTCGGCGAGTTCGTCGGGCCGGTCGCTCATCAGGCGGCCCGCACGGCCAGCGGATTGAACAATCCGCCCGGCGACAGGGTGAAAATCTCATGGCCGGTTTCGGTGATGCCGATGGAGTGCTCACACTGCGCCGACAGGGTGCGGTCACGGGTGACGGCGGTCCAGCCATCGGAAAGAATTTTCACGTCGGGCCGGCCCAGATTGATCATCGGCTCGATGGTGAAGATCATGCCCGGCTTGAGCGGTACGCCGGTGCCCGGCTTGCCGAAGTGGAGAATATTGGGCTCGTCATGGAACAGCTGGCCCAGGCCGTGGCCGACGAAATCACGCACCACGCTCATGCGTTCAGCCTCGGCCAGGGTCTGGATGGCGTGGCCGATATCGCCGGTGGTGTTGCCCGGTATGGCAGCGGCCAGACCGGCCTCGAGGCTGGCATAGGTGATTTCGATCAGGCGTTCGGCCTTGCGGGAAATTTCGCCGACCGGGTACATGCGGCTCGAATCGCCATGCCAGCCATCGACCACCAGGGTGAGATCGATATTGACGATGTCGCCGTCGCGCAGGGCACGCTCGTCGGGGATGCCGTGGCAGACCACGTGGTTGATCGAGGTGCACAGCGAGTGGCGGTAGCCCTTGTAGAACAGGGTGGCCGGTACGGCGCCGTTGTCGCGGGCGAATTCGTAGGCGATCTTGTCGATGGTGGCAGTGGGCACGCCGGGCTCGACATAGTCGGTGAGGATGTCGAGCGCCTGGGCGGTGAGGGCGCCAGCCTTGCGCATGCCCGCAAATCCTTCCGCCCCATGCAGCGGGATGACGCCGGCGGTACGGCGGGCTTTGGCAGGGGCGTCGACAAAGGTAATCATCTAGAACTCCAATTGGTGCGCCGAAAATAGGCGCACTGGAGCGTGATTGGAAGACCAACAGCGCCGCTTGACGCGGTAATCGCACCCGGGCATTGCTGATCCCTCATATTCAGGGAACAATCCATGCCCAGCGCAGACAGCGTAACCGCCGGCCTTCTGGTGATCGGCGATGAAATCCTCTCGGGGCGGACCAAGGACGTCAACATTGGCGCGACCGCCGATTTCTGCACCGATCTGGGGATCGAGCTCAAGGAAGTGCGGGTGGTCAGCGACGAGACCGACGAAATCGTCGACGCGCTCAACGCCATGCGGGTGCGCTACACTTATGTGTTTACCACTGGCGGCATCGGGCCGACCCATGACGACATCACCGCCGATGCGGTGGCCAAGGCCTTTGGCGTGGCACTGCCGATCAATCCGCTGGCCCGCGAAATGCTCGAGTCGCGCTGGAAGCAGACCGGGACCGAGGTCAACGAAGCCCGGCTGCGCATGGCGCGGATTCCGGAAGGCGCCGACCTGATCGTGAATTCGGTCAGCGCCGCGCCGGGCTTCCGGATCGACAATGTGCATGTGATGGCCGGGGTGCCGGTGATCATGAGGGCCATGCTTGAAGCGCTGGTGCCGACGCTGAGGGGCGGCAAGAAGGTGCTGTCGGTGACGGTCAAGGCCTTGGTGGGCGAGGGCACGGTCGGCGGGCCGCTGGGCGAGCTGCAGGCCGAATACCCGGACGTCAAAATGGGCAGCTACCCGCAAATGGGCCAGGATCGGATCATGACCGAACTGGTGCTGCGCTCGTCCGACCCGGCCCGGCTGGAAGAGGCGGCAGCCAAGGTGCGGGCGATGGTGGCGGCGGCTCATGCCAAGGCCGGCATTGCCGCACCGGCAGAAGACTGATTGGCGCAGCGCCTCAGCTTTGCTACACAACGGCCTTCCGAAAATTCAACCGGGCGCGTGACGCCGGTGCAGGAGAGACAGTTTGAGCGATCCCAACCAGAAGTCGTTCCCGGTAACGTGGGACCAGTTTCACCGCGACAGCCGGGCCCTGGCTTGGCGTCTGGCCACCATGGGGCCGTTCGATGCGGTCGTGGCCATTGCCCGTGGCGGCCTGGTGCCCGCAGCCATCGTGGCGCGCGAGCTCAATATCCGCACCGTCGAGACCGTGGCGGTCAAGAGCTATGACCACCAGAACAAGGGCGGCATCCAGGTGCTCAAGGAGATCAGCCAATCGGTGCGTGATCTGGCCGTTTCCGGCGCCAAGGTGCTGATCGTGGACGATCTGGTCGATACCGGATCGACTGCCCGCGTGGTTCGCGAGATGCTGCCGAACGCGCATTTCGCCACGGTCTATGCCAAGCCAAAGGGCCGCGAGATGGTGGACACCTTCATTACCGAAGTCAGCCAGGACACCTGGATCTTCTTTCCGTGGGATCTGGACGTCGCCTATGTCGCCCCGATCAGCGGCGGGACCGACTGAGGGACGTCCCCCGTCTCGGCGGGGAACGCTCGATCGTCCAACCTGCGACCGGGGCAGCCTCTAGCGGACGACGAGGACGGGAATGGTGGTGTGGGCCAGCACCTCAGCTGTCTGACTGCCCAGCAGCAGCTTTTGCATGCCACGGCGACCGTGCGAGGCCATCACGATGAGGTCACAGCCATTGAGTTTGGCGTACCTGATGATTGCCTCGGCCGGAAATCCGTCAATTTCATGGGCCAGCGTCGCGGCGACACCGTGTTCGGTGCCGCGTTTCTCGATTTCAGTGAAGCGTTCCCGCATGACGGTGTCGATCTGCTGGTCGTAGCGCCCGACGGGATCTCCGATGCCGCCCAGCCGTGCCGCATTTGCCATCTGCTCGCTCAGCGGTTCTGACACCGTCAGCACCGTCGCTTTCGCCCCCAGCGCCTTGGCCAGCTTCAGGCCCTGTTCTAGACCCTTGGTGGCCAGGTCCGAGCCATCGGTGGCGATCAGAATGTGCTGGTACATGTGCGCTCTCCATGCAGGAATGACGTATGCATCCTGCACGGTATTGCTGCGAAAACAAGCAATTGTCACCGGAGGTCGGGGCGTGGACCAATGCGTGCACGGACCTTGGCTGTCGGGATGGCGCGGGCGAGGACCGCTGCGTAGTGCGTCCCCGGGACGCCCTCTGGTCGGGCGGCGCATTCTGCTGAGCGGGAATCGCCTAACAGCGTTGGCACAGCTCGGGGAGCGTGCTAATCGCCGATGCGCTGCGGGCGTGGTGGAATGGTAGACACACCGGACTTAAAATCCGGAGGGGGTATCCCCGTGCGGGTTCAAGTCCCGCCGCCCGCACCATAATGACGTGGCCGAGCATCAACCATCACGCGGACGCGCTGTGGCGCGGTGCGGTTCAGCTTTCCATCAGGCGGCCTGGCTGATAATTCGGCAGCGGCATCGAGCCAAGGGTGGATGCCAATTCGGGCGCTATGCCGGGGATGGCGGCGCGCAGGATGGCTTCATCGGCCGGGGGCAGATTGCCAAAGTCGAGCAGGTAAAGCAGGGCCGCGACGGTGTCTGCCGGCGTCGTGGCTATTGGCGGGCTTTGCAGGGCTTCGAGCGCCGGGCCATAGGTGTTGCGGACAGCGGCTACGCTGTCCAGGCCATCCCGCATCATGATCTCGTAATTGGCGACCTGTTTACGGAACTGGGCGATAAGCGCGGCAAGGCTGGTTGGTTTCTGGGCTGGCATATAATAATCACGTGTCTAATGACCTGCGCGAACTTGCGCGAGGATATGGTCTCACCGACGCGCGCCCGACACAAGTCACGAATACTGACCGATTTTTTGCCGCCGCGGCTTGGGCAGGCACGGTTGGCGGTGCTAGGGTATAGGCACCTCTTACACCCAGCAAACAGCAATCGACAGGATGAGCATGATTGAGCAGATCAGGACAGGAATTGCCCCCTCGGCGTCGCCGGTAAGTGATGCGATCAAGGCTGGCAATCAGGTGTGGCTGGTGGCTATTGCCGAGGATCCGGACAGTGGCGAGATCGTGCCGGGCGGTATTGAAGAGCAGACGCGGCGGACGCTGCAGAATCTGGAAATTGCGATCCGGGCAGCAGGCGGTACGCTGGCCAATATCGTGCAGGTGCAGGTGTTCCTGATCGACAGTGCAGACGCCAAGGGCATGAATGCGGTCTATGCCGAGTTCTTCCAGCAGCCGTTTCCGGTGCGCGCGACCGTGGTGGTCAAGGAATTGCTGGCCAAGGGACTGAAGGTGGAAATGCTGGCAACGGCGGTGCTGGGCTGATGTTGCTCAAGGCTGCGCTGCTCGAAGAGATCAAGGCGGGCAAGGTCGATCTGATCTTTCGCCGCTGGAGCCGACCGACGGTCAAGGCAGGCGGCACGCTCAAGACCAAGGTAGGGCTGCTGGCGATCAAGGCGATCGACGATATGGCGCCCGAGGATGTGACAGAGGCCGAGGCGCAACGCGCCGGGTTCAAGGATGTGGCCGAATTTCGCACCTGGCTGGCGACGATGAAGCCGGGCCATTTGTTCCAGCGCATCGAAGTGGGCTATCTCGGCGAGGCCTAGAATGGGGTCGGTGCCACGAAGGTCATGAACGCGCCGGTGCTGGGATGGGTGAAGCCCAGTTCGGCGGCATGCAATTGCAGCCGATCAGCCGCGGCCAGGGCGTCGGCATCGGCATAAAACGCATCACCCAGAATCACATGGCCGATGGCCTTCATGTGAACCCTGAGCTGATGTGTGCGGCCGGTCAGCGGATGCAGCCGCACGCGGGTGGCGTCGGCCTCGCGCTCCAGCACCGTCCATTCGGTCTGCGAGGGCTTGCCGTTTTCATGGTCGACGCGCTGGCGCGGCTTGTTGTTCCAATCGGTGGCCAGCGGCAGATCGACCAGACCGGAATCGGCCTCGATAATGCCGGCGACGCGGGCGATGTAGGATTTGGTGGTCTGGCGGTGCTCGAACTGGCTACCGATGCGGCCATGGGCGCGCTTGTTGAGCGCCATCACCAGCACGCCCGAGGTATCCTTGTCGAGGCGGTGGCACATGCCGGCGGTCGGCCAGGTCTGGCGGGCGCGGTGCTCCAGGCAATCCCACAGCGAAGGGTCCTTGCCGGGCACGCTGAGCAGGCCGCTCGGCTTGTCGAGCACGAGGATGTCGTCGTCCTGATGCAGCACAACGAGGTAGGGCTCAAGCGGCGGAAAATAGTTGACGAGCGTGGGCATGGGTCCGGGCATGGCGCCGTGTAGCAGACCGGTTAGGTGATGGGCAATAAGGGGGCGCTATCCGCAAGTACCACTGGCGATTCCCGGGGGGACATAATCGTGTGGCACCGGCGCAATGGGACGGAACGATTGGCTGGCGCAGCCGTTATCTGGGGGAAACACTACAGAGGAGCTTCCCATGCATAAAGATGAAGTTGAAGGCGCCGGCAAGCAGGCCAAGGGCGCGATCAAGGATGCTGTTGGCGGGCTGACCGGCAACGAAAAGCTGCAGGCCGAGGGCAAGCTCGACAAGGCCGAAGGCAAGGTGCAGCAGAAGGTCGGCGAAGGCAAAGACGCCATTCGCGATGCGCTGAAGAAATAGTCCATCGGTTGACACGCAAAAGGCCGCCCCACCGGGCGGCCTTTTTTCGTTCAGTTGAAGCAGTGGGTCAGTTGAAGCGATAGTGCAGGCGGGCGCAGGCTGGCGTCAGCATTTTGGCAGAGACCAGCCTGGGTGACGCGCGCAGGCCGGTGGCGGGAAACAGTGCAATACCCGCGCCGATGATTTCGGAGATGACATAGATCTCGATCTCGTCGAGCGCATCGTGCTGCATGAAGGTCATTTGCAGCCTACCGCCGCCAAGCATCCAGACATTGCCATCGTCGAGGGCGCGCAGTTCGGCAATCAGGGCGGCAATATCCGACCGGGTTTCCAGTGGCCCCTTGGGGTTGTCCATGGGGCGCGAGGTGACCACGATGACCCGCTGGTCCCGGTATTCCCAGGCTCCCGGATAATTGGCGATCCAGTCATAGGTGGCGCGACCCATGACCACGGTGCGGATGGTCTTGATGAAGGTGCGATAATCGTGCTCGCCGAGATCAAGGTCCGGCTGGTTGGTGAGCCAGTCGAGGTTTTCATCGGGCGTGGCGATGAAGCCGTCCAGGCTGGTGGCGATATAGCCGACGATTTTGGCCATGCGGGGATATCTCCTTGCTGGTGGGCTTGGAAGCTGGCGCAGCTGCCTGACAGCATGTGTCAGCAGTGTTGCGACGCGCCACGATAGGAGCTGGAAAGCGGCGCCTCAGGTCCGTAAGGTCTGGGCATGGAAACCACGATCTTTGACACGGCATTGGGAGAATTCGGCATTGGCTGGACCGATGTTGGGGTGGCGCGCGTGCAATTGCCGGGGCTGGATCGAGCCGCGCTATTGGCGCGGATCAATCGGGATGGGGCGGTGGCGGGCGAGCCGACACGGGCAATCGAGGCGGTGATCAACCGGATCGAGGATTATGCGGATGGCGCGGCGGTGGATTTTTCGACCGTAGCGCTGGATCTGCGCGGGGTGCCGGGTTTTCATCGCCGGACCTATGCGGCGCTGCTGGCGTGCGGCTGGGGGCAGACCACCAGCTATGGCGCCCTGGCCAAGGCGCTGGGCGATGTAACGCTGTCGCGCGCCGTGGGGCAGGCGATGGGGGCAAATCCGATACCCCTGATCGTTCCATGCCATCGGGTGCTGGCGAGCAATGGCAAGCCGGGCGGGTTTTCGGCGCCCGGCGGGGCGCTCTCCAAGCTGCGCATGCTGGCGCTGGAGGGCGTGTCGGTGGGGGCGCCGGCGGGCCAGATGGCGTTCGGGTTTTAGCCATGGGCATTGAAATCGAACGCAAATTCCTGGTGCGATCAGACGGATGGAAGGCGCTGGTAACGCAGCGCGCGGCGCTAAGGCAGGGCTATCTGTCGACCAATGCCAAGGCGACGGTGCGGGTACGGACCAGGGATGACGCGCAGGCGGTGGTGACGATCAAGGGGGCCGCCGTGGGGCTGGTGCGGGCGGAATATGAGTATGCCATCCCGATCGAAGATGGCCGCGAAATGCTGGCGATGGCGGCGCCGCACGTGATCGAAAAGGTGCGCCATCTGGTGCCGATTGGAGATTTGATCTGGGAGGTCGACGTGTTTGGAGGCAAGCATGCCGGCCTTGTGCTGGCCGAAGTCGAATTGCATGCGGCGGATCAGCCGGTGCCGCTGCCCGACTGGGCTGGGGCCGAGGTGAGCCAGGACGACCGCTACGCCAATGCCAGCCTGTCGCGCAGTGACGGGGTGCCTGACGAAATGCTGGTGTGAGAGTCGGGTACGGGTAGTGCAGGACGGGCCTGCGGGCCCGTTTTTTGTTGCCTGGACGGAAAATCGCGTCGATAGAGAGCGTAACTCCCAGAGACATTTCATGACCAAGCCCAATTCCACCACCGCCCTGTGGCTTGCCACGCTCGCCCTGATGGTGATGGCCGCCATGTCGGCAGCCATCCACGAAGCCGCCAAGGTGGCGCCAGTCGGGCAGTTGGTGTTCTGGCGGAGCTTTGCAGCGCTGCTGCCTATCGTGAGCTACGTCGCGATACGGGGCCAACTGGGCACTTCGCTGCGCACCAGATATCCGCACAAGCATCTGATCCGTGGCCTGCTGGGCTGCGCGGTGATGTTCTTCTCCTTCATTTCACTGGCCTATCTGTCGGTGGGCATGGCGACGGCGCTGAGCTATCTGGCGCCGATGCTGTCGATTCTGGCCGCCATGACATTGCTGCGGGAGCGGCCGGGCGCCTTGGTATTTGTCGGCGTGGCGCTGGGCTTTATCGGCATTGTGCTGATGGTCTACCCGTCGCTGGTCGGCGACGCCGTGCGGGAGGGAACGCTGATCGGCGTGGCCGCCGGGCTGGCGATGGCGGGAACCAATGCGCTGTCGCGGGTGCAGGTGAAAGACCTGACGCGGACCGATCCACCGGCCAGCATCGCGCTGTCTTTTGCCGTGATCTGCAGTATCGTCGGACTGGCCACCATGGCATTTGGCTGGGCCGAGCTGGATGGCCGCGCCTTCGCGCTGCTGATCGGCGCCGGGCTGCTGGGTGGCATGGGGCATGTGCTGATGATGGAGGCGGTGGCGCGTGCGCCGGTCTCGCTGCTGGCGGCCTATGAGTATAGCGGTATCGTCTGGGCCTTCCTGTTCGACATCACGCTGGCGTGGCGCTGGACGCCTGGTCGGTCGCCGGCGCCCTGGTGGTGGTCAGCGCGGCGGCCTTGGTCGCCTATGGCCAGGGACGATTTAGCCAACGGACGGCGCGCGTGGCGCAAGCAGGAGAGTGACAATGCTGATCAATGCAGCAGATTTCGAGGCCATCGTGGCCGGACGTGTGGACACCGCATTTCGGCGCTGGGTCAGGCCGACCGTCAAGGCGGGGGGGACGCTCACGACATCGGCGGGTGTGCTGGCCGTCGAGGCCGTCGATGCCGTGGCGCTGAATGCGGTCAGCGACGATGACCTCAAGCGCGCCGGATATGCCGACCGGGCGGCGTTGGACGCCATGCTTGGCAAGCGGGAGGGGACGCTGCATCGTATTCGCCTGCGCTACCTAGGGGTTGACCCTCGGCTGGCACTGCGCGACGCAGCTGCCCTGACCGACGAGGATGCGGCTGAACTGTCCCAGACGATTGAACGGATGGATGGGGCGACACCCTGGGTGAGAGCCACACTGGAATTGATCGGGCAAAGGCCGGGCGCGCCTGCCCAGGACCTGGCCGAATTGCTTGGGCGGGAGAAGACCAAGTTCAAGAGCAATGTCCGCCGGCTCAAGTCGCTGGGCCTGACCGAAAGCCTCACCGTGGGCTACCGGCTATCGCCGCGCGGAGAGGCCTGGCTGAGCCGGGCTATTGCCAGCGCTTGAAGGTCTTGAGGTGGGTGAGCGATTTGGTCACCGTGCGGGTGATCTTGTCGACGCTGTCGGTGACCGGCACGGTCAGCACGTTTTCGGTGGCCGGGTCTGGCACCTCAAGGGTGGCGAACTGGCTGTCGAGCAGGCTGGCGGGCATGTATTCGTGGCTGCGCCTGGCCATGCGCTCGGCAATGACCTCCCGGTTGCCGTCGAGATAGACGAAGAGGATCGGCTCGCCGGCCTGTTCGGTCAGAAAGTCACGATAGGCCCGCTTGAGGGCGGAGCAGGCGCCCACGGCGGCGTCCTTGCGCTCGGCGGCCTCGTGCAGGGCGGCGGCCAGCCGTTCCAGCCAGGGCCAGCGATCGTCGTCGGTCAGCGGAATACCGGCGCGCATTTTTTCGACATTGGCCTCGGGGTGGTATCCGTCACCGTCAAGGAACGGGACATGCAATCGCCGGGCGATGGCGTTGCCGACGGTGGATTTGCCCGATGAGCTGACGCCCATCACGATGATGATGCGGGCTGGGGTAATGCTCATGGCTCAGGCCGTCGCGGTAAAGGCGCCATCCACGTAAAGGATGTGGCCGTTGACAAAGGTAGCGGCGTCGGACGCCAGGAAGACCACGGCGCCGCCCAGTTCATCGGGCTTGCCCCAGCGGCCCATCGGCGTGCGGGCTTCGAGCCAGGTATTGAACTTGGGGTCCTCTACCAGCGACTGGTTGAGCTCGGTGGCGAAATAACCCGGGGCGATGCCGTTGACGTTCAGGCCATGGGGTGCCCAATCGACCGCCATGCCGCGCGTCAGATTGGCGACTGCAGCCTTGGAGGCGGCGTAGGGGGCGATTGAGGCGCGGGCAAAGCCGGACATCAGCGAGCAGGTGTTGATGATCTTGCCCCGGCCGCGCGCGATCATGTGGCGGGCGACAGGCTGGCTGACATTGAATACCGAAGTGAGATTGGTGGTGATCAGCTGATCGAATTTTTCCGGCGGGAAGGCTTCGAGGCTGGAGCGGAACTGCATGCCGGCATTGTTGACCAGAATGTCGATGGGACCGATCTCGTCCTCGATATGATTGATCGCTTGGTTGATGCTGTCGCGATTGGTGACGTCAAAGGCGACCGCGTTGACCTTGGCGCCGGTGGCCGCCAGATCTTGGGCGGCGGCGCCCAGCGCAACGGCGTCGCGGGCATTGAGCACGATGGTGGCGCCAGCGGCCGCCAGTGCCCGGGCCATCGCCAGACCAAGACCACGGCTGGACCCGGTCACCAGGGCGCGCTTGCCGGACAAGTCAAAGGGAGAGGGCATGAAATTGGCTCCGAACAGGGTGGGAGGCGAGAGGGTTTGCCTCAAATAACAAGAAAAACTACCATACTAGAAGCTGAATTTGCCCAAATATTGCTTGAATGCGGCTTTCTTCGAGCGGCGGATTGTGGTCAGGTTCGGCGCCGCGCGGCGTGAGTTGCGCGTAGCTTACGCGAAAATCTTCAGAAGGACTGCTAGTATGTCGACAGCGGATATCGGCCTGATCGGCCTTGCTGTGATGGGTTCCAACCTGGCCCTCAACATCGCCGAAAAAGGCTACACCATTGCTGTCCACAACCGGTCTGCCGGGCGTATTGACGAATTCGTGGCGGAAGCCAAGGCGCAGGGGCTCGATGGCAAGACCATCGCCAAATACGATCTGGCCGAGTTCGTGCAGACGGTAAGGCGTCCACGCTCAATCATCATCATGGTCAAGGCCGGCAAGCCGGTGGACGACATGATCGAGCAATTGCTGCCGCATCTGGAAAAGGGCGACGCGATCATCGAGTGCGGCAATTCGCTGTTCACCGATACGCAGCGCCGTTTTGACTATCTGACCCCCAAGGGCATCGGCTATCTCGGCGCTGGTGTATCGGGCGGGGAAGAGGGCGCGCGCCACGGACCATCAATCATGGTGGGCGGCTCCAAGGAGCAGTGGCACAATGCCGAAGCGGTGCTGACGGCGATTGCCGCCAAGTTCGATGGGGAGAGCTGCTGCGCCTATCTGGGCGAAGGTGGGGCCGGCCATTTCGTCAAGACCATCCATAACGGCATTGAATATGGCGACATGCAGATGATCGCCGAAGTCTATGGGGTTATGCGCGACGGCCTGGGGATGAGCCCGGGCGAGTGTGCTGACGTATTCAAGGAGTGGAACAAGGGCCCGCTCAATTCCTATCTGATCGAAATCACCGGCCATGTGCTGGCGGCAGTGGACAGCGAAACCGGCAAGCCGCTGGTCGAGCTGATCCTGGACAAGGCCGGCCAGAAGGGCACCGGCGTGTGGTCGGCCATTGCCGCCCAGCAGATGGGCGTGCCGGCCACGGCCATCGAAGGCGCCGTGGCGGCCCGCTCGATCTCCTCGCGCAAGGAGGAGCGGGTCATCGCCGAAGGGATTTACGGCAAGCCGGACCGGGCCAAGACCAATGTCACGCTGGCCGATCTGGAACAGGCGCTGCTGGCGGGCAAGATCGTCAGCTATGCACAGGGCTTTGCGGTGATCGCCAAGGCATCGGAAGAAAATGGCTGGGACCTGCCGCTGGCAACCATCGCCAAGATCTGGCGCGCCGGCTGCATCATCCGCTCGCGCTTCCTCGATCAGATGTCGGCGGCCTATGCCAAGGGCGGCAATGTGAACCTGCTGGTGGTGCCGGACTTCGTGACGCTGATGAAGAACGCCCATCCATCGTTGCGCAAGGTGGTGGCCGCGGCCGCCGTGGGCGAATTCCCGATGATCTGCCTGTCGGCGGCGCTAAGCTATTTCGACAGCTATCGGCAGGCGCAGGGCACGGCCAACCTGATCCAGGGGCAGCGCGACTTCTTTGGCGCGCATGGCTTTGAAATCGTTGGGCGCGGCACCGATCTGCACGGTACCTGGCCGAGCACGCTGGGCAATTAGCTGCAGGATGATTTGGCAAAAGGCGCTGATCCCCGGATCGGCGCCTTTTGCGTTTTGACGGGAATAGACAAGGCCTCCCCAGCTTCTCGTTCCTCTGTGAGGAGGGCCTGTATCGTGCCCTGGCCCAGCAGACCCTGCGCAAGTCTCAGAGCGCGCGGAACATCACATAGCTGTCAACATAGCCGTGCTCGGGATGCTTGAAGGCCTGGGGCAGGGTGCCGACAATGGCAAAGCCGAGCTTTTTCCAGAGGGCGACGGCGAGGGTGTTGGTGGACACGACGTGGTTGAACTGCATGGCGCGGAAGCCGCGCTGGCGGGCCATTTCAAGCGAGTGCTCGGCCATGGCGCGGGCGATACCCCTGCCGCGTGCCGCAGGAGCGGTCATATAGCCGCAATTGGCGACATGGGCGCCGCCGCCTTGCTGATTGGCCATCAGATAATAGGTGCCCAGGATATGGCCGTCGATTTCGGCGACGAAGACCTCATGGGAGGGTCCCAGCCAATAGCTCAGGACGGCTGCATCATCGAGATCGGCGGAGATTGCGTAGGTGTCGCCAGCGGCCAGGGTTGGCGCGACAATGTCCAGAATGGCGTAGGTGTCATCCTCAGTTGCGGGGCGAATCTGGATTGTTGTTGGTGGTGTCATCATCATCGTCTTCATCAAGAGGGGGCACGCGAATCTGGCCGGGCGGTGCCATATCGGGCACTTGGGGCTTGTTGGCGATGGAGGGTCGGTGGCCCAGCTCAAAGCGCCAGGCAGCGACAGCAAAAATCCCCAGGGCGACAAGCACGCAGACCGCTGCCGCCAGAAAGGGGGCACCGGGAAAATAATTGGGCGCGGTCGGGGTGGTGGTGAAATAGGCAAAAATCTGCGTGGCTGCCAGCGGGCCAGCAATGGTGGCCAGAGAATTGGCGGCATTGACGGCGCCCTGCAATTCGCCCTGCGCATTGTCGGGGACCTGGCGCGACAGAATCCCGTTGATGGCCGGCGGCGCCAGGCCGCTGACGGCGCCGATCATGATGAAGACGTAGAGATAAAACACCGTTTCGGCGAAGGCGACGCCGGCAAAGGCGATGATGGCCGCCAACAGACCCAGCATGGCCACGGGGGGCTCGCCCAGGCGCTTGACCATCGGGCCGACGAGCACGGCCTGGCTGATGGCAAAGCCGATGCCGAAGGCGCCGAGCGCGCGACCGATATTGGAGGAGGTGAAGCGGAACACTTCCACGGTGAAGTAGCTGAACACCGTGGGCAGGGCCTGGGCGGCCAGCGAGAAGGTGAACAGCACTGCCAGCAACCAGATAACCAGGGGATACTGCTTGAGCGCGGCAATCGCCCCGAACGGATTGGCGCGGCGAATATCGAACTTGCGGCGGGAATGCCGGGGCAGGCTCTCGGGCAGCACCAGCAGACCGAACAGGAAATTGGCAAAGGCCAGCGCGGCGGCGGCAAAGAACGGGACGCGGGGACCGAATTCGCCCAGCTCACCACCGATGACCGGGCCAATAATGAAACCCAGCCCAAAGGCGGCGCCGATCAGGCCAAAGCGATGGGTGCGTTTATGGGGCGGCGTGATGTCAGCCATGTAGGCGGTGGCGGTGGCGACGGCGGCGCCAGCAACACCGGCAATGATGCGACCGATAAACAGATACCAGACCACCGGGGCGATCGACATCATCAGATAGTCAAAGGTCAGGCCGAGCAAAGACAGCAACAGGACCGGGCGGCGGCCGAACCGATCGGACAGATTGCCCAGCACCGGCGAAAACACAAATTGCATGAAGGCATAGGCAAAAACCAGGTAGCCGCCGATGACAGCGGCATTGGCAACGCTGCCGCCAGTGAGTTCTTCGAGCAATTCAGGCAGGACCGGAACGATGATGCCAACACCGATCATATCAAGCAGAATCGTCGTCAGAATGCAGGCGAGAGTTAACTTTGAGCGGATCGCTGATTGCATACTGGGGTGCTTAATGTGTGACTTACGGACGGGCAATGCCGTGCCGCGCAGTTGACACAGGCGGCGCAATCAAAGCAAGGCCGAAGGGCGGACAAAGGTTTGTCGAAAGGTTGCGCCGCAACTGATTATTGTGGCGGATCAGCATCTTGCGACGGCAGCCTGCCGTGATGATTCACGGTGGTTTGTGAATAGGCGTCATGGCCATAAAGCCAGGCCAGCCGCCGCAAATGGCCATGGCTGCCCTGGGCGGCAATGACCAGATCACGGCCCAGGGTGAGCGGCCGGGGCAGGTGAAAGATCGTGCCATTGCTCAGGCTGGTGCGGGCGACGCGGGCGACGCGCGGCTGGCGCAACTGCTGGTATCGGGCCAAGGCGGCTTCGGCGCTGGGCTGGCCGATCAGGAGTGGTGCGAGGACGGCGGCATCTTCAATGCCCATGGCAGCGCCCTGGGCCTGGAACGGCACCATGGCGTGGGCGGCGTCGCCAAGGAGGCCAATATTGCCGGCATGCCAGTGGGGGGTGCTGACCGTGCAGAGGGGCCAGGGTGTCCAGCTGTCGCCGGCAGCGCTGAGCAGGCTGGCGATAAGCGGGCTGTCGACCCTGGCGCCGTGCAGTGGCGGCACGCCGGCGCTGGCCGGGGGGGCGGCCTTGACGAACAGGGCAATGTTGACCTGCTGGCGATGCGGCAGTGGATAGCAGACCAGATGATAGCCGGGGCCGAACAGCACCGAGACGCGATCAAGCGCCAACCGGCCGGTGACCGAATCGAAGGGCAGCAGGGTGCGCCAGGCGACGCGTTGGCGATCAAGCGCTTCGGGCCCATGGAGCAGGGTACGCCGGGTCTGTGAATGGACGCCATCGGCGCCGATGAAGGCGCGCCCGCGACTGGTGCGCGACTGACCATCGGCCAGGTCAATCGAGACGGTGACGCCGTGGGCATGGGAAACGGCATCCCAGTTGCGCACGCCAAACAGCACATCGATATTGGCGAAGCGTCGGGTGGCCTGGTAGAGCGCCTCGGCCAGATCGGCGCGGTGCATGACTGCATAGGGGGCGCCGAATTTTTCGCGCATGAGCTGGCCCAGGGCCAGGGTCACCAGGGGCGTGGCGCGGCCATAGGGAATAATGTCGATGCCGCCGGGTTCGAGGCTATGCGCCGTTATGGCGGTATCCAGACCGAGCCGGTCGAGGACTAGGCGTGCGTTGGGACTGACCTGCAGCCCGGCGCCGAATTCGGAAATGGCGGAATTGCGCTCCAGCACCACGACCGAGGCGCCGCCCTGGGCCAGTGCCAGAGCCAGGGTCAGGCCGCTAATGCCAGCGCCGGCTATATAGTAGATCTGGCCGGTGCCCGGCATGTCAGCTCGGGCTCAGGCAGCGTCGGCCTGATAGACCGCCGAGAGCGGGCTGGCGGTGCCGGCGGCCAGCCGTGAGTTGAACACGTAGAGTGTCGAGCAGTACGGGCAGACGATTTCGCTGTCCTTGCCCATATCGATATAGACATGGGGATGATCGAACGGGGGCAGGGCGCCGATGCACTGGAATTCCTTGGACCCAACCTCGATCTGCCGGAGACCCTCGGTATTGTGGAAGTGGGGCGTAGTGCCGTGTGCCATGGAAAAGAACCCGGTGCGGTGATTTGATTTGGCCGGACCTTAGTGCAAGGCTGGGGGCAAGGGAAGGCTCCTGCAAACCAAACGACACTTGATTTTGCGGGCCAATCCCGCAAACACAGCCGCTCGGCGCGCGCGAACAGGATCTGGTACCCGATATGCCCAATTTTCTATCCGACGGACTGACCCTGAACTACGCCATCGCCGGCGACGGACCGCCAGTGCTGTGCATTCACGGCTTTGCCTCGAGCGGGCAGGTCAACTGGGTGGATGTGGGCTGGGTGGAGACGCTGGTCGAGGCGGGCTATCAGGCGATAACGCTGGATAATCGCGGGCATGGCGAGTCGGACAAGCCGCATGATCCCGAGCGCTATCACCCCCAGGACATGGCGCAAGACGGCGTGGCGCTGCTCGATCATCTGGGCATCAAGACAGCCGCTGTGCTGGGTTATTCGATGGGTGCACGGATCGCCGCCTTCATGGCGTTTGCCCATGCTGAGCGGGTCAGTTGTATCATCCTGGGTGGGATGGGGATGAATTTGATCAATGGGCTCAGCGACGGCAATGACATCATCGCCGGGCTGCGGGCGCCATCGCTGGAGGGGCTGACGCATCCGACAGCGCGGCAGTTCCGAATATTTGCCGATCACACCAATTCGGATCGTGAAGCGCTGGCGGCCTGCATGGAAACCTCGCGCGCACCAATGGCGCGCGCCGATGTCCGGCGCATCAATGTGCCGGCGCTGGTGGCAGTGGGTGAAAAGGATGCCATGGCTGGTCCTCCCGGACCGCTAGCCAATCTATTGCCGCAGGGGGAAGCCTTTGTCATCCCCAAGCGCGACCATATGCGGTCGACAGGCGACAAGGCGTTCAAGGACGCCGGCCTGGCGTTTCTGGGCAGGAATTTTCCTGCGAACAGGCATTCGTGAACCAGGGAGTGCGCGCAGGCTTTGTCTTGGAGCAGAAAATGGCCTATATCGGTGGCCTACGATGAAGCGGAGCCGCGCCATGACGTCTAGCGCCAAGACAAAGTCCCAGACCTCCTCCCAGATCAAATCGGTTGATCCGGTGTGGGAAGCGGTGCGGACGGGTGCGCAGCAAATTCTGGCGGCAGAGCCGTCGTTGGCCGGTCTGGTCGTATCGACGGTGCTCAACCACGACACGTTCGAGCAGGCCCTGGCGCATCGGCTGGCGGCGCGACTGGATCATACCGATATGTCATCGGATCTGATCCGGCAGGCGTTTGCCGAAATCCTGGTGGATGCCCCCGAGATCGGGGCCAATGCCCGCGCCGATCTGGCGGCGACACTGGAGCGCGATCCGGCCTGTAACCGGGCCGTGGAGCCATTGCTGTTTTTCAAGGGCTATCACGCCATCCAGACGCATCGTTTTGCCCATGCCATGTTCAAGGCGGGGCGGGGCGATTTTGCGCTCTATTTGCAGAGTCGCTCCAGCCAGGTGTTTCAGGTCGATATCAATCCGGCCGTGGTAATCGGCAGGGGCATCATGCTTGATCATGGTACCGGGCTGGTGATCGGCGAGACGGCGGTGGTGGGCGATAATGTTTCGCTGCTGCAGGGCGTGACCCTGGGCGGCACCGGCAAGGCCGATCAGGATCGACACCCCAAGATTGGCAATGGCGTGCTGATTGGCGCCGGCGCCAAGGTACTGGGCAATATCAAGATTGGCGATTGCTCGCGGATCGGGGCCGGTTCGGTGGTGCTCAAGGAAGTGCCGCCGCGGGTGACCGTGGCGGGCGTTCCGGCCAAGGTGATCGGTGAAGCCGGCTGTGCCCAGCCAGCGCTGGTGATGGACCAGATGGTGCTGGTCCATGATAGGAACGGCTAGCGCCGCAAGGCAGTGCTGGCGGTTGTCACCGGTAAAATGCCGTGCAACAGGGTTGTATGCGAGGCCGTGGTGACTAGATTGCCGGCACAAACCAAACCAGCAGGACATCGACCGTGAACCATCCCGAGATCATCAAGCTACAGAAATTTCTGCAGGTGAAGTTCAACAATCCCAATATCGATGTGCGGCCGCGCCCCAAGCTCAACGATTCGGTGGAGGTCTATATCGGCGATGAGTCGATCGGGCTGATCCACCTGGACGACGAAGATGGCGACAAGTCCTACATCTTCAACATGTCGATCCTGGATATCGACCTGGAAGACATCGAATAGCGTTCAATTGGCGCCAATGCGGCTGAGCCATTGCGCCATCTCGCCATCGAACTGGCGCCACGATTGCAGCGCCGTGGCGTCAAACGCGTAGACGACCGCCATGCCGCTGGGCAGATAGACGGTGCGCACGCATTGTTCCGATCCCGCGCCATCCGCTGCTGCCAGACATTTTGCCACAAACGGGTTCGGTGAGAGGGCGTCATACCAGACGCTCTCGCCGGCATAGCCGTTTTCGTCCCGCATCGGCTTGCCGACCAGGCCGGGGACGCCACCGAGCGTGGCTCCCGTGAACTGGTGCACGTAGACACGATCGAGCAGGCTGGCACTGGTGCGGACCCGGCTGCGGGGCAGCAGCGTCACGTTGACAGGCAGGGCTGCGCCATCACTGGCCGTGAGCATGACCTGCAGATCGATCTGATTGGTGAAACCATCGCGCAGCTGCTCGCCATAGCGGAACCAGCTGGTCGGAATGGCGAGTTCGCGCCCGGCAATGGTCTGGGTGATCGGATTGCCATCAGTCAGGGCAGGCACCGCCGCGCGGGTTTGACGCCCCAATTCATCAATCAGATAGGCGGCGCCGACCGCCAGCAGCAGCAGCAGAACGGTGATGCCAGCCATGTTGTAGGCGAGCCCCGGCGCGGCATGGCCCTTGGCCGCGGGGGCCGGTTGCGAACTCATTGCCTGCATTAACCAAAATCGATGAGGAGAGGTGACAGATGATTGGGCGGTCAATATGCTTAATAAAGGGTTAAGTACGGCAGTCGACGTGACGCCGAATGATGAGGCAGATCGGCATGTTCAAGGAATTGCTACCACTATACCTGATCGGGGTAGGGCTTTGCCTGTCGGGCGCCGGGACGCACCTGTATCAGTGGCTGGGCAAGCAACAGGCCATGCTGCGCTATGACGGCAAGACCGTTGTCGGCATGATGGGCAATCTGGTCATGAGTTTTGTGTGCGGCCCCTACATCATGCTGCAATTGGGCTGGCGGCAGGAGGAGGGCGGCGCGCTGTCGATGAGCTCGGCGATGGTGTCGTCCGTGGTGGCCTTTGGCTGGGCCTTCATCACCGGCTTGATGTTCATGGGGGCCTATGTGTCCCTGATCCATTAGGCGCGCATGCTGCCGGTCGTCACCCGGCAGCGCTCAGGCGCCGAAAGCAATGAGGCCAGCTTCGTAAACCGAAGCTGGCCTCATTCATCAGACCCCTATCAGGGATAGGCTAGGGCGGGGTCCGGAACTGGTCGGGGCGCTAGTTGATCCCGGCGGTGGCAACCACCACTTCTCGATTGTCGATCATGTCGACCCACTGGCCGGCATTGGCCTGGGACTGGCGCTTGATGAACTGGTAGGGCGTGGCACTCCACAGGTCGATCGAGCCGACCTGGTTGTCGAGTACCAGGTCGCCGCGGTCGGTACGCGCCATCAGCACCGCATGGCCTTCGCCATTGGCCTGCTTGACCACGGCGATCAGCAGGGTGCTGGCGGGCCAGCCGGCATTGATCAGCTCACGACGCTTGGCCAGCACATAGTCTTCGCAATCGCCATAGCCATTGGGATAGGTCCAGAATTCGGTGACCTGATAGAGATCCTGATCGGTCACCGGGACCACGGTGGCGTTGACCTGGGCATTGACGTGCAGCAATTGCAGCCAGAGCGTCTCGGTCAGGGCGATGGATGGCACGATCTGGGCATTGGGGCGACATTCGTCGGGCCGGCTCTGGCAGAACTCGGCATGGCCAATGGGAATGCTGGTGGTGCCGGCATGGGTCTGTACGAAAGCGACGTTGGTGGTATCGATTGCCACGGTCGGCGTGACAAGCAGCGCCAGTGCGACAATGGCGCCGAGTAGTGCCGATCCCAGTCCCTGATTGTTGGTGTACATTGCGTGATCTCCCTGATGGAGACCACGTTAGAGAGGCCGACTTGCCCCGATGCGAAAACTGCCGAGTAGTTTTTATGCGTATTTTATCGATTGGATTGGCGACCGATTAACCATGCGGGCCAGGGGCTTGAACCGATTGGTTCAGGGCCGGATTGCAGCCCGGACGGCGGCATAGACCGCATCGTCCTGATGGGGCCCCTGGCGGCACTGCTTGGAGCCGATGTGGACGGTATCGGTCGCGGCCAGGCGGCTGGAGCGCAAGGCAAAATCGCGCTGCACCAGCGTGCCGGGCAGCGAATGCCAGTTCTGATGGTGGGCCATGACCGTGTGACCGTCAGCATCGATCACCAGCATGGTGACGCACACATTGTCATCGTCGTAGCGATCGTGATTGGTCAATTGCTGGGTGAGGCGCAGCCGTCCGGTTGCCAGATCGATGGCAATGGTCATATCGACCCACTGGTTGCGCTTCCAATCCCATCTCTGGTGGTAGGGTGGGCAGGCCAGCTCAGCGCCGCGCCTGTCGCAGCTGGCGATGTCGAATTGCTGCCAGGCATAGTCTTGCCAGTCGGCGCGGCCCTCGGCAGTGACGGGATGAATGAACAGCAGGCAGAGCAGCGCGATCAGCAGGCCCGCTGCACGCACCGGCCGCGCCGATACCATCAGTGCATGCGTAGGTTTTGCTGCACCACCGTCAACATTTCCTGCGCCGAAATGAACTCGACCGCGACGCCATTCTGGAAGTGACGGGCGACCCGGGCCCGCATGCGGCCCAGCGCAACATTGGTGCCGACAGAGGGCCGTACATCCAGTTCGATGGCGGCGCCGGACAGCGAAATGTCGATGATCTTGCAATTGTAGCGCCGGCCATCGTCGAGCACGACGGTGGAATGGCGGATGTCGGGCACGACGCGCTCATGGCGGCGATCTTCTGGCAGGCCCAGAACATCCTTATTGGCCAGCCAGGTCAGCTGGGCGGCCATCTTGTCGCGTTTGCGCGGCGATGCGGCCAGATCCATGACAAATCCGCCGTCGATCTGGCTGAGGATG
The DNA here is from genome assembly GCF_039938915.1 of Devosia alba. NCBI lineage: Bacteria > Pseudomonadati > Pseudomonadota > Alphaproteobacteria > Hyphomicrobiales > Devosiaceae > Devosia > Devosia alba. The sequence goes on along the minus strand of NZ_JBDUUI010000003.1, from coordinate 65,046 downwards.
ACGCCCTCGATGCGGCCAATCAGATCGAGATAGGCGATGACCTTTTCGCCGACGCCGCCAGCAGCTGGTGCGATGACAACCGCATCACCCGGCGACATTTCAAGGACCTGGCAGGGGAACTCGCGGCGGTCGGCCAGCATATAGCGACCAAGCACAGAAACCTGCACCCGTTGGTACTTCCCGGCGGTCGCAACGGTGCGGGCCGGCGCAACGAATCGTGGTGAGGGGAGATCGTCGCTAAGCATACTGACCGCTAAACCCGTTATAGTTGAACTACAGGCTATCGGGTCTTGGTTAACGCAAGGTTTTGTCTGGCCGATATTTGCGCGGCCAATACCGCGCAAAATGTCCCATTTTTGTTGGCGGTCTGCTTACTGACGTCCACCGTCGATGACGGCCAGATGTGCATAGCGCCGCGCGGTGCGGCCAAACACCATTGCGGGCATGGCCATTGGTGCGGTCTGGCTGGAATAGGCGGTGTCGGGACCGACATTGGTGGCCACTTCGCGCACCCGGTCTTCCTGGGCAATATCGTCTGGCCAGATCAGGCGCAGGCCGGTAATGCGCTGCTCCATGATGGGCTGCACGCCGAGCCAATAGGGCTCGTCCAGCGCAGTCATGGCGCCGAGCAGACGGGTATGGGTGGAGCCGTTATGACGCAGCGGCATCAGGATGGTCTCAAAGCTGACCTTGGTGTGCAGGGCAGTGGTGCCCTGGAACGTCACCAGGGCGACGGCGTGATCTTCAGTCACTGCCCGGATCAGGGTGTCCATGGCGTCGCCGTCACGCTCGTGCCAGAGGGCGGAGAACGAACGCCCCTTGAGTTCGCGGCAATAGCTGGTGCACAAGTGCGAGCCGGCCAGACGGAAGGAGAACCGCTCGCTCTCATCGAGTTCGAGAATGAACGTATTGGCCAGCGCCTCACGGATCTGCGTGGGATCAATGTCCTTGCGCTCGGGGGCACTGCGAGAGCCACGAATGGCATTCCAATAGTCGTAGAGCGTCTTGCTGCTCGTTTTCTGCATAGTTCCTGACCCGCCAATCGTGCATCCACGTTCCCCCCTGATGGAACGCTTCTGCGATAGGGCCACTTTTGCAAAATCACACGGCAAAAGCGCTCTTAAAGAACAGTTAAGGTTAACGTGGGTGTCCCAATGTGGAAAAGAACGCTGGAAGCCGCAGCCCGTCAGCGAGTCGGAGTGAAATGATGTCTGAACAAGGTTCATCGCCGGAAATTATCCCGCCAGCCGGGCGCGAGCCGGTGTTCCTGTTGCCGGGGGCGGTAACGGCGATGATCGGGGTGCTGGTGGCCATTCATCTGGCGTCAACCTTAGCGCTTAACCCGGACGGGATGCTGCAGCTGATGTTCTGGTTTGCCTTTCAGCCGCTGCGAATCGTGGCGGCGACAGCTGATCCGATGCTGGGGGTGCCCCTGCTGTGGACCCCCTTCAGCCATGCGCTGCTGCATGGAAGCTGGGACCATCTGGTGTTTAACGCTGTGTGGTTTGCGATCTTTGCGACGCCGGTGACGCGGCGCTATGGATCAGGAGCGATGCTGGCCATTTTCATGGTATCGGCCGCGGCGGGCGCTGCGTTCTTTGCCGCGACCTCGCTTTATACCGGCGCCTATCTGATCGGCGCCTCGGGCGGTGTGTCGGGCCTGACGGGCGCGGCGGTGCGGTTTGTGTTCCAGCCGGTCATCGTGGCCGTTGATCCCGAAACCGGTCGGCGTGTGGTCGTCGGCCGCAAGCTTGCCGGTCTGCGTGAGATGTGGAGTGACGGGCGCACGCGCAGTTTCGTGCTCATCTGGGTGGCGCTGAATGCCGCCGTGCCGCTGCTGCCGATGTTCACCGGCGCCGAGGTCGCGGTGGCGTGGCAGGCTCATCTCGGCGGCTTTATCGCTGGAATCCTGCTGGTCGGGCTGTTCGAGCGCCGCAGCTAGGAGGGGGTACCGTAGACCTCACGGGGGTCAAACAGCCGTGGCAAGCCAGTGTCCTGCAGCGTGGCAGTGTCACCCGAAACACTGGCCCGGCGGTAGAAGCAGGATTTGCGTCCAGTGTGGCAGGCCGCGCCCCGCCCGGTCTGGTTGACGACGAGCACGATGGCGTCCTGATCGCAGTCGGTGCGCAACTCGACCACCTGCTGGGTTTCGCCCGAGGTTTCGCCCTTTTTCCAGAGCTTGCCGCGCGAGCGTGACCAGTAATGGGCGACGCCGGTTTGCAGCGTCAGCGCCAGGGCTTCGGCATTCATGTGGGCCAGCATGAGCACATCATTGCTGCCCGCTTCCACGGTAACGACCGTGACCAACCCTGCCGCATCAAAGCGCGGCGCAAAATCGGTGCCCTCTTCGAGCTGGTCGTGGGTCAGGGCCGTGGGATCGGCAAAGGAAATGCTCATCGCGTTATTCTCGCCCGTTTTCGCCTGATATTGCAGTGGGTCAGCGCGTGCCGGTCATGGCGAAGAAACGATCCTGCTCCACCCGGTCTTCGGCGAAAACGCCGGTGAAACGGTGAGTGACAGTGGAAGCGCCGTGGGCCCGGACGCCACGCATGGACATGCACATGTGCTCTGCTTCGAGCATGACCGCGGCGCCGCGCGGATTGAGGTGCTCGTTGATGGCGTCCACGATCTGGGCGGTCAGGTTTTCCTGGGTCTGCAGGCGACGGGCAAACACTTCCACCAGCCGGGCCAGCTTGGAGAGGCCGACCACCCCATCATGGGGCAGGTAGGCGATGTGGGCCTTGCCGACGAAGGGCACCATGTGGTGCTCGCAATGGGAATTGAACGGGATATCCCTGACCAGCACGATATCGTCGTAGCCGCCTACTTCCTTGAAGGTCTTGGAGAGCACTGCGCCAGCGTCCTGCTCATAGCCGGCAAAGAACTCGTCATAGGCGCGGATGACGCGGCCCGGGGTTTCGAGCAGGCCTTCGCGGCTTGGGTCATCGCCGGCCCAGGCGATCAGGGTGCGCACGGCAGCTTCGGCTTCGGCCCGGCTGGGACGACGGGGCTTGGCGGCCTCGACAGGCAGGCCGTTCAGCAGGTTGACGCGGGCGTCCATGGTCGGTTCCTTTTCGCTCTGATGCGCATTGGATGCGCCAAGCGTGGATTGGTTCCTCAAGGCCGTGTTACTGTGCGTGGCGGCCCGCCAGAAGCTCCCCTATATAGGGGGCTGAGGCGAGAGCGACAAGAAACAGAATTGTGCGTTTGATGGAACTAAGCGATCTCTATTCCCAGAAGATCCTCGATCTTGCGGGAAATGCCCTGCAGCCGGCGCGGCTGGACCATCCTGACGGCAGTGCGCGCAAGGTCAGCCGGGTGTGTGGCTCGGTGATCGAAGTTGATGTGGGCATCGAGCAGGGGATCATTGCTGCCTATGGGCACGATGTGTCGGCCTGCGCGCTGGGCCAGACCTCGGCTGCCGTGGTGGCGCGCGAGATCGTTGGCACACCGGTGGCCGAATTCCGGCAACTGCGCGAGCAAATGCACGCCATGCTCAAGCAGAATGGTGCGCCGCCTGTCGGCAAATGGAGCGATTTGCGGTTTCTCGAGCCGGTGCGGGAATATCCGGCGCGGCACATGTCGACGCTGCTGGTGTTTGATGCAGTGGTTGCGGCAATCGAAAAAGCCGAGTCCGCAGAATCGGTTGTGGTGGATCGCTGATGGATCGATTCATCGACATGTTCTGGCGGGTGGTCGATCTGCCGTTCAAGTTTGCGGCAGTGCTGCTGATCACCATCTACCGCTACACGCTGTCGGCGTTTGCCGGGCGGACATGCCGGCACCTGCCCAGCTGTTCGGAATATACCGGCCAGGCGATCTGGAAGTTCGGGTTCTGGCCGGGTGGATGGATAGGGCTGGCCCGGTTCGTGCGCTGTCGACCGGGCGGCACGGATGGCTATGACCCGGTGCCCGAGCGCCTGCCACAGACCGCCCGCTGGTATCGGCCATGGACATATGGGCGCTGGAAATAATTGTCAGTCGTGCTAGACAGGCGCCCTTGCTGCAGCAAAGGCAGCATTACCCCAATTTCTGGAGAGCCAAAATGACGATCAAGGTGACGTTTCCCGACGGTGCAGCTCGCGACTATCCGCGTGGCACCACCGGGACCACCATCGTCGAATCCATCTCCAAGAGCCTGGCCAAGAAGACTGTGGCCATGCGCTGGAACGGTGTGCTCAGCGATCTGTCTGATGCGCCCGAGGCCGACGGCAAGATCGAATTCGTGACGCGCGACAGCGGCTCCAAGGATGTTCTGGAGCTGATCCGGCACGATGCGGCGCATGTGCTGGCCGAAGCGGTGCAGGAGCTGTGGCCGACGACGCAGGTCACGATCGGCCCGGTGATCGAGAACGGCTTCTACTACGATTTCAAGCGCGACGAGCCGTTCTCGGAAGAGGATTTCCCGGCCATCGAGAAGAAGATGGCCGAGATCATCAATCGTGGCGCCGCCTTCAGCAAGGAAATCTGGACCCGCGACCAGGCCAAGGATTTCTTTGCCACGCGCGGCGAGGCCTTCAAGGTGGAGCTGGTCGATGCCATTCCGGCTGACCAGTCGCTCAAAATGTACAAGCAGGGCCAGTGGATCGATCTGTGCCGTGGGCCGCATATGCGCACGGTCAAGGATGTCGGTACGGCCTTCAAGCTGACCAAGGTGGCCGGGGCTTATTGGCGCGGCGACAGCAATAATCCGGTGCTCAGCCGCATCTATGGGACGGCCTTTGCCACCAGGGAAGAACTCGACGCCTATTTGCACATGGTGGAGGAGGCCGAAAAGCGCGACCATCGCAAGATCGGCCAAGAGATGGATCTCTATCATTTCCAGTCCGAGGCGCAGGGCAGCGTGTTCTGGCACCCCAAGGGCTTTGTGCTGTTCAACCAGATGGAGGCCTATATCCGCCGCCGGCTGGACAAGGCGGGCTATCAGGAAGTGAAGACCCCGCAACTGATGAGCTCCAAGTTCTGGGAGCAGTCGGGCCACTGGGGCAAATACCGCGAAAATATGTTCGTGGTACCCGACGAAGTGCCCGGGACCGAGGATGAAGGTCCGGTGCTGAGCGGCACGGGCGAGTTGATGGCGCTCAAGCCAATGAACTGCCCGGCGCATGTGCAGATCTTCAACCAGGGCATCAAGTCTTACCGCGATCTACCGCTGCGCATGGCCGAATTTGGCTGTTGCCACCGCAATGAAGCGCATGGCGCGCTGCATGGTTTGATGCGCGTGCGGCAGATGACGCAGGACGACGCGCATATCTTCTGCCGCGAAGACCAGATCCAGAGCGAAACCGAGCATTTCGTGCATCTGCTGTATTCGGTCTATGGCCATATGGGCTTTGACAATGTGGTCATCAAACTGGCGACGCGGCCGGAAAACTTTGGTGGCACCATTGAGCGCTGGGACGCGGCCGAGAAGGCGCTGGGCGATGCCCTGCGTGCGACAGGCTATGACTTCGAGATCGCCGAAGGCGAAGGCGCGTTCTATGCGCCCAAGCTGGAATTCCACCTCAAGGACGCCATTGGCCGGAGCTGGCAGGTGGGGACGCTGCAGCTCGACTATGTGCTGCCGGAACGGCTGGACGCGACCTATGTCGCCGAAGACGGCACGCGGCACTTCGCGGTGATGCTGCACCGGGCGATCCTGGGGTCGCTGGAACGCTTTATCGGCATGCTGATCGAAAACTATGCCGGGCGGATGCCGATGTGGCTGGCACCGACCCAGGTCGTGGTGGCGACCATCGTGTCGGAAGCTGACGAGTATGCCGAAAAGCTGGTGAGCCAGCTCAAGGCGGCCGGCATTCGGGTTGAGCTCGACGTGCGCAACCAGAAGATCAACTACAAGGTACGCGAGCATTCGGTGGGCAAGGTGCCGTTGATGTTTGTGGTGGGCAAGCGCGAAGCCGAGGAGGGGACCGTGTCGGTCCGTCGCCTGGGCACTGAAGGCCAGAAGGTCGAGCCGTTCATGGATGCCCTGGTGGCCGTGATGGCCGAAGCGACCCCGCCTGACCTCAAAGAAAAGGCGGCCTGAGCGGTGCCGCTGCGTCCATCCAATCGCGAAATCAAGGTCATCACCCATATGGGCGAGGACAATGCGCTGGGCCCTGACGACTTCAAGGATGTGGGCGAGAAGGTGTTTGCCCGCATGCTGGCCAAGGGCTGGATCGAAAAGACCGCCGTCGAGGGCAAGTACAAGGCCACGATGAAGGGGCTGATCATCCACGAAGGCGAGATCATCTATGCCGGGCGTCTGCGCAGCTAGCGCTTGGTGAATAGCGCCGCCTGACCTCCCCTCACAGGGGAGGGACCAGGGCGGTGGTTGTGGCTCGATCTGGCCCGGGTCCGGGTCTATTCCTCCCTTGTCAGGGAAGGCTGGATGGGGAGACTGTTCTATCATGGCAGAGCTGATCCCCATTACCCGCTCCATTTCCATCGATCCGAGCGAGATCGAGGAGACCTTTGTGCGCTCGGCCGGACGGGGCGGGCAGAACGTCAACAAGGTGTCGAGCGCGGTACAATTACGCTTTGACCTGAAGAATTCGCCATCGCTGCCCGAAGCCATGAAACGCCGCGTGGCGACGCTGGCCGGCAAGCGCCTGACCAAGTCCGGCGTCATCGTGATCTCCGCCAATTCGCACCGCGACCAGCCGATGAACCGGGCCGACGCGCTCGACAAGCTGGTGGCCCTGCTGGTGGCGGGCGCACATGTGCCCAAATTCCGTGTGGCAACGCGGCCGACGCTTGCCTCCAAACGGCGCCGGCTCGAAGGCAAGTCGATCCGCTCCGGCATCAAGCGGCTGCGGAGCAATCCAGCCGATAATCAGTGATGCTTCCCGTCGCGTGCAGCGGGGGCGGAAATGGTTGGGGTAGCACTAGATCGGTTCGGCGGCGACGCCGTCCCGGATAGCCGCTAATGTGCCGTCCTGATCTGGACATAGAGAGCCACCGGAAATGAAGATCGCTATTGTCGGTTCGGGTTATGTTGGTCTGGTGACGGGGGGCTGCCTGGCCGATTTCGGCCATGACGTGACCTGTATCGACAAGGACGAGGACAAGATCGAGGCGCTGGAGCGTGGCGAAATCCCGATCTATGAGCCGGGTCTGGCCGAACTGGTGAAAGCCAATGTGGCAGCGGGCCGATTAGCGTTCACGACGCAACTGGCAGGCGCGGTTGCTGCCGCCCAGGTGGTGTTCATCGCCGTGGGCACGCCGTCCCGCCGCGGCGATGGGCATGCGGATTTGCGCTATGTGCGTGACGCGGCGCGCGAGGTTGCTGAAGCGGTATCCGGCTTCACGGTCGTTGCTACCAAATCGACAGTGCCTGTGGGGACGGGCGACGAGGTGGCCCAGATCATCGCGACCACCAACCCGTCCGCCGATGTGGCGGTGGTGGCTAATCCGGAGTTCTTGCGCGAGGGCGCGGCGATCGACGATTTCAAGCGTCCGGACCGCATCGTGGTTGGCATCGAGGACGAGCGGGCGCGGTCGGTGATCAGCGCGGTGTACCGGCCGCTTTATCTGAACAAGTCGCCGCTGATGTTCACCAATCGGCGGACGGCCGAGCTGATCAAATATGGCGCCAACGCGTTTCTGGCGATGAAGATCACCTTCATCAACGAAATGGCCGATCTGTGTGAGGCCGCTGGTGGCAATGTGCAGGAGGTGGCGCGGGGCATGGGGCTCGATAATCGCATCGGGGGTAAGTTCCTGCATGCCGGACCGGGCTTTGGTGGGTCATGCTTTCCCAAGGACACGCTGGCGCTGATCAAGATCGGGCAGGATCTGGGAAGTCCGATGCGTCTGGTGGAAACCACGGTGTCGATCAACGAGCAGCGCAAGCGGGCGATGTCGCGCAAGGTCGTCGCGGCCTGCGGTGGTGAGGTGCGCGGCAAGACGATTGGCGTGCTGGGGCTGACGTTCAAGCCCAATACCGACGATATGCGCGCGGCCCCGTCGCTCGACATCATCGGGGGCCTGCTCGACCAGGGCGCCCGGATCGTCGCCTACGACCCGTACGGGATGGCGGCGGCACGCGGGCTGATCGACACGGTTGAGTATGTCAGCAATGCCTATGCGGTGGCGGACAATGCCGATGCGCTGGTGCTGGTCACGGAATGGGACGAGTTCCGCTCGCTCGATCTGGCCCGGATCAAGACGGCGATGAAGGCGCCGGTATTGGTGGACTTGCGCAATGTCTATAGTCATGACGAGGTCACCAGGCATGGCTTTGCCTATTTCAGTGTGGGCCGACCGGCCGGCGCGGGCGGCAAATCGGGGCAGAGCGAGGCCGCTGAATAGTCAGCATTGGCAGTGCCTATGCGGTGGGCCGCGGGCGCATGTGAGGGTTATGGTTTGAAGGTCTTTGTTACCGGAACAGCCGGATTTGTCGGCTATCATTTGGCCCGGCGGTTGCTGGACGAGGGCCATCAGGTCACCGGGTTTGATGGCGTCACCGACTATTACGATGTGCGGTTGAAGCGCGCGCGCCTGTCAGCGTTGGCGCGCTATCCCCAGTTCACGCCAATTGAGGGGCGGCTGGAAGATGGCCAATTGCTGACGCATTCACTGCAGGCAGCCGGGGCTGAGATTGTCGTGCATCTCGCCGCGCAGGCCGGCGTACGCTATAGTATCGAGCAGCCGCAGAGCTATGTCAGTGCCAATCTGGTGGGGTCGGCCAATCTGCTGGAGGCGGTGCGGGCGCACCGGCCGGCGCATCTGCTGTTTGCCTCGACCAGTTCGGTCTATGGCGGCAATAGCAAATTGCCGTTTTCGGAGCTTGATCCTGCCGACGCGCCGATCTCGCTCTATGCCGCGACCAAAAAGAGTGGCGAGGTGCTGGCGCATTCCTATTCCCATCTGTTTGATATCCCAACCACCATGCTGCGCTTCTTTACCGTCTATGGCCCCTGGGGCCGCCCGGACATGGCATTGTTCAAATTCGTGGCCGCAATCCTCGAGCAGCGGCCCATCGCGGTCTATGGTCAGGGCGCGATGCGGCGCGATTTCACCTATATCGACGATCTGATCGAGGCCCTGATGCGGCTGCTGCCCCTGCAGCCGGTGCGGGATTCGCCGGTGGCCGGGGACTCGCTGTCGCCGGTGGCGCCGTACCGGATCGTCAATCTGGCGGGCGGGCATCCCGAACTGCTGATGGACTTTATCGGCGCCATCGAGACGGCGCTGGGCCAGCGGGCCAATTGTCAGTATGAGCCATTGCAGCCGGGCGATCCGCGCGAAACATCGGCCGATACTGCGCTGTTGCGCCAGTTGGTCGGTGATGTGCCGCGGACCTCGATTGACGTTGGGGTCGCCAATTTTGTGGCCTGGTATCGACAGTATTATGGCCTTTAGCAGCGCCAGCCTGGCGCCAGGATCAGTTCAATGACCCAGAACAGTCTGAAATTCGGTACCAGCGGCTTGCGTGGCCTTGCGGTGGATTTGCAGGGGCAGGCGGCACGGCAGTATGTCACAGCCTTTCTGGCGCATCTGGCCACGAGCGGGCAGGGCAGTGGCAGCAGGGTCTATCTAGCGCGGGATTTTCGCGCGTCGAGCCAGGCGATTATTGATGATTGTGCGGTGGCCATAGCCCGGTTCGGGCTTGAACCGGTGGACTGTGGCGCCATACCGACGCCTGCGCTGGCGCTGCACGCCATGGCGGCGGGATGCGCGGCGATCATGGTGACGGGTAGCCACATTCCCGCTGACCGCAATGGATTGAAGTTCTATGGCCCGGCTGGCGAGATCAGCAAGGACGATGAAGCGGGGATACTGGCCGCCCTGAGCGCCCGTCCGATCGCCGATCGGGCCATCGAGATGGCCGATGAGGCGGGAATGGCCGTTGAACGCTATGTCGAGCGCTTTGCCACGCTGCTGCCGCCAGGCGCCCTGTCAGGGTTGCGCATTGGGGTGTTTGAGCACTCCAGCGTGGCGCGCGACCTGTTGCTGGATGTGCTGGCGCGCGCGGGTGCCCAAACCATCGGCCTGGGGCGCACGGAAAGCTTTGTGGCGGTCGATACCGAGGCATTCGGTGACGCTGTGCTGGCGCCGTTGAAGGGCTGGATTGAGAGCGAAAATCTTGATCTGCTGGTGTCGGCGGATGGCGATGGCGATCGGCCATTGCTGATGGATGGCAATGGTGAATTTGTGCGTGGTGACGTTCTGGGTCTGCTGACGGCGCGCTATCTCGGGGCGCACAGCGTGGTGACGCCGGTGACGTCCAACTCCGCCATCGAGCGCACGGGCTATTTCGCCCAGGTGATCCGCACCCGGGTTGGCTCCCCCTATGTGGTGGCGGCGATGGCGCAGGCCATTGGCCCGGTGGTCGGTTTTGAGGCCAATGGCGGCACTTTCGTCGGCACCGGGGTCAGCGTCGCCGGCCGGCCGCTGGCGCCGCTGCCGACGCGCGATGCCGTGCTGCCATTGCTGTGTGCGATTGGACTGGCGGCGCAACAGGGCCGGTCCATTGCCGCACTGGTGGCAGATTTGCCGCTGCAGCACGCCATGGCCGACCGCCTGCAGGATGTGCCGGCCGCCAGAAGCAGCGCATTCCTCGACCGTCTGCGGCTGGATCAGGCGTTTGCCATGGCAATTTTTGCGCCGCATGGCATTGCCAGTGTCGCGGACACGGATGGATTGCAGTTTCGCACGCTGGCGGGGGACATGGTGCACTTCCGGGCGTCCGGCAATGCACCCGAGCTGCGCTGCTATGTTGAAGGCAGTTCACCGGAGGTGGCGCAGTCGCTGCTCGACTGGGCGATGGGCATTGCGACCGCGCACTTGCGCTAGAAACGCCTGCAAGGAAACGGGGACCGCTTTTCAGCGATCCCCTGGGCTTTTAGTTGGATGCGTCGATCGTGACCTTGTTGATCAGGATCGTGGGGTCATCCTCGGCGGCCATGAAATCCATCATGCCCAGCCCCGGCGGCTGTTTGGCCGTCATGGTGAAGCTCAGATTGCTGGCCTTGCCGGCGACAAAGGCGCTGACGGCCCCGGCGACCTTTTGACCCTCGGCAGCGCCGGCGAGCACACCGACAATGGTGCCCTCGGCCAAGCCAGCAAAGACCGGCCGCAGCGTCGCCGCGTCGGCACCCTGATCGGCCGCAACCATGGTCATGATCAGATCGGAGAGGCCGTCATCATTGATGTCGAGCTTGAGATCGCCGATGGCCAGGCCCATGGCAGCGACCAGCATGGTGTCCTCATCGCCACTGAACAGCGCTTCGGTGGCGTTGTTGATGGTGGCGGCCAACCTGACGGTGGCCAGGTCGGCACCGGTCACGGAGATTTCCTTGATGGTGATGGCATTGGTTGTTTCGTCCCAACTGGTGTCGATGGTGAAACCGGCATCAATGGAGGAAACCCCAAGCGCCATGAGCATCTGCAACTGCTCGTCTGAGCTGGTGGCGGGCAGTTCCAGCACCACATTGCTGGCGCTGGTGGTCAGCGCCGAGGGAATGCCATTGCGATAGTCGGCCAGGGTAATATCGAAGCTGCCGACACCGGCGACAATGCGGTCACCGGCGCTGTCGGGATCGGGGATGTCGACCGCCAGATCAGCCAGTGAAAAGCCGGCAAAGGCCGGAACCAATGCGCGGGCATTGGCCGTGAACCAGGCGTCGTCTAGAGCCGCAGGCGCCGCATTGATGGCGGCAATCGGGGCGGAAAAGTCGATGGGCTTGAAGTTGAGCTTGCCGATGGTGATCGAGCCATCGCCGTCGACCACAAAGTTCAGGTCGGACACCTCAACAGCGGGATACACGCCCGGGCTCATGCCACCCATGGTCATGCTGGCCATGGTGACATCGACCGGATTGTCGTCGTCATCGGTCCCGCTGCATTCAAAGCCGTCGAAATGGACCGGCGAAGACTCAAAGGCGGTGAACATATCGACATAGGCATGCAGAGCCTGGCCAAGCAGTTCGGGGGAAGGCTCATCGCCCTGGTCCTCAAGTGCCTGACCCAGGGCCATGAGTTCGGCGAAGGAGGTTTTGATCGGGCGGGCTTTGAATTCTGCGGCGGTGGTGGCGCCAAAGGTACAGCTGATGTCAGGGGCGCTGAAGCTGCCGCCGGCAAAGCTCAGATCGGTATAGATTGTCGTCAGTTCGGTTTGGCCAGCACCATCGACCAGGCCGTAGAGCCTGAGCATGCCGCCGATGTCAAAGTCATGCGCCGATATGGCACCGAATTCGCCGCTGGCGTCCTGATTGGTCGCCAAGCTGAAGCCTGACACCGTAATGGTGTCAGCCACGCCATTGGTCACATCGTTCAGCACGATGTCAGCCAATGTCACGGTGCCTTCGGTGGCACTACCCTCGACGGCGCCAGTGGCGGTGATGGTGATCGCCGGGATGGTGATGCTGGTGGCCGTCAGCCCCGCCAGTGCATCGGCGTTGTCGACCAGATTGCCCGAGAAGATGTCGCGCAGCACCGTCTCGTCGACATTGGAGCCAACTGCTTCAATGTTGGGGATCGATACGTTCACCTCAGAGGGGGCGCGCAATGTCGCTTCGGCCACCGGTGCGGTTTTGGTCTTGGTCTTTTGGGCCCAGGCGGGTGCTGCCGGCAGGGCGATGCTGAGCAGGCAGGCTGTGGCAAGGGCGCCCAGACGGCGCTTGGTCGGAGTGCGGATCGGCATGGTGTCATCCCCTGTAGGTAAGACCAATCTGGGACATCGTGCGTATTGCTACAATACCCCTGGGCTCAAATTGCGCGGCGCAGCGGGCACGGGCCCCGGCTAGTAAACGGCGGTCAGGACTTCGATTTCGCGGGCTGAACCGGGACTGACCTGAAACTCCCGGTTGAAGACCTGGTCACCCTGTTTGGCCAAGACCAGATAATCACCCTCGGCCAGAACCGTCGAGGGGAAGGCGCCAAGGTCTGCAAACACCGTTGCGCCATCGGCGGTCTTGACCGTCCATTCGACGTCGGCAATGGCCTCGCCACCCGCTTCGGAGACCAGTTTGAAAGCAATCTGGCTGGCGTGATGAAACAGCGTGGCGTCGGTCAACTGGCCGGGCTCGACGCGCAAATCGGCGCGCACCACGGCATTGACCGTGCCGAAATGGGAAATGATGTGGTAGGTGCCGGCATTGAGGGTGACGATATCGTTGGGCAGCAGGCCCTCGGCGACCATGGTGCGGCCAGTCTCGTCGCCGGTGAAGATATCGAAGGTGAGCATGTTGGGCGGAATGGCAATGTCGCCGGTGACCGCCGAATTCAACCGCAAGGCGCCTGCTTCGAGCACAAAGTCCTGCGCGTTGGGGCCGGGCACCACAGAGATTGGCTCGCTGAGCTGCGCCCGACCATAGGCCACGTGCACGACATATTCGCCGGGCGGCAATTCGACCTGTGCCACGCCTCCGTCGGACTTGGCCATCAAGGCCATCTCCCCGGCGCTGTCGGTGGTGCTCTCAAAGATGCGCCAGACCACGCCATCGGGGATGGGGGTCCCATCGGGGGTAATGCGGGCCGTCAGCGTCACGGGCTGGGGGGCGGAGGTTACGGCTGCGATGGCTGCCGTGGCTGCACTGCCCGTTGCCGGAGATTGTACCGAGGGTGCCAACGGCCGTGGCCGCGGCATGGGCGGCATTTCGGCGCTGTCCGATTGGGCCTGAGCGGGCAGGGCGTGCAGCGGAACTGCAAATCCTGCAAGTGCCAGGGCGAGCAGCAGGGCCGGTATCTGTCGCAAACGCATCGGGTCTCCTGGACTGCACGTGCTGAATCACTGCGGCGGATTATCGAAACAATGAGGAAAAGCTGTGTCACAGAGCCACATGGATGAAAACAGTGCAATGGTATGGACTGGTAACTTTGTCGCACAGGCGCCGGGGTTCTGGCACTCGCGGGGGCAAATGGCTATTGCTTGCGACAAAACAGGAGCCTGCTCATGCCCGCCATCCCCGCCCTGCGCGATTATCTGCTGACCCGCCGTTCAGTCGGCATGGCCTTTTTGCAGGAACCTGGACCCGATCGCGATGAACTCGAGCAGATACTTACGATCGCCACCCGGGTGCCAGACCATGGCAAGATCACGCCGTGGCGGCTGGTGCTGATCGCCGGCGATGATCGGGCCAGGGCCGGTGCTGCGCTGGCCGAGATCGCGGCGCGCAAGACGCCCGGCCTGGATGAGGCCAGTCTGGAGATTGAACGACGGCGGTTCTTGCCAGCGCCGCTGACCATTGGCGTCATCTCCGCGCCTCAGCCGCATCCCAAGGTGCCCGAGTTCGAGCAGTTGCTGTCGGCGGGCAATGTGGCATTCAACCTGGAACATGGTGCGTTCGCCCTGGGGTTTGCTGCCATTTGGGTCACCAATTGGTATGCGTTTGATCCGGACGCTGCGGCTATGCTCGGCGCGCGTGAAGGGGAGCGGTTTGTCGGGTTTATCCATATCGGCACCCCGAGCACGGTGATCGAAGATCGGCCCCGCCCGGCGCTGGCCGACATTGTGAGCAGTTGGAGCGCGCCAACCGCCTGATGCGATGACATGGTTAACGGAAGGTTAACCATGGCGAGTGCTAAGGTGAGGCAGGTCGATTCTTCGAGGGTGAGCCTGCGCCATGGGCGTACAGCCGATTTCAGTGCCACAGAGTCTGGCCTATGTTCTGACCGCCGCTGGCGACCGGAACGGGGTGGATTTTGACTATCTGCTGCAGACGGCAATGCGCGAAAGCAGCCTCAACCCGCAGGCCAAGGCGCAGACCTCGTCGGCGGTGGGGTTGTTCCAGTTTCTCGAAAGCACCTGGCTTCAGGTGCTCAAGGAGGATGGGCCGCGGCTGGGCTATGGCGAGTTTGCGCAGAGCATTGAGCGCAGTGGCGATGGGGACTATGTGGTCCGCGACCCTGATGACAAGGCCAAGATACTGAAGCTGCGCGAAAATCCGCAGATGGCGGCCGACTTGGCGGCCGCTTTCACCAAGAGCAATGGCGATTATCTGCATTCACGGTTTGGGCGCATGCCGAGCGCTGGTGAGCTTTATATCGCGCATTTTCTCGGCGCGCAGGGCGCGGAGCGGATGTTTACCGCCGGGTTGAAAGATCCCGATCAGATTGCGGCCAAGCTGTTTCCCAAACAGGCCTCGGCCAATCAGGGAATTTTTTATGCCAATGGCCAGCCCCGCACGATCCGGGACGTCTATCGGGTACTGGTATCCAAACACGAAGCCGGCGACAGCAATGCCAGTTTTGCAGCGCAGCAGATGGTTGGTGGCGCACCAGTGGCACCAGCAGCGCCTCTGGTGCCGTCGCGGTTCTCCCCGGCCAATATGTCGTTTACCGGACTGTTCAAGAACCAGGCCGAGGCGCCGGCATCCACAGTTACCGATGGGGGCGATGGCGGGGCGTTCTTCACCCAGCTCTATTCGCGCTGAGCACTGCCTGTTGGGCCGATGGCGTTAACCTGGTGGTAGCCATTGCAGCAGGCGCTGGCCACAAAAGCGGATGCAAATAAAGTGCGGCTGCCGTTGTTCAGTGTCGATTAACGAAAGCAACGCGTAATGGTGTCGACCAAGCGAAATCTGCCTTTTGCCGAGGAGAGCGCAATGCCAACGACAGCGATACGCACCGCAACGACACATGCGCCGCGTGGCCGGACCATTGCCGGTCTGACCCTGGTCAGCTGGGGTATTGTGGTTGCTATGTGGGTGGGCTTGTCGCAGGTCTTCAGCCTGGTGGCCGCCGCGATCTAGCGGCCAGGCGATCCAGCCCCTTATGGTGAACCGTTCCTTAAACCTTCGCACCTAGATTGTTGCCTGCCGGCGTGCGGAGGGCAGAATGGTTGCGTATCATGAATTTGTGTCACTTTCTCAATCGCTTGATAGCGAAGAACGTGGCAGCGCTGCGCATCTGTCGGCGCTGGCCTATCTCAATCACACCGGTCCTGCCGACGAGCACGCGGCGCTTTACGCAGCGCTGATCGGGTTTCTGGATGACCCGTCGGTCAAGGTCCGGGCGGCGCTGGCCTATGGCCTGTTGCACTCGAGCGAAGCGCCACGCCCCATCATGCTTGCCCTGCTGCACGACAGTGCAGTGATTGCCCGCGCCGTGCTGCAATATTCGCCCGTGCTGATCGATGCCGATCTGATCGGGCTGGTCAAAACACTGGATGTGGCCATGCTGGTATCGATCAGCCAGCGGCAGCGGATCAGTGCGCGGCTGGCCACGGCGCTGATTGCGCGCGGCGATCTGCAGCTGACGCAACGCCTGTTGCGGCGGCAGGATATCGAACTGCCGAGCGCGCTGCTGACCGGGTTGGCCCAGTCGCACGGTGAGAATCCGGCCATGCGCGGCGCCCTGTTGGCGCGACGCGATCTGACAGCAGCCACGCGACTACTGCTGGTGCAAAAGGTCAGCGATGCCCTGCGCCAGACGCGGATCGTCAAGGGTGCTCTGGCCAGCGATCGGCTGGGGCGGGTGCTGCGCGACAGCTGCGACACCGCACTGTCGGCGATTGGCGAGCGCGAAGCGGGCAAAGCTCAACCCGACTATGTCGCGGCGCTGATCCTGGGGGATCGCCTCAATACCCGGGTGCTGCTGCATGCAGTGGTCACAGGGCATGTAATGTTCTTTGCTGATTGTCTGGCCGAGCTGGCACAGACGCCGCGGGCGAAAGTGTTTGCGCTGCTGGAAAGCGGCAGTCGCCCGGCGCTCAATGCCCTATTGGCGCGGTGTGGGCTGGGCGAGGGGGTGCGCAATCTGTTCGCGCGCCTGGTGATGTATGCGCGCGCCAGTGATCTGGCCGACGACGCCGGCGCGCGGCACTATGTGGTGACGGCGCTCACCGAAGAACTGATCGCCGAGCATGCCGGCTGCATCCCCGAGGAACTAGAAGAGGCGTTTGCCTATCTCAGCGAACAGAACATCGTGCTGGCGCGCAAGGCCGCGCGCGGGGTGATGGCGGCGTTTGCCGATGAAACCAGATCGGCCATGGCCGTGTCGCTGGATGGACCGGCGCCCCGCCTGGCCCTGCCCGCCGCCTAGAAGCGGAACTGCTCGGTGAGGACGCGTTCTTCCAGACTGGTGCCGGGATCAAACAGCAGCGTCACCCCATGCGTTCGATCCTCGAACACGGTGACCTCCAGCACATTCTGAAATTCGACATTGTCGGCGACCGCACTCACCGGGCGCTTGTCGGCTTCGCGGGTAATGAACTTGACCACCGCGCGATTGGACAGGATCGCTCCGCGCCAGCGGCGCGGGCGGAACGGTGAAATCGGGGTGAGCGCCAGCAGCGGTGCCTCGATCGGCAGGATGGGCCCATGCGCCGACAGGTTGTAGGCAGTTGAGCCGGCTGGCGTGGACAGGAGTGCACCGTCACAGATCAACTCTTCCAGCCGCGTTTCGCCATCGACGATGATCTGCAGCTTGGCCGCCTGATAGCTGGAGCGGAACAGTGATACCTCATTGAGCGCCAAGGCGGTCTGGGTCTTGCCGGTGGTGTCGAGCACCTGCATGGAGAGCGGGTAGATGCGTGTCCGCTGAACCGCCGCGAGGCGTTCGTGCAGCCCGTCTTCGGAGAAGTTATTCATCATGAAGCCGACCGAGCCGAAATTCATGCCGTAGACCGGCACGCCCAGGCCCAGCACGCGATGCAGGGTCTGCAGCATCAACCCGTCGCCGCCCAGCGCCACGGCTACATCGGCAGTCTCAACAGGATAGTCGCCATAGCGGGCCCTGAGCCGGGCCGCGGCAGCGTCTGCCTCGGGCGTGCCATTTGTAACAAAGCAAATGCGATCAGCGAGTTGGCTGGACACGAGCGTCTCCGGAAAAGGTAGCGCCTGCCTAGCATGGGTGCGGGGCAGGAGCCAGCCTGACCGCATACGCACCCGGCCACCATGGTCTGAGCGGTCGGGCAGGGAGTGTTGGTAGGGGCGCACTGTACGCCCGCCGCAATATTGCTGCGACGGGCCTGGTTTGTGGTGACTGTGCTAGCGCGGTTCGGCCAGGAGGCCCTTCACCAGGGCAACACAGCCCAGCAGCAGGATAATGGCGAAGGGCAGTCCGGTTGAGACCGCCATGGCCTGCAGTGCAGCCAGACCCCCGCCGAGCAGCAGTGCAATGGCGACCAGACCTTCAAAGCTTGCCCAGAAGATGCGCTGGCCCACGGGGGCATCAATCTTGCCCCCGGCGGTGATGGTATCAATCACCAGGGAACCGGAGTCCGAGGAGGTCACAAAGAAGACCACGACCAGCACGATACCAACGAATGAGGAGATCTGCGTGAGCGGAAGGGCGGCCAGCATTGTAAACAGCTGCAGTTCAAGGCTGGCCTCGGCCACGGCCTGATAGCCGTCATTGACGATCTGGCTGATTGCGGTGCCGCCAAACGTGGTCATCCACAACACACTGGCCAGAGCGGGGACCAGCATGACGCAGATCAGGAACTCACGAACGGTGCGGCCGCGGCTGACCCGGGCAATGAACATGCCGACAAAGGGCGACCAGGAAATCCACCAGGCCCAATAGAACGACGTCCAGCCATGCCGGAAATTGTCATCGGTGCGGCCAAAGGGATTGGAGAGTGCCGTCAAATTGCTGGCATAAGCCCACAGATTGGCAAAGAAGCCGCTCAATATCTGAACTGTTGGCCCGACCAGAATCACGAAGAGCAGCAACGCGCCGGCCAGCATCATATTGATCTCGGAGAGCCGCTTCACCCCGGCGTCCAGACCGGCCGCTACCGATAGCAGCGCCACCCCGGTGATGGCGGCGATCAGCAGCACCATGGTTATGTTATTGGTGGGCCAGCCGAACAGGAATGAGAGCCCCGCATTGGCCTGACCGGCGCCGATGCCCAGCGACGTGGCCAGGCCAAAAAGCGTGGCGAACACGGCCAGGATGTCGATGATGTGTCCAGGCCAGCCCCACACGCGCTCTCCCAATAGCGGATAGAAAATGGACCGCATGGTCAGCGGCAGGCCCTTATTGTAGGCAAAGATCGCCAGCGCCAGACCGACGATGGCATAGATTGCCCAGGGATGCAGACCCCAATGGAAGATGGTTGCGGCCATGGCCAAACGGCGCGCCGTGTCGGCGTCGCCCACAGCGCCGCCAAGCGGCGCCCAGTCGGTGCGGGCACCACCGTCCGAGAGCACGCCGCCCATCGAGGCGGTGAAATGGGAAACCGGTTCAGAAACACCGTAAAACACCAGCCCGATGCCCATGCCCGCAGCAAACAGCATGGCCAGCCAGCCGGTATAGGAATAGTCCGGAGTAGCGTCGCGACCCCCAATGCGGATCTTTCCCAGGGGACTGACAATCAACCCCAGGCAGACCAGCACGAAGATGTTGCCCGCCAGCAGGAAGAACCAGTCAAACCTGCTGGTCAGGAAATCGCGCAGCGCCACAAAGGCATCGGTGGCGACGGGGCCGATGATCAAGGTCAGAACCACGAACCCGACGATCGTCAAACCCGAAATCAGGAAGACGGGATTGTGGATATCGACTTTGAACCACCCCTTGCGCCGGATGAAATTGTCCTGCCCAGCCTGATAGTCGGTGTCGATGATCTCGGTCGGCCCTTCCGGGGGGCGGGTCTCTGATGGATCGTTATTGTCGCTGCTCATTGGATCTCCAGTCGTTTGACGATGGGAACACCAGGCGCCGAACAATTGCCCAGACCGCCATTATGATCTCGAGCTTGTCGTAACACAATTGATCTCAACGCACCCAACTGAGACTGCGCTGCAGCCTTTGGGCGTGCTGTTATCTGGCCAGGGTACGCGGCAACGGCGCAGTTGGCGCCAGATCCCGCCGCCTTCCTGCGCGAAATAACGGCAATGCCGAGGATCGTTGCGACCCGGACCCGCGCCGGATTCGCTGTCTCAACCCTGCCGGTTTACGGCTGTCCGTCGTAGCGGATGGCAGCGCCGTTGGCGTCGAACAGGCGGATCTGGGGCCGATCGAACACCAGGCCGATGGCGTCCCCGATTCTGATGCCAACAGTGCCGTTCAGTCGGGTGACCAAAAGGCCCCAGCCGGGGACGTTGGTGTAGATAATGGTGTCCGAGCCCAACCGTTCGACAACCTCCACCTCGCCATGGCAATCGGCGGGCCCATCGGTAGCGATATGCATATGTTCAGGCCGTATCCCGAGGCTGACCTGTTGATTTGCGATGGTATAGGCGGGCAGGGGGAGCAAGGCGCCGCTCGGCAGGATGATGCCGCCATTGGCAAAGCCACAGTCAAAGATATTCATCGTCGGCGAACCAATGAAATTGGCGACGAAAAGGTTTGCCGGATGTTCATAGAGCTCGATCGGGGTACCAACCTGTTCGACATTTCCCAGGTTCATCACCACAATTCGGTCAGCCAGCGTCATGGCTTCCACCTGATCGTGGGTGACATAGACCATGGTGGCGCCGAGTTCGCGATGCAGGCGCGCAATTTCCAACCGCATGCCCACACGCAGGGAGGCGTCCAGGTTGGAGAGCGGTTCATCGAACAGGAATGCCTTGGGGTTGCGCACGATGGCGCGGCCCATGGCGACGCGCTGGCGTTGCCCGCCGGAGAGCGCCTTCGGCAGACGTTCCAGATAGGGTGTCAGACCCAGCTTGGCGGCTGCCTTGGCGACACGTTCGGCTTTGAGGGCTTTCTTTTCTCTGCGAATTTCCATGCTGAAGCCCATGTTCCGCTCGACGTTCATGTGCGGATAGAGCGCATAGGACTGGAAGACCATGGCGATGTCCCGGTCGCGGGGCGGCTTGGTGTTGACGCGTTCGGCGTCGATGAGCAGTTCGCCGGCAGAAATGTCTTCCAGCCCGGCGATCATGCGGAGCAGGGTGGATTTGCCGCAGCCCGATGGTCCCACCAACACCACAAATTCGCCGTCGCGAATATCGAGGTCGAGGTTGGCGATGACTTCCACAGGCCCGTAGCTTTTAGCGATGTTGTTTAGAGTGATCGTGGCCATTTTGTACTCTTTGCAGATCAGCCTTTGACGGCACCGGCGGTGAGGCCTTGCACCAGGAAACGCTGGATAAAAATGAAGAACAGGCAGCTTGGAATGAGCG
This sequence comes from Devosia alba, assembly GCF_039938915.1. NCBI lineage: Bacteria > Pseudomonadati > Pseudomonadota > Alphaproteobacteria > Hyphomicrobiales > Devosiaceae > Devosia > Devosia alba. Next base: position 44,047 of record NZ_JBDUUI010000003.1, on the reverse strand, counting down.
CCAGGACACTGGCTGCCATCATCTGCCCCCAATCAACCGAGAATTTGGAAATGAAGTTCAGCAGCCCCACCGGGAAGGTCATGGCCTCGTTCCTGCTGATCAGCATCAGGGCGAACAACAGTTCTGACCAGGCGGCGGTGAAAACGAAGCCAAGCGTTGCCGCCAGACCGGGCAGGGTCAGCGGGAAGATGATCTTGCGCAATGCCTCAAAGCGCGTGCAGCCGTCCATCATGCCGGCCTCTTCGAGGTCCTTGGGAATACCGTCGAAGAATGACTGCATCAGGAAGGTGGCAAACGGGATATTGAAGGCGGTGTAGACCGCGATCAGGCTGAAAAGTGAGTTGAGCAGGCCAAGTTTGCTGACGACCGAGTAGATCGGCGCGATCAGGATCAGCAGCGGGAACATCTGGGTCAGCAGCATGGTAAAGACGATGATGTTCTTGCCGCGAAACTGGAAGCGGGACAGGGCATATCCGGAGGCCGCCGCGATCAGGGTTACGATGGCCGAGGTCCCCAGCGACACGATCATGGAATTGGCGAAGTAGGCCATGAAGTTGGTCTTGAGGATAACGCTCTCGAAATTCTCGAACGTGGCGCGACTTGGCCAGAACGATACCCCTTCGGTGTAGAGCAACTCACCAGGGGTGACGGCGATCTTGATCAGCCAGAATATCGGAAAAAGCGCGAAGGCCAGATAGGCCATCAGCGCCAGATAGTGAGCGGTGGAGCCGACGCGAGCGGCGAGGGTGACACGCATCAGCGGCTCCTAGATTTTGACAAGGGTCTGGCGCATCCGCAACAGAACGGCGGCGTACAACAAAAGCAGAAGCAACAGCACCACCGAGACGGCCGAGGCATAGCCGAAGTCGAGTTTGCGGAAGGCGGTGGTGAAGATGTAGTTCGGCAGGATTTGCGTGGAATTGGCCGGCCCGCCACCGGTCATGATGAACACCAGGTCAGCAAAATTGGCGACCCAGATGGTGCGCAGCAATACCGTAATGGCGATCATTGGCGCCAGATAGGGCAGGGTAATCTTGGTGAAGCTCTGCCAGAGCGAGGCGCCATCCATGGCGCCAGCCTCATAAAGTTCATCAGGAATGGACTGCAGCGCCGCCAGCAGTGTCACGGCAAAGAACGGCACGCCAAACCAGACATTGGCGATGACGGGCCCCCATATGGCATTTTGTGGATCGGCCAGCAGGTTGTCTGGTTGCTCGAACAGGCCAAGCGCCACCATCCAATGGGAGATCGGGCCGATAATCGGATTGAACAGCCATGCCCAGGTGAGCCCGGTCAGAAAGCCGGGCACCGCCCAGGGCAAGAGCACGAGGGCCTGAACGATGCGTCGTCCGAAGAAAGGACGGTTGAGCAACAGTGCCAGTCCAAGTCCGAGGAAAAACTGCAGCGACACTGAGCTTACAGTCCAGAACAGGGTATTGCGGGCCGCGCCCCAGAACCGCCGGTCGCTCATCAGCGATTCGAAATTGGTGAGACCGATCCATGACGGCGCTGTTGAACTGATCAGGGTATAGTCCTGAAAGGCGAACGAAATGCCGATGACCAGCGGCACGAACATGACCAGCGCAATCAGGACAATTGCGGGTGAGAGATAGATATAGGGCTCAAGCAGCGCCCCGATCCGGCGCTGAAAGCGCCCCGGGATTGCTCCCGGGGCGTGATGGGCAGTGATGCTCACTGATTGGCCTTCCACTTGGCGTACTCGGCCGTCAGGATATCGGCCCATTCATCGGCCAGTTCCTGCGCCGTACGCTGCCCGAGCAGGGCTTCTTGCGATGTCTCGGGCACCGTTACGCTGGCAAATTCAGAGAATCCAGCCAGGTAGGTCGGCATGATGGTGGGGACGTAGTTCGCGTTGTTGAGTTCTTCAAACCAGCCCTTGAACTGCTCAGTGGCATAGAAGGGGTCCTCGTCGGCGCCGGTGTGGATCGGCAGCACGCCGACCCGCTTGGCAAAGACGGCATTGCTTTCTGGGCTCGACAACGACGCGATCAGCGCGAAGGCCTCGTCCTTGTGCTCGGATGCCTCAAACATCGACCAACCGCTGTAGCCGATAGTGGGGAAAGCCTTGCCGGAGGGCCCGGTTGGCATCGGTGCAACGGCAAAATCGTCGGGTGACATACGCTCGGAAACGGCGATCAGCGCGTCTGGGTCCTGATCAAGGAAGGCGCAGGTGCCCGAGTAGAAGCCAGCGACGATTTCGTTGAAGCCCCAGGTGACCGAATCCTTGGGGGCATAGCCCTTCTGGTAGAGATCGAGCAGGAACTGGATGCCCTTGACCGAGCCGGGCTCGTTGATGCGGCTCTTGCCGTCGGCAGTAAAGAACTCGTTGGTGCCGTTTTCGACGGCAGCCATCATGATCCAGCCATTGGTGCCGCCGACACCGCCACGGAGGCAATAGCCATACTTGCCGGGCAGGGCGGAGACCTTCTTCGAGGCTTCCATGAATTCATCCATGGTCGCAGGTGGCGCCTCGACCCCGGCTTCGGCCAGCAATTTCTTGTTGTAGAACATGGCGCGCAGATAGAACCCGTAGGGGATCATGTAGGTCTTGCCATCGACCAGCGTCGCCATGTCGAGGGTCTTCTGGGTCAGCGTCTGGGATGCATCCCATTCTGGCAGGTAGGACGCCAGATCAACCAGCTGGCCAGACCCGCCATACTGGGCGACCCAGGTGTCCGGCATTTCGATGACGTCAGGAATGTCGCCACCCGCGACCATGGTGGCGACCTTTTCGAAGGCCTGGCCCCAGGGCAATGAGGTAACCTCGACAGTGACGCCTGGATTGGCGGCTTCGAAGGTGGCGATCATCTGCTGCAGCGTTTCGGTGCGCTCCGGGCTGGTGATCACTTCCACCAGTTTCAGCGTTGTGTCGGCCATGGCTGCGTTTGCGCTGAGCATGACGCTCAGGGCAACAACGCCGACGGATGCCATCAATTTTCTCATAGTGCGTTCCTTCCCTTTCAGTTTCCCCATCTCCCCTCAGAGATGGCTCTTGCTCAGGGCCTGCGAGATATCGGCCCAAAGATCTTCAACATTCTCCAGGCCAACACTCAGCCGCATCAGGTTTTCCGACACGCCGAACTCGTCGAGCGAGTTGCGCGCCGATTTCTGCTGCAGGCCCGCCTTGGTGGGGAATAATATGGTTTCAAACCCGCCCCAGCTGACACCCAGCCGGACGATTTCGAAGGCATTGCAGAAGCGGCGAACGTCACCCTTGTCGTTCATTTCGAATGACAACAGTCCCGAACTGCCGTGCAGGGTGGGCGTCGAGCCGGCCCTGGCAAAGTTGACCTTGCCGATCAGCGGGTGATTGGCCAGACGGTCGGCAATAAGCGCAGCCGACCTGCCGTGCCGTTCCATGCGCAAATCGAGCGTGCGGAGGCCGCGAACCAGCAGCCACGCGTCGAGCGGCCCCAGCTTGGCGCCGAACAGCGGCACGATGGTATCGAACACTGTCTGCATGGCGGCGTTAGAGCCAGAGAGGACACCGGCGACAGTGTCGGAATGGCCGGAGATGTACTTGGAGGCCGAGTGCACCACCAGATCGACGCCATGCGCCAAAGGCAGTTGGTTGACCGGGGTGGCCCAGGAGTTGTCGATCATCGTCGTGGCGCCGTGCGCTCTGGCGTGGGCAACGACCTTGGTTATATCGACGACGTCGAAGGTGACGCTCACCGGGCTTTCGAGAACGACGAGCTTGACCCCCTGATAGATGGCGGGATTGTTCTCCAGCTCGGCGGCCGAATGATAGGTGGTGGTGACGCCAAACGTGGTCATCACCCGCTCAAGGAACCGGTAGGTATCGGGGTAGATATTGCGCACGCAGATGATGCGGTCGCCCTGCTTGACCACTGACAGGATGGCGCCGGCGACGGCGGCAATGCCTGAGGCAAAGCCGGCAGAGCGATCGGCACCCTCGGCCTTGGCGAACAGGCGCTCGAACTCGCGGACCGTCGGGTTGTCAATGCGGCTGTAGAACGGGTGGTCGATCTCCTCGCGGAAGCGCGACACCAGTTCGTCATAGGATTTGAAGGTAAACAGCGAGGTTTGATAGATGGGCGGGACGGGCGACCCCATCTCGTTGGGGTAGCATTCGGCCATCGCCGTCGCGAGCGAAATGGGCAGGTCCGTGGCGGAGTGACCAGCTGTAGTCATTTAATGGTTTGCCTTACGTCTTCTTCAACAAGATCGATGATGGCCTCGATGGTGCGGACCGCGCCGTCCGGATCACCGGCCACAATTTTTTCACATAGTTCGCCATGCAGCGCGAAAGAGGCCATGCCGATGTCGTCCTGCCCGAACGGCACCCGGTAGATGCGGTGGAAGGCGCCGTGCAGTTCACGAATGAGCTGGCCGAAGAGGGGGTTGCACGAGGCCTCATAAATGGCGAGATGGAAGGCGGCATCAGCATCGCGCCACGGCTGGCCCGTATCGAGCGTGTGCATCAATTCATCATATCTGGCGCGGATCTGGCTACGCTGCGCATCGGTCGCGTGCAGGGCCGCCTGACGCACCACCGCCACCTCCAGCGCCCGGCGCACCTGGGTGGTGCGCAACAATGCAACGCCCTCAAGCTGCAGATTGAACGGGACGTTGAAGGTGTGCGAATTCACCTCGGCGACCAGATAGGTTCCCGCGCCCTTGCGGCGGCGTACAATGCCAAGACTTTCCCAGCCCCTGAGCGCTTCTCGAATGGTGGAGCGACTGACGCCAAGACGCTCGGCCAGGGTGGTTTCGGAGGGGATAAGGTCGCCAACGACGAGCCCTGCCTGTTCAATCATGGAGGCGAGCGCATCAAGAACCGCGGTGTTGCGAGTCTGGTTGATGATGGGCCTGAGGAAGGACGCAGCATCAACCGCACTGCCCTTGGAACCCTGGTTGTGGCCTGATTTCTTGCCCGAAAGATCTGCCAAATCAACTCGCCCCTTCGGCCCCGATTGGACCTGTAGGTTATCAGATGTCCGACAGGTTGCAAGTGGAGGAACATCCGTTGATATTGTAGAGTGCGCGGTGCCAGAACCTGAGGACCCAGCATGACCCAAGACGACGCGTTCCATCTCAAGACGATCGAGTCTCGCCTCCTCTGGCTCTCGCACTGGATGATCCATCATGCCAATCACATCCGCCCCAAAACCGATGGCATCAAGATTGGCGGCCATCAGGCGAGTTCGGCATCCATGGTGTCGATCATGACCGCCCTCTATTTTTCGGCCCTGCGTCCGCAGGATCGGGTCGCGGTCAAGCCGCACGCATCCCCGATCTTTCACGCCATGCAATATCTGATGGGCAACCAGACCCTCGACAAGATGCAGAATTTTCGCGGGTTCGGCGGCGTCCAGAGCTACCCCAGCCGCACCAAGGATGTGGACGATGTCGACTACTCCACCGGATCGGTGGGATTGGGCGCGGCGATCACCACCTTCGGGTCAATCGTCCAGGACTATATTCACGCCAAGCACTGGGGACGCGATGTTCCTCTCGGGCGCCATATCGCCCTGGTGGGTGATGCCGAACTGGACGAAGGCAATGTCTACGAAGCGCTGCAGGAAGGCTGGAAGAACGACCTGCGCAATTGCTGGTGGATCATTGACTATAATCGCCAGTCGCTGGACGGCGTTGTGCACGAGGGCCTGTTCGGGCGCATCGAGAAGATTTTCGAGGCCTTCGGTTGGCACGTCATCCAGGTCAAGCACGGTGTGCTGCAGCGCGCGGCCTTCGAGGAGGAGGGCGGTGCCGCCCTGCGCGAGTGGATTGACGCCTGTCCCAACCAGCAATATGCGGCGCTGACCTATCAAGGCGGCGCTGTCTGGCGCAGGCGGCTCATGGAAGACCTGGGTGACCAGGGCCCCGTCAGCGCGCTGATCGAGAGGCGGTCGGACTCTGAACTGGCTGCGCTGATGGAAAATCTCGGCGGCAATTGCGTGTCAACATTGGCCGATGTGTTTGCCGGCGTCACCGACGATCGACCGACATGCTTTCTGGCCTATACCATCAAGGGGTGGGGCACGCCGATTGCCGGCCACAAGGACAATCACGGCGGGCTGATGACCAAGGCGCAGATGGCCGAATGGCAAAAGCACATGGGTGTTCCCGAAGGCCTGGAGTGGGAGAAATTTGCCGCGGTGGCTGATGTGCCCGCCCTGCAAAAACACCTCGATCAGGTCCCGTTCTTTGCCGCAGGCCGCAGGCGTTATGGCGATGCCGTCCTGGCCGTCCCGCCGGTCGCCTTGGCGCCCGAGCGCGAGATTTCCACCCAGATGGCATTCGGCAAGTTGCTCGACGGATTATCAAAGGGCGGCAGCCCCCTTGCCGAACGGATCGTGACAACCTCGCCCGATGTGACCGGGACAACCAGTCTGGGCCCATGGGTCAACCGGCGCAAATTGTTTGCCCGCACGTCACGAGCCGATGCCTTTATTGAACACCGCATCCCCTCGACGGCAAAATGGGAGTTTGCACCCCAAGGCCAGCATATCGAGCTTGGCATTGCCGAGATGAACCTGTTTCTGTTGCTGGGCGTCGCGGGGTTGTCCCATTCCCTGTTCGGCAAGCGCCTCATTCCCATTGGCACGCTCTACGATCCCTTCGTGATGCGCGGCCTGGATGCACTCAACTACGCCTGCTACCAGGGCGCCCGCTTCATCGTTGCCGGCACACCCTCCGGCGTGACGCTGGCGCCTGAAGGGGGCGCACACCAGTCAATAGGCACGCCTTTGATAGGCATGAGCCAGGATGGCCTGGCCGCTTTCGAACCGGCCTTCGCCGACGAACTGGCGGCCATCATGGAATGGGCGTTTGGTTACCTGCAGCGGAATGGCGACGATGTGCCGGACGAGCGAACCTGGTTACGCGATAAGACCGGTGGGGCTGTGTACCTGCGGCTGTCTACCAATCCGATCGAACAACCCGAGAGCCGTCCCGATGCCGAATGGCGGCAAGGCGCCATTGACGGTGCGTATTGGCTGCGCCGGCCTGGTCCGAACTGCGAGGTGGTTATCGCCTATCAGGGCGCCGTGGCCCCCGAGGCGATCCGGGCCGCTGGTCTGCTCGCGGAAAACCGCCGCGATATTGGCGTATTGGCGGTTACCTCTGCCGACCGGCTCAATGCGGGATGGACCGCCGCTCAGCGCGCGCGCTCACGTGGCAAGCGCGAGGCGACCAGTCACATCGAACATCTCCTGCAGCAACTGCCACGCCACTGCCGGCTGGTAACCGTCATCGACGGTCACCCCGCGACACTGGCCTGGCTTGGGTCGGTGCAGGGTCATCGCACCATTCCTCTGGGCGTCGAGCATTTTGGTCAAACCGGGACGATCGGCGACCTCTACCGCCATTATGGTATCGACACGAACAGCATCATTGAAAAGGTCAACGAATTGACCGCGGGCCGCGGCACACGCTGGGCGTGACCGAACCTGGACCGAAGGCGTGCAGCAGAGCGGCCAGCGGGGCGCGAGGCGACCGAACGCCCCACCATCCAGCGTGAAGCCCGCAGCGAGAGCGACGGGCTTCTGTCTTTCGACTATGATGAAAACTCAGCGGGCCGCCACCAAAGCCGCCAACTTGGCTGGCACTGCCAGCACGTCGCAGATCACCTGCACCCGCTCGGGCGTGTAATATCCGTCTACGTCCAGCATGTTGACCGTGCCGATCAGCTCGCCACCGATCACCACAGGCATATTGACCACGCTCTGGCAGCCCAGCGAGTCGATCAGCTCATAATCGGGGAACACCTTGGCGATCTCGGCAATGGTGTTGGCGATGAAATACTGCCGGTCCTTGTGCACGATATCGAACCAGCTGTCATAGCGGATCGGCTTGGTGCCCGAGGCCGGATAGTTCACCGGATCGCTGCTATAGGCGCGCCGCGCCAGCTCGGCCGTCATATCCACGGTCATGAAGGTGAACAGCTTGGTGCCCACCGTGTCCTCGGTCAGTTTCTGCAGCGCCGCAAATGCAGCGTCAGCGCCTTTGGCCTCGGCAATGGCGGTGTCGAATGCCGCGATGGCGGCAGCATGTTCAGTCATGGTAATGTCCTTAGGCAACTACGCTGGACCGGCCTTCCGTGGCCGCCAGCAATTCTTGTGAGTATGGCTCGACCAGCGCGCCGTGCTTGAGTTGGGCCACGTCCGCCACCTCAACGATCCGCCCAAACCGCATCACGGCGAGCCGGTCGCACAAAAAGCTCACCACCGGCAGATTGTGCGTCACCACGAGATAGGTCAGGCCCTGTTCGCGCCGCAGCCGCTTGAGCAGGTTGAGGATTTCCGCCTGCACGCTGACATCGAGCGCTGAGGTCGGCTCATCCAGCAGCAGCACCTTGGGCTCGAGCATCAGCGCCCGGGCAATCGCCACGCGCTGCCGCTGTCCACCCGACAACTGATGCGGGAAGCGGAAGCGGAAGCGCCGGTCGAGCCCCACCTGGGCCAGCACCTGTTCCACGCGCTGATCGCGATTGCCAATGCCGTGAATGGCCAGCGGTTCGGTCAATGTCGCGTCAATGGTCTTGCGCGGATGCAGCGAGCCATAGGGGTCCTGAAACACCATCTGCACCTGCCGCGCCACCGCCCGGTCGACGCCATGGCTGCGCGCCTGGCCCAGTACCGAGATCGATCCGGTCCAGTCCGGCGCCAGTCCGGCAATAGCACGCAAAATCGTCGATTTGCCCGAGCCGCTTTCCCCCACCAGGGCAAAGCTCTCGCCCTCGGCAATGTCCAGGCTCACGCCATGCACCACCTTGGTGTCGCCATAGGAAATATCGAGATTGTCCAGCTTGATCGCGCTCATGTTCCGGCCCACTGGCTGCGGTCGAGCACGGGCAGCTCATCGCGGCTTTCATTGATCGTCGGCATCGCCGCCAGCAGGCCGCGCGTATAGGGGTGGCTGGCCTGGTCGAGCTGTCCTGCGGCGCATTCTTCCACCACCGTGCCGGCATTCATCACCAGAATGCGGTCGCAATAGCGGCTGACCAGATTGAGGTCATGGCTGATCAGGATCAGCCCCATGCCCTTGCTCGTCACCAGATCATCGATGATATCGAGCACCTGCGCCTGCACGCTGACATCAAGCGCCGAGGTCGGCTCGTCGGCAATCAGCAGTTCGGGCTCGGGGATCAGCATCATGGCGATCATCACCCGCTGGCCCATGCCGCCCGATACCTCGTGCGGATATAGTCCCGCCACGCGTTTGGGATCATCGATCCGCACCGAATGCAGCATCGCCTCAATGCGCTCCTCGACCTCGCGACGCGCCAGCTTCTCATGGGTCACCAGCGCTTCGGCTATTTGCTCGCCCACCGTCATCACCGGGTTCAGCGAGAATTTGGGGTCCTGCATCACCATCGAAATCCGGGCGCCGCGAATGGCCCGCATCTGCTTTTCGCTCTGGGCACGCAGATCGATGCCGTCAAATTCCAGTCGGTCGGCCGTCACCAGCCCCGGCTTGCGGATCAGCTTGAGGATCGCCCGCCCGGTCATCGATTTGCCCGAACCACTCTCGCCCACAATCCCCAGCCGCTCGCGGCCGAGTTCGAAGCTGATCCCCTTGACCACTCCCACCCGCCCGCGATGGGTCGGAAAGCTGACGCGCAAATTCTCGACACTGAGCATGGGAGCGGTCATCACTTGCCCTCGTTCTTGGGGTCGAGCACGTCGCGCAAGCCGTCGCCGAGGAAGCAGAAGCCCAGGCTGACGATGATGATGGCAAAGCCCGGCATGGTCGCCACCCACCACTGGTCGAGGATGAAGGTGCGCCCGCGCGAAATCATCGCGCCCCATTCGGGCAATGGGGGCTGCGCGCCCAGCCCGAGAAAGCCCAGCCCTGCTGCGGTCAGGATCACCCCGGCCATATCCAGTGTTACCCGGATGATCATCGAGGAGGTACACAGCGGCAGCACATGCCCGACGATCACCCGCAGCGGCGAGGCGCCCTGCAATTGCACGGCGGCGATGAACTCGGAATTGCGGATGGTCAGCGTCTCGGCGCGGGCAATGCGCGCATAGGCCGGCCACGAGGTGATGGCGATGGCGATGATGGCATTGTTGATGCCCGGTCCCAGCGCCGCGACAAAGGCCAGCGCCAGGATCAGCTTGGGCATCGACAGGAAAATGTCGGTGAACCCCATCAGCAGCCGGTCGGTCCAGCCGCCGAAATAGCCCGCCACCGCGCCCACCAGCAGTCCCAGCGGCGCCGAGATCAGCGCCACCAGCCCGACAATGGTCAGGGTGATTTGCGAGCCCCAGATCACCCGCGAGAAAATATCGCGGCCCAGTTCGTCGGTGCCCATCAGATGGGTGGAGGAGGGCGGGGCGAGCCGGTTGGCCAGATCCTGTCCGATCGCCGAATAGGGCGCCAGCCAGGGCGCAAAGATCGCCGTCAGCACCAGCGCCAGGATGATGATCCCGCCCAGTACCGACAGTGGGTTGCGCAGCAGCGCGGTAAACACCCGGTAGGCCCGACCCACATTGGCCTGCCACCGCGAATGCGGCGAATCTTCCAGCAGCCAGTCGCGTGTGCTCATCAGCGTGCCCTTGGGTCGAGGACGCGGTACAGCACGTCCGAAATCTTGTTGATGAAGATGAATACCGCGCCGATCACCAGCGTCGAGCCGAGCACCGCATTCATGTCGGCATTGAGCAGGGCCGTGGTCAGGTAATTGCCGATGCCGGGCCAGGAGAACACAGTCTCGATCATCACCGAGCCTTCCAGCAGGCCCGCATAGCTGAGCCCGATCACGGTGATCAGCGGCACCCGAATGGGGTTGCAGGCATGGCGCCAGATCACGACCCGCTCGGGCACACCCTTGACCCGGGCGGTGGTGACGAATTCCTGGCTCAGCTGGTCCAGCATGAAGCTGCGCGTCATCCGCGCAATATAGGCCAGGCTGAAAAAGCCCAGCACCGAGGCGGGCAGGACCAGATGGGTAATGGCGTTCCAGAAGATATCGATCTCGCCCGCCAGCAGGCTGTCGACCAGCAATAGTCCGGTGACCGGCGCCACCAGGCCATCGTAGAAAATGTCCAGCCGGCCCGGTCCGCCGACCCAGCGCAGCTTGGCATAGAACAGCGCCAGCCCGACCAGCCCCAGCCAGAATGCCGGCATCGAATAGCCCAGCAGTCCGACCACGCGGATGATCTGGTCGATCAGCGACCCCTGCCGGCTGGCGGCAATCACCCCGAGCGGCACGCCCAGCAGCACGCCGATCAGAATGCCGATGGTCGCCATTTCCAGCGTCGCCGGGAAGAACCGGCTGAGGTCTTCCACCACCGAGCGTCCGGTGCTGACCGACTGGCCCAGATCGCCCGAGAACACATTGACCACATAATGGAAGAACTGCACCACCAGCGGCTGGTCCAGCCCCATGGCGGTGCGTGCTGCCGCATAGACCTCATTGCTGGCCCGGTCGCCGACCACGGCCAGCACCGGATCGATCGGGATCACCCGGCCGATGAAAAAAGTGATCGCCAGCAGGCCGAGAAAGGTGAGGAAAACCGTGATTACAAAGCCGGCAATGGCACCCAGGCGCCGCCGCCAGCGGCGGCGAGTCACAAAGGCGCTATCCGGTGTCTCGGTGGTTGGCATACCCAGGCTCAAGCGACCATCCTCTTGAGAAAACAAGGTAATCCGTCCGCAGAATGACCTCTCTGCAGATCGTGAACACCTTCACATTTCGCTTTCACCATACAGAAAACTTTGCTTATATCAAAAAAATTATGGTGGCCTGATGACAAATGCAGCCGTCGAACCAACGCAGATTGAGGGGCATCCCAAAGTGGGGGCGCTCATTCGTGCGCGCCGCCGCCAGCAGCACATGACGCTTGAGGCGCTGGGCAAGGCGGCCGAGATCTCGGTCGGCTATCTCAGCCAGGTCGAGCGCGATCATGCCACGCCATCGCTGGGCACCCTGGCCCAGATCGCCCGGGCGCTGGGCGTCGGAATCGAGTATTTTGTCGCGGCACCCACGGCCAAGACGGCCTTGACGCGGGCAGGGGAGCGCCATCGCTTCTCGCTCGATGGCTCTTCGATCACCTATGAGCGGTTGGGGACGGACTTTCCGGGCAATACGCTGTCGAGCTTCATCATGATCGTGCCGCCCGGCTACCGCTCGGAAACGGTGGCCCATGAAGGCGAAGAGATTCTTTACGTGCTCGACGGCGCCATCACCCAGCGCCTGGACGGCGACGAGATGATCCTGGGTGCGGGCGATAGCCTGCATTTCCGCGGCAACCGTCCGCACTCATGGTCCAACCATACCGAAACGCCGGCCCGCCTGCTGTGGACCGGCACGCTGGCCCTGTTCCGCTCCTCCGCCAAGCCCTCACGCCAGGGCGAGGCGGCTACCAAAATCGGCATCAAGCCGGTCAAGCAGATCAAAATCCCAAAGCCCCAACAGGAGAAACGCTGATGAAACTCTTCCGTGCAGCCTTACTGGCGACGGCGCTGGCTCTGCCCTTGAGCAGTGTCGCCGCCCTTGCCGCCACGCCGGCCGATGCGCTGGTCGTCGCCCAGAATATCGACGACATCGTCGCCCTTGATCCAGCTCAGGCCTATGAGTTCACCTCGGGCGAGATCAACACCAATGTGTATGACCGTCTGGTTGGCTACGAAGCCGAAGACACCACGGTTCTGGCGCCGGGCCTCGCCACCGAATGGACCGCAGACGATGCGGCCAAGACCATCACCTTCACCCTGCGCGATGCCAAGTTCGCCTCGGGCAATCCGGTGCGTCCCGAGGACGTGGTGTTTTCCTTCACCCGCGTCATCAAGCTCAACCTGACCCCGGCCTTCATTCTCACCCAGCTCGGCTGGACTCCCGAGAATATCGCCGACATGGTCACCATCGATGGCAATACCGTCACCGTCAAATATGATGGCGATTTCTCCTCGGCCTTCGTGCTCAACGTGCTGGCAGCGCGTCCGGCCTCGATTGTCGACGAAGTGCTGGTCATGGCCAATGAGGTCGATGGCGATATGGGCAATGCCTGGCTCAACACCCATTCGGCTGGCTCGGGCCCCTTCGTGATGTCCGATTACCGTCCGGCTGAAATCGTCCGCCTGACCGCCAATGAGAGTTATTTCCGTGGCGCCCCCGCCATGAAGTCGGTCATCATTCGCCACGTTGCCGAAGCCGCCACCCAGCAGCTGCTGCTGACCTCGGGCGATGTCGATCTCGCCAAGAACCTGACGCCCGACCAGATCACCAGCATTTCCACCGATGCCATCAAGGTAGAAACCTATCCGCAGGCGGCTGTGCACTTCCTCTCCTTCAACCAGAAAGAGGAAGACCTAACCCCGCCAGCCGTTTGGGAAGCAGCGCGCTATCTCGTCGATTATGACGGCATGACGCAGTCCTTCCTCAAGGGTCAGATGGAAACCCACCAGGCGTTCTGGCCCAAGGGTTTCCCCGGCTCCTATGACGAGACCCCGTTCACCCATGATGTTGAAAAGGCAAAGCAGATCCTGGCTGACGCCGGCATCGAGACCCCGATCAATGTCACACTGGACGTGATCAACGCGGCCCCGTTCACCGATATGGCGCAGTCGCTGCAGGCCACCTTTGCCGAAGCCGGCATCAATTTCGACATCCTGCCCGGCACCGGTGCCCAGGTCATCACCAAGTATCGCGAGCGCACCCATCAGGCCATGCTGCTTTATTGGGGCCCGGACTTCATGGACCCGCACTCCAACGCCAAGGCTTTCGCCTATAACTCGGACAATTCGGACGAGAACTACACTGCCACCACAACCTGGCGCAACGCCTGGGCTGTGCCCCAGGAAATGAACGACAAGGTCACCGCAGCCCTGGCCGAACCCGATCAGGCCAAGCGCAACGCGGCGTATATCGAGATCCAGAAGGAAGCCCAGGCCTCCTCGCCGATCGTCATCATGTTCCAGGCGGCGCTGACCATCGCCATGGCCAATAATGTCGAAGGCTATGTCAACGGCGCCACTTCCGACTTCGTGTACTACCGCCTCGTAACCAAGTAAGGCGCGCAATAGCGGCGGTGGCCCAAAACACCGCCGCTCAGGAGCCGGGCCACCTCCCTCCGGTCCGGCTCCTGCCCAATTCTGAATTGCATGGCCTCGGGCATGGCTCGAGGTTTCTTTTCACCTGCGGCTTTGAGTAGACCTCATGGTGAGCCCGTCGGACCACGAGCCTGTGCGCCAACTGCGCGACGCGCTCGCCCTTCGGCAGGCTCAGGATGAGGTCTAGTGAAAACCACCATCAACGAGTCCCCCCATGACCGCGATCCTCACCACCCGTCTTGCCAATCTGCGCGCCCGCATGGCCGCCACCCACACCGATCTGGTGGTCATCGGCCCGTCCAGCCACATGCTCTATCTGGCCGATCTCGCCCCCCATGGCGACGAGCGTCCCGTGCTGCTGCTGGTCTCGGCCAGTTTTGCCGGCTTCCTGATGCCTTCGCTCAATGTCGACAGCTCGCGCCAGCACACCGATCTGCCCTTCTTCCCCTGGTCCGACGCCGAAGGCCCCGATGCGGCGCTCGAACAGCTGCTGGTGGCCAGCGGCATTGACCGCACCGCGCCCTCCATCGTGCTCGACGAAACCATGCGCACCGATTTCGCCTTGCTGGTGCTCGATGCACTGCCCGGCGCCACCCGCCGCTTCACCGGCGATACGGTCGGCTATCTGCGCTCGCGCAAGGATGCTGCCGAATACGCCGCGCTCAAGCAGAGCGCTGTGCTCAACGACGCGGCCATGCAAGCCGGTTTTGCCGCCCTGCGCCCCGGCATCACCGAGCGCGACATCGCCACTGTCATCCGCGAATTCTACAAGGCCAATGGCGCCACGCCAGAATTCACCAGCGTCTGCTTTGGCCCCAACGGCGCCTTTCCGCACCACCACACTGGCGCTACCGCGCTCAAATCCAATGACGCCGTGCTGATCGATACCGGCGGCCGCATTGGGGGCTACCCCTCCGACATGACCCGGGTCGGCTATTATGGCAGCGCGCCAGAAGGCTTCGCCGAGATCCACGCCATCCTTGATGCGGCGGTGCAAGCTGCCATCGCCGCAGCCAAACCGGGCTCCCCAGCCAGTGCCGTCGACAAGGCCGCCCGCGACGTCATCACCGCTGCCGGCTACGGCCCCAATTTCATGCACCGCACCGGCCACGGCCTGGGCATCGACATCCACGAGGCGCCTTATATCACCGCCAGCTCGGAGACACTGCTGGAGGAGGGCATGGTCTTCTCCATCGAACCGGGCATATATCTGCAGGGCCGCTTCGGGCAGCGCCTCGAAGAGATCGTGATTATCCGCAACGGTGTTGCTGAGATACTCTCGGACATGCCGAGAAAGGCCGTCGCGGGCGGCCTCTGAACCAGCGGCGCAACCCTTCTGCGCGTTCCACCTGCACCATCTCGTCTGCGGCGCCGATTATCCATGGGCAGGTGCGGGCTGCGCAGGCGCCGCTCCAAGCGCGTCGAAAATTGGCCAGGAACTGGATATCATTATCGACGCGGTCAAGACCGGCAATGAACTGTGGCGGTATGCGGCGTTCGACGCCCCTGAAGCGGGTCTTGCGCTGCCCGGCAAGGGCCTTGATTGAGCCGAGTGATTCCTCGATCAGGGTGCGGATACGCTAGCTGACTACGTAGCCGCCATACCGCGTCGTTCGTAGGTTCAATCGCCGGCCGTCACCCATAATTGTCGCGCGCCACCTGCGGCGCGACTCCCTTTGCGCACCAGTTCCGGCGGTGCTTGCCCGGTGTCGAGTGACGACCTGCTCAGGCATTGATTCTGGTTCCAGGGCGCCATCTAACCTATTGAAATCGTTGAGTGCGCCAAAGTCCATTGGGGACGGCGCATGTTACTGGCGCGGCCTCGGGACGGCGGTAAGTTTGCCACCGGCCGGTAATTTTCCTCGACTGACAGCCATGGTCGATCTGCCCTCCCTGGAGACCGTTAAGCCGCCACGACAGGGACACCGATGGCAGATGCTTGCAAATGAAATAGTTATAAAGCATAACTAAATTCGAGAGGGAGGAACATATGACACTACAGGTTGCGCCTGTCCGTCCCGTGCGAATGGGCAACATGGCTTTCGAGGCGGATTGCCGCGCGGATGGCACCACGATCGTGCGGTCGGTGGAAGCGCTGGCAGCTTATCCTCGCGCCATCGTCGATGCGCTGGAAAGCTGGGCCGAGAAAACGCCCGATACCATGGCGATTGCCGACCGCGAGGGTGAGGGTTGGCGCAAGCTCAGCTATGCCCAGATCGTGCAGCGCATCCAGCCGCTGGCACAGGCCCTGCTCGACGCGAAGCTGTCGCCCGAACGCCCTCTGATGATCATCTCGGGCAATGAGATCGAACATTTATTGCTGGGACTGGCCGCCATATGGGTCGGCATTCCCTATGCGCCGATCTCCCCCGCCTATTCGCTGATCTCCACCGATTACGGCAAGCTCAAGCATATTGCCGGGTTGCTCACACCTGGCATGATCTATGCCAGTGACGGTGAAAAATTCGGGCCGGCCATTGCGGCGACATTCCACCCCGACACGCCCCTGATCGTGCGCCGCAACGCCCCGAAGGGACGCCCGGTACAGCTGTTCGACGACCTGCTCGATACGCCGGTGACCGCCGAAGTGGCGGCGGCCCATGCCGCGATCACCCCCGATACCGTGGCAAAGATTCTGTTCACTTCCGGCTCCACCGGCCTGCCCAAGGGCGTTATCACCACCAACCGGATGATGGCCTGCAATCAGGAAATGATCCGCACGGCGCTGGCCTTTCTGCAGGATGAGCCCCCGGTGCTGCTCGACTGGATGCCCTGGAACCACGTCGCCGGCGGCAGCCACAATATCGGCATCGCCCTCTATAATGGCGGCAGCTTCTATATCGATGATGGCCAGCCCACACCGGACCGCATTGGCCGCACGCTGGAAAACCTCGGGCATGTGCAGCCGACCCTGTTCACCAATGTGCCCAAGGCCTACGAATTTCTCGTCGCCGCCTTCGACGCGCATCCAGAAGCCCGGCGAAACCTGTTTGCGCGGCTCAAGCTGCTGCAATATGCCGGGGCGGGCCTGTCGCAGCATGTGTTCGAGGGACTGGACCGCGCCGCCCGCGCTGAAACCGGTGAGCGGGTGATGATCATCACCGGCTACGGCTCGACCGAAACGGCGCCCTTTGCCTTCACCACCACCTGGCCAGTCACCGAGGCGGGCCATATCGGCCTGCCGGCCGCCGGCATGACGGTCAAGCTCGTGCCTGATGGTGACAAGACCGAGCTGCGGATAAAGGGACCCAACGTCACCCCCGGCTATTGGCGGGACGCCGAAAAGACGGCGGAAGCCTTTGATGATGAGGGCTTCTACAAAATCGGCGACGCGGTACGCCGCGCCGACCCCGACGACCTTGCCAAGGGCTTTGTTTTCGATGGCCGGGTTACCGAGGACTTCAAGCTGTCGACCGGCACCTGGGTGAATTTTGCCGCCGTCCGCGCCGCCACTATCGCCGCCTGTGTACCGCTGATCCGCGACGTGGTGTTGACCGGGCTTGATCGTAATTTCATCGGCGCAATGATCTTTCCCGATCTGGAAGCCTGCGCTCCCCTGGCCGGCCTGTCGCCGCATACCGATGCGCAAACCATTCTCGCCCATGCGGCGGTTCGGCAAAGACTCACCGATGGTCTGACCGCCCTGGCGCAACGGGCCACCGGTAGTTCCAACCATCTGGCCCGTGCCCTCGTTCTGACCACCGCACCTGATATCGACAAGGGCGAGATCACCGACAAGGGCTCGATCAATCAGCGGGCCGTGCGCACCCACCGGGCTGATCTGGTTGCGGCGCTATACGCCGACCAGCCTGGCCCCGATATTATCCTGCTGCCCCGGAAAGGCGCCTGAACCATGAGCAAAGGTCTCCGCATCAGTTTTGACGATGCCTGGCTACTGGGTGGGGCTCGCACCCCGTTCGTTGATTATCGCGGCGTGCTGAGCGACATCTCGCCCATTGATCTGGGCATCAAGGCGGCACGCGCCGCTATTCAGCGCACCGGAGTCAAGGCTGCCGACATTGGCCACACCATCGCCGGGTCGATGGCGCAGGCCTCGTTTGACGCTTATGTCACCCCGCGCCATATCGGGCTCTACGCGGGCGCGCCGATCGAGACGCCGGCCCATCTGGTGCAGCGCATCTGCGGCACCGGGCTCGAAGTCATTGCGCAGGCCGCTGACTCGGTGTCACTGGGCCGGGTTGATCTGGCGCTGGCCGCCGGCTGCGAATCCATGAGCCGCAACCCCATTGCTGCCTATACGCACCGCAACGGCTTCACCATGGGCAGGGTCGAGTTCAAGGACTTCTTGTGGGAAGCACTCTACGACCCCGCCGGTTGCGTCAATATGGGGGACACGGCGGAAAATCTCGCCCGGCAATATGGCATTTCGCGCGAGCGGGTGGACCGCTTTGCCGAACGCAGTTTCACGCGCGCGCTCGCCGCCCGCGATGCCGGCATCCTGGCTGAGGAAATCGTGCCGGTGATCAGCGAGAGCTTTGAAATCGACACACTCGAGCCGCGTGGTATCAAGCTGCCGCGCGGCGTGCCGAGCGTTGACGCCGACACCCATATCCGCAGCTCCACATTTGAGGTGCTGTCAAAACTCCGCCCGGCCTTTGGCGGCGTACAGACCGGCGGCAACTCGTCGGCCATTGTCGACGGGGCAGGCGCGGTTCTGGTCGCGTCATCAGCCTATGCCAAGGCCAATGGCCACACACCCATCGCGCGCATTCTGGCCAGCGCCGCCGTAGGCGTGCCGCCACAGATCATGGGTATTGGTCCCGCTCCGGCCATTCGCGCTGTCCTTGAAACGGCCGGCATGACCCTCGATCAGATCGACCGCATCGAAATCAACGAAGCGTTCGGCGCGCAGATCCTCGCCTGCGTCGATGAACTGGGGCTCGATGAGGACAAGCTCAACGTCAATGGCGGCGCTATTGCCATCGGGCACCCCCTCGGCGTGACGGGCATCCGCCTCGGTCTCACCCTCGCCCTCGAACTCAAGCGCTCGAATACGCGCTACGGCATTGCTTCGGCGTGCATTGGCGGCGGGCAGGGGATTGCCCTGCTGATCGAAAACCCCGAGGCCGCGTAATGGATATTTCGGGCAGGACCGCTTTTGTCACCGGCGCGGCTTCGGGGCTTGGCACCGCAACGGCGCAGGCTCTGGCGGCGCTAGGGGCCCGCGTCGCGATTTTCGACCGCAATGCCGAACTTGGCGAAGCCGTGGCCCGCCAGCTCGGCGGCCAGTTCCTTGCCGTGGATGTCGCTGATGCGGCCAGTGCCGAAGCCGCAGTCGATGCTGCCATCGCGGCATTGGGTACGCCCGCCGTGCTGGTCAATTGCGCCGGCATCGGCACCGCAGCCCGCATTGTCGGGCGCGATGGCCCCATGCCGCTCGACGCGTTCAGTCGCATCATCAATGTCAATCTGGTGGGTAGTTTCAACATGATGCGGTTGACAGCGCACGCCATGTCGCTGGCCACACCTGACAGTACCGGCCAACGCGGGGTTATCATCTCGACCGCCTCTGCCGCCGCCTTCGATGGCCAGATCGGGCAGGCCGCCTATGCCGCGTCCAAGGGCGGCGTCGTCGCGCTGACCCTGCCTGCTGCCCGCGAGCTGGCCCGCTTCGGCATCCGCGTGCTGGCAATTGCGCCTGGCCTTTTCCTCACGCCATTGCTTGAAGGCTTGCCCCAGCAGGTGCAGGACAGTCTCGGCGCTTCCATCCCCCATCCCGCCCGCCTCGGACGCCCCGATGAGTTCGCAGCTCTGGTGCGGTCCATGGTCGAAAACGATTATCTCAATGGCGAAGTGGTCCGGCTCGACGGCGCGCTGCGCATGGCCGCGAAATAGGAGACAGCATGTTCAGCCGCACCACCCAGGTCGAAATCCAGTTCGGCGATTGCGACCCCGCCGGGATTGTCTACTACCCCAATTATTTTCGCTTCTTCGACAACGCCACGGCCGGCATGCTCTCGGCCGCCTTTGCCATGCACAAGCGCAACTGGCTGGACCATTATGGCATTGCCGGTATTCCCATGGTCGATACCGGCGCCCGCTTCCTGCGTCCCAGCAGTTTTGGCGACATCGTCGAGATCCGCTCCGAAATCACCGAGCTGGGCCGCTCCAGCTTCTCGGTGAAGCACACGCTGCTCAATAACGGCGAGATCGCGATCGAAGCGCACGAAAAACGTGTTTGGGTGGCGCGCACCCCCGAAGGCGGCATCCGCTCTACCCCGCTCCCCGACGAGGTTCGTCAGCTTCTGGAGGCCGCGCCGTGACCGCCTTGCAGGGACAGACAGGGGCAATTGCCGATATACTGCTGGTCGAGGTGAAGCACGCCATCGCCCATCTGACGCTCAATCGCCCGGAAAAGCGCAACGCGCTCAATGACGATCTGATCGCCGCGATCGACGCCTTCTTTGCCGCCGTCCCGGCGGACACTCGCGCCATTGTCGTCAGCGGCGCGGGCGGGCATTTCTCGTCGGGGCTCGATCTCTCCCAGCATGTGGCGCGCCAGCCGCTGGACGTCATGGCCCATTCGCGCAACTGGCACCGCGTCATGGCCCGGATTGCCAATTCGCCCATCCCTGTCATCGCCGCCATGAATGGCGCCGTGATGGGCGGGGGCCTGGAATTCGGCGCCACCTGCCATGTCCGCGTGGCCGAAGAAAATGTCCGCTTCCAGATGCCGGAAGGCCTGCGGGGGATTTTTGTCGGCGGGGGCGGTTCGGTGCGGATTTCCAAGCTGATCGGCCCTGATCGCATGACCGAGATGATGCTGACCGGACGGACCTATTCAGGCGCAGAAGGCGAGCGGCTCGGACTGGCCCACCATGTGGTGCCAGAAGGTCAGGCGCTGGCAAAGGCCTTCGAACTGGCCGGCCGCATTGCGAAGAACTCGCCGACAATCAATGCCTTCATCATTGAGGCGATTGCCCAGATCGGCACCATGCCGCCCGAAGCGGGATTCTATGCCGAAAGTCTCACCGCCGCGCTGAGCCAGAGCGGCCCTGACGCTGAAGAAGGGCTGCGTGCCTTCCTTGAAAAGCGGCCGCCGGTGTTTCGCTGATGGGATCAGCTTAGCCGCTCGAGCATGTCGACAAACCGGTCGCGCGCCTGAGGTCCGCCCAGCTGTGTCACCAGGTCCTGTTCCATGGCCTCGTGCAGCGTGCGGGCATGGTTGAGGAACGCCGTACCGTCCGCCGTCATATGCAGGGCGTTGGCGCGTTTGTCGTCCCGGGCCGGGCGGCGCTCGATCAGGCCGCGCGCTTCGAGTTCATGCGCCAGGGTCACGAAATTGGCGCGCTTGATGCCCAGCGCCGCAGCGATTTCCGTCTGCTTGCGCCCCGGATTGTCGGCAATCAGCACCAGAACCGAATATTCTGCGGGCCGCAGTTGCAGCGTCTCGAACACCGTCAGGAAGCGCTGGAACACGTTCAGCTGCGCCCGTCGCAATCGATATCCGATGATCCCCGTTGCGGCCGCTTCGCGCAGTGAATCATCGGCCAGGAAACGATCAGCAGCGGATTTTTCTGGGTCAAAATTACCCATGGTTCAGCACCTCAAGCCCAAGGACAACCCTTGCTACATCCATTGCATTTAGTTATATAGAATAACATTGTTATTTGGGAGGATGGCAAGTTGGCAGATGTAGGCATATCCCATTTAGGGCGCAGGTTAAGCAAGGTTCGCCTTGCAATCCAGCGCGGGGCCACCGCCGTCAGGGCGATGACCATGGATTTGTCGCTTTCAGCCAATGCGCCCCGCTAGCGGCGGCATATCATAACCATCAGGTTATCAATTAGCGTGCAAATGTTATGTGCATGCGTCTGGCCAGCGCCAGCAGTGGACAGCAGGCAAGGGGGAATGAATGCAGAATACCCACCGGGAAATCCCTGCGCGCGGGGGCGCCGTATGGCCGCGAACGGAGGCGGGTGCGTGAGCCTGTTTCAGGATGACTCCATGCTTGGACGCCTCGTGCATGGCCTGGCCAAGTGGATGGCAGTGGCCGGCGGCATTGTGCTTGTTGCCGTCACGGCGATGATGATGATCAGCATCATCGGCCGCGCCCTGATCTGGGCCGGGCTGAAGCCGGTACCCGGTGATTATGAACTCGTCTCGGCCGGCATGGGGTTTGCGATCTTCGCCTTCATGCCCTGGACGCATCTGCAGCGGGGACATGCCATGGTCACCCTGCTTACCGACTCCTTCGGCCGCCGTGCCAATCAGTTTATTCTCGTCATCACCGATCTTTTGATGCTGGCGGCAGCCAGCTTCATTGCCTGGCGCCTCTATTATGGCATGCTCGACAAGTTCTCCTACAAAGAGACGACGCTGCTGCTGCGCATGCCGCTGGGGTGGGGCTATGCGGCGGGCCTGGTGGGCGCCGTCGTCCTTGTCCTTGTCGCCGCCTGGGTGCTGGGCCGCTCCATCAGCTACGCCATCACCAACAAGTCCGAGCCGCGTCGTATGGGAGCTGAACTGTGACGCCTTTGATCCTGGGCCTGCTCGCCTTTCCGGCTGTTCTGCTACTGATCTTCCTGCGCGTGCCAATTGGCCTGGCCATGCTCGGCGTCGGCATGCTGGGCAGCTTTCTTGTCACGGGCAATTTCAATCCCGTCGCCGCCCAGTTCAAAAATCTCACCTACGGCACCTACGCATCCTATTCGCTTTCGGTCGTGCCACTGTTCCTGCTGATGGGCCAGTTTGCCACGCTCAGTGGCATGTCGGCGGGGCTGTTCAACGCCGCTGCGGCCTGGCTGGGCCATCGCAAGGGTGGCATCGCGATGTCGGCCATCGGGGCCAGTGCGGGCTTTGGCGCCATTTGTGGCTCTTCGCTCGCGACAGCCGCCACGATGGGGCAGGTCGCCTTACCCGAATTGCGCAAATATGGTTATTCGGGCGCGCTGTCGACCGGTGCGGTCGCGGCGGGCGGCACGCTGGGCATTCTTATTCCGCCCTCGGTCATTCTGGTGATCTTCGCCGTACTGACCGAGCAGAACATCGCCAAGCTGTTCATGGCTGCCTTCATTCCAGGCATCCTGGCAGCCGTTGGATATCTCATCGTCATTGCCATCTATGTGCGTGTCCGGCCGGATTCGGGCGGTGTGCGCGAACGCATGCCCTATGCGCAGCGCTTCGCCGAACTGCTCAAGGTCTGGCCCGTCATCATCATATTCGGCCTGGTCATCGGCGGCATCTATGCGGGGATTTTCACGCCCACCGAGGCAGCTGCAGTCGGTGCGGCGGGCACCGGTCTCGTCGCCCTGTCGCGGCGTTCGCTCAGCCGGCAGGCGATCATTGAGGCGTTTCTGGCAACGGCGATGTCCACCGCCATGATCTTCCTGATCGTGCTGGGTGCGGCGGCGCTCAACGGCTTTCTGGCGCTATCGCAATTGCCCCAGGTCAGCGCGAGCTGGGTGGTGGAGCAGGCCTTCAACCCGTGGATCGTCCTTATTATCGTTCTGGTATTCTACCTGATCATGGGATGCGTCATGGATTCCCTGTCCATGATCTTGCTTACCGTGCCGATCGTCTTCCCGATGATGAGCGTTCTCGATTTCGGCCTGGCGCCGGACGACTTCGCCATCTGGTTCGGGATTCTGGTTTTGATCGTGGTCGAGGTCGGGTTGATCACGCCCCCGGTCGGCATGAACCTGTTCATCATCAATTCCATGTCGCCACAGACGCGCCTGTCCGACACCTATCGCGGCGTCCTGCCTTTCGTGGCCAGCGACATCGTGCGCACCGCCATTCTTGTCGCCTTTCCGTCGATCACCCTGTGGCTGGTCTGGCAGCTCTTTTAGGAAGGCGACAATGACCTGCTTCGTCAGGGGGTGATGAGGAGATCACTGCCGACGTTGACTGATTAAACACTGTGGCCAAGACGGCCAGATCACCGGAGGAAATCGAATGAAGACCAAAATGTTCGTGATGGGTGCCTTGGCCATGTTGGCCATGTCTTCCACTGCTTTCGCGCAGGAGGTCACGCTGCGCATCCACCAGATGTTGCCTTCCCAGGCCGCGATCCCGGCCAGGGCCATTGAACCATGGGCCGCCAAGGTGGCCGACGAATCTGGTGGTCGCATCAAGTTCGAGCTTTACCCCGCAATGCAGCTCGGCGGCACGCCCGCTGATCTTTTTGATCAGGCCAAGGACGGCGTGGTCGATATCATCTGGACGGTGCTGGGCTATACCCCTGGCCGCTTCCCCAAGTCTGAAGTTTTCGAACTGCCCTTCATGACGGGCGACGCTGCGAGCGGATCAGCGGCGTTCTACAATTATGTGATGGCCAATTCCGCCGATGAATTTGCCGGCGTTCACGTCATCGCACTGCACGTCCATGGCCCGGGCCTCTTCCACTCCAAGGATCCGATCAATTCCCTTGAAGACCTGCAGGGCATGAAGGTACGCGGTGGCTCGCGCATCATCTCGTCCATGCTCGCCCAACTCGGGGCCGAGCCGGTCGGCATGCCTGTCCCCCAGACCACCGAAGCGCTGTCAAAAGGTGTTATCGATGCCACGACAGTTCCCTGGGAGGTGACACCCTCCCTGCGTATTTCCGAGCTCGTCAAGAATCACACCGGCTTCTCGGGCGAGAAGGGTCTCTATAGCCAGACGTTCGGTTTCGTCATGAACATGGATAGCTACAACAATCTGCCCGACGACCTGAAGGCGATCATCGATGCCAATTCCGGCATCGAAATGTCCCGCCAGTTCGGTCGCGTCATGGATGATGGCGACAGTTCGGGCCTGGGCGTTGCCGTCAAGCTCGGCAATAACCTGGTGCAGCTCGACGACGCCGAAACCGCCCGCTGGCGCGCGGCCGCCCAGCCCACCATTGATGGATGGTTCGCCGAAATGTCCGCGCTCGGGCTTGACGGTCCGGCCCTCTACGCTGCGGCCGAGGCTGCCATCGCTGCCGAAGCCCAATAGCCACAACTGAACTGAAAAACGGGGCCGGCTGGAGCAATCCAGCCGGCCCTTTGCCTGTCAAGGCTGCGCGGGGATCGTGGAGCGGCCGCGGCGCGATCGGGACGGTGCTGCCAAGGTCGCCAGGACGCCCAGCGTCGCCGATCTCTATCTCTCGGCAAAGTGCATTTCCAACCGTCTTGGACCGGCAAGTCCCCTAATGGCTCTCTTGGAGAATCTTGATGAAGTCCGGCGCGCCAATCGGTCGGGGATTGGACGCTGTGGAGTGATCCATGACTGCGTATTGGGCAATCTGCTCGAAGCAGTCCGCGGTTACGCCCATTTGACCCAGCGTTGCCGGTAGTCCCAGCCGCTGCGCAAGTGCGGCCATCTCCACAGCCAGATCCGCATGCTCTGACAGGCCCAGCGCGGCCTGAATACGCGCATACTTTTCTTCGCTGCCCACGCTGTTGTAGCGCAGTACCGCCGGAAGCAGCACAGCATTGAGCGTGCCATGGTGAAGCTTGACCGACTTCAGCCCACCGAGCGGGTGGGATAGCGAGTGCACGGCACCCAGGCCCTTCTGGAATGTCAGGCCTCCCTGAAGGGCGGCCATCATCATCTCCCGCCGAGCAATGCCGTCGGCGCCGTTCCGTGTGGCAGTCTCAATCCATTTTGCAGCGCGGGCCAGCCCATCCAGAGCGATTGCATCGGCTACCGGATTGAACCGGGGACTCAGAAAGGTCTCGATGCAATGGGTGATGGCATCCATGCCTGTCGCCGCCGTGAGATAGGGGGGCAGCCCAAGGGTAAGGTCAGGATCACAAATGGCCACGTCGGGGATCATGTAAGGAGAAATGAAGCCAAGCTTGCGTCCATCCTCAAGGGAAACCAGCGCCGCCCGACCCACCTCGCTGCCGGTGCCCGCAGTGGTGGGCACTGCAATGACGGGCGGCTTGTTCGCGGTAATCCGGTCCAGCCCACCCAGAATTGCGGCATACTGCTCCAGCGGTCCCGGGTGGGTTGCCAGGAGCGAGACGGCCTTTCCCAGATCGATGGCCGAGCCTCCGCCGACCGCCACGATGCTGTCGCAGCCGGTTGCCCTGAACTGCTCGGCGGCACGTATGGCTGCAACTTCGGTGGGATTTTCGGGCGTGTCGTCGAACACGGCAGTGTCTTGCTGAAGGCCGGATTTAGCCAGCACGGTCGCGAGCAGACCGGCGGCAACGATCCCCTTGTCCGTAACGATCAGGGGACGTGACATACCGAGGCGCTGCAATTCGTCGGCGAGCAATGTGATGGCTCCCGCTTCGAACTGAATGCGCGTCAGATACTGAATTAGGGCCATTTGGTTTCTCCTGTCTGTCGCCGAAGGGTTTAGGCCCTATGCAACCGCTGCGAAACCCGGCTCAGCTGCGGTTGCCAAGAATGTCGCAATGGACGTCATGCACCCCAAGTGGGTTGGCCCCGCACTCTAGAGGATGCGGGGCCAGTGTCGCTAGAGCGACTTGATCGGGGTCAGGCCGTTCCTGGACGGCACCAGGGAAATGGCGTTGCTCAGCGGTCGGCCAAATTCGGGGATGCTGATCTCGAACACATCGCCGACCTGGGTCTTGATGCCGTCGCCGAACGAGGCGACCGACGTACCCATGAACTGCACATGCACATCGCCTGGGCGCAGGAACTGGTCATATTTGAAGTGGTGATATTCCAGGTTGGCCAGGGAATGGCACATATTGTCCTCCCCGGTCGGGAATGATTTCTCCCACAGGGTCTGGCCGTCGCGCAGGATGCGGACATTGCCCACCAGGTTGGAGGGCAGATCGCCGACAAAGAGCTCCGGGCCATAGGCGCAGAAGCGCAATTTGGCGTGGGCGAGATAGAGATAGTTCTTCTTTTCAGTGACGTGGTCGGTGGTTTCGTTGCCCACCGCAAAGCCAACGCGCCAGGGCGCACCATTGGGGGCAATGACGTAAAGTCCAACGACCTCGGGCTCCTCGCCTGAATCCTCGGCAAAATCGGGCATCGGCAGATCCTGGCCGGGACGCGAGACGATCGACCCATCGCCCTTGTAGAACCACTCCGGCTGAACCCCAGCCTTGCCGGTCTCGGGCTTGCCGCCTTCGACGCCCCATTTGAAGACGCGCATGGAGTCGTTGAGTTCGGCTTCTGCGCCCGCAATCTTGGCGTGCATCTGGCTGCGCGCGGCGGCGCTGCCGGTATGGGTCAGGCCAGTTCCGGCAATCACGGTATGGGCTGGATCTTCGTGGTCAAGCGGCGGCAGCACGCGACCGGCCGCCATGAGCGCGTCATAGTCATGTGCCTCGCCTGTGCCGCGCTTGTTGACCTCATCGGTCAGCGAACTGCCGGCAGCAATGGCGTCGAGCGCCAACTGACGTACCGTGGACGTGTCGTTGAGGGTGAGAATGGCATTGCCGTCAACCACGCCCACGGCGCGTACGCCATCGGTACGCTCGAACTGAATCAGCCGCATTAAGAATACTCCACTGTCTTTGAAAAGAGGCGGCCGCCAGGGGCCGCCCAAGTGGGAGGCGGTCATCCGCCTCCCGTTCAGGGCCGCCTTAGTTGGCGATGCCCATATCTTCGCGTGCTTGCTGGATCAACTCGGCGCCGATGGTTTCGGTGAATTCCTCGACCACCGGGGCGACGGTCTCGCGCATGCGGGCCATTTCCGCGTCCGACAACCGCGTCACTTCCATGCCCTCTTCCTCGAGCAGACCGACAAGGCGGTCTGCGTTGCTGCGTGACAGGTCGCGCTGATAGACAGCCGATTCATGAGCCGCTTCCATCACCAGCGCCTGGTCTTCCGCCGGCAGACCCTCGAACCATGGCTTGCTGGCCAGGAGCAGATAGGGCGTGTAGACGTGGCCGGTGAGGGCGAGATGGTCTTGCACTTCATAGAAGCGGCTGGAGTGGATCAGGCCAACCGGCGTCTCCTGGGCGTCCACGGCGCGCGTCTCCAGCGCGGTGAAGAGCTCGGGATAGGGCAGTGGCACCGGATTGGCACCCAGGGCCGTGAAGGTGGAGATGAAGAGCGGATTGGGGATCACGCGAATGTTGAGCCCGGCCACGTCATCAACGGAATTGATTGGGCGAACGCCATTGGTCATGTGACGGAAGCCGTTATCCCAATAGGCCAAACCGACCATGTTCAGCGCGTCGAGCTTGGCAAACAGCGCATCACCGACGCGACCGTCCATGACCTTGTCCACGGCTTCGAAGTCGGGGAAGAAGAAGGGCAGGTCAAAGATCAGATATTCAGGGATGGAACCGACGAGGTTGGACGTGGGGCCGACCATGATTTCCATGATCCCACCCTGCACCGACGACTGCATCTGCGGCTCGTTGCCCAGCGTACCATTGCCGAACTTCTGCAGCTCGATGCGGCCCTCGGTCTTTTCGGCAACGAGTTCGGCGAACTTGTTGACGCCCTGACCAACGGGATGTTCCTCGACCGGCACATAGCCGATGCGGGCAGTCTGGGCGGCTGCAGGCAGGCTGGCCGAAACCAGCACCAGGGCCGTAGCAGCGAGCAGTTGAGTCAGTTTCATTGATTTCCTCCGGTTGTTGATCAGTAAAAGAGTTCGAGCGGGCCCGTGACGATGACGGGAAACAGGATCAGCAGGATCAGCACCGCGATTTCGGCGAACAGGAAGGGCACCACGCCCACCACTGCCTTTTCGAGCGGGATGCGGGCGACACCGCTGACGGTGTTAAGCACCGCACCCACTGGTGGGGTGATCATCCCGATGGCCGCACAGATGATGAAGACGACGCCGAAATAGATCGGGTCGATCCCCGCTGCGTTGACCACCGGCATCAGCACCGGCACCAGGATGGTGATGGCCGGGGTGAAGTCGAGCACGCTGCCGATGATGAAGACGCCGAGCATCATCAGCGCCATCAGCAGGATGGGCTGGTCGATAAACGGGCCGAGGAAGCCGATCACCTGGGCCGGTACATTGGCGACGGTGATCAGGAAGGCCGTGACGCTTGAAGCGGCAACCAGCAGCATGATGATTGCGGTGAGCTTGGCCGATGCCAGAAGGCAGTCATAAAGCCCCTTGAGTGTCAGCTCGCGGTAAATGACCATGCTGACGAACAGGGCATAGGCTGCCGCCACGATACCCGCTTCGGTTGGCGTGAACACGCCCATGCGCAGCCCGACAATGATAATAACCGGCAGGAGCAACGCCCAGATGGCGTCGCGCAGCGACCGCAGCACATCCCTGGCGTTCTTGCGAGGCAGCGTCGGCGTCTGGTCCCGGCGTGCGATGAACCACCAGGCGGCAACCAGGCTGAAGGCCATCAGCAAGCCTGGCACAATCCCGGCTATGAACAGCTTGACGATCGACAGATTTGCCGTGACTCCCAGAACGACGAAGCCGATTGACGGCGGAATGACCGGGGCGATCACGCCGGTGGCGGCCATCAAACCCGCGGTCCGGCCCACCGGATAACCGGCTTTGAGCATGATGGGCAGCAACATGATCGCAAGGGTCGCGGAATCGGCGATGGCCGAGCCCGACAGCGCCGCCAGCACAACGCCGGTGCCGATCACCACATAGCCCAGACCCCCGCGAAGATGGCCGAACAGGGCCATGGCCACGTCGACGATGCGGCGTGACAACCCACCGGCTGTCATCAGTTCGCCGGCCAGCATGAAGAATGGAATGGCCATCAGCGGATAGCTGTCGGCACCGTCGATCATTTTCTGCGCCAGGATCTGGGGATCCATCATGCCCAGCATCCACATCATGGCAATGGCGCAAACCATCAACGCGAAGGCGACAGGAACGCCGATAGCCATGGCGCCGCCGAGTGAGGCGAGGAAGACGATGGCGCTCATGGGCTGGATTCTCCGGCCGGCATCACATTGGGCTGCAACTGGCTGTGGTCGCCCCGCGCAGACCGGTAGAGATTGAAGATCAGGATCAGGGCCCAGCACACGGCGGCGACGATGCCCGCGGCATACATCCAGCCAACCGAGACGCCTGAAAGCGACATATGGTTACCCCAGTTGACCTGCGTCTGGCGCAGGCTGCCCTGGAAAACCAGCCAGCAGCACCACAGCATCAGCAGGTGCGCGATCCACAGGGACACCACGCGAAGCCGGGGTGACAGGCGGTTTATCATCGCATCGACCGAAATATGCAGGCCCTCACGCAAGGCGACGACGCTGCCCAACATGATGATCCAGACAAAGATCAGGCGTGATATTTCAACCGATATTGGAATGCCCGAGCGCAGGCCGTAGCGCAGCACCACGTTCCAGAACACCAGCAAGCACATAACGGCCATGCCAAGGACGAGCAGATGCTCCATCCAGCGAAACACGACAAATCTGGATTTCTCCACCCGGCAGCCTCCTCATGCGCAACTCTTGTCTGGCACACTGGCCGATCTTGGTTGTCGCGCATGTTGAGTTGTCTAGCGGCGGCGAGCCGGATTGTATAATGAGGTGTTCTGATAAAGGTATGAGAAAGAGTTATACCCCTTGTTGCCAACACTCGAATCCATGGCAGCGCGCCTGCGCCTGCGCCATTTTCGA
This sequence comes from Devosia alba, assembly GCF_039938915.1. Taxonomy (NCBI): domain Bacteria; kingdom Pseudomonadati; phylum Pseudomonadota; class Alphaproteobacteria; order Hyphomicrobiales; family Devosiaceae; genus Devosia; species Devosia alba. The sequence continues at coordinate 13,512 of NZ_JBDUUI010000003.1, read as the reverse complement.
CTGCTCATCGCTATCGACGACCTCGGCTCGGTCCAGAAGGCGGCAGAGGCCGTTGCCTTGACCCAGCCAGGCGCTACGAAGGCCCTGCAAGAAATCGAAGCGGCCATGGGCGAGCAATTATTCGTCCGCGACCATCGCGGTCTTGAGCCGAATGAGCTGGGTCACTGCGTGATCCGCTATGCGCGGATGGTGATGACCGACATGCGGCATCTGCGCGAGGAGATGAAGGCGGTGCTCGAAGGGGTGGGGGGGCGGCTCTCGATTGGCATGATCATGGGCGCCGTGCCGCTTGCCATGGAAGCCTTGTCGCGCCTGCTGGTCAAGCAGCCCCAATTGTCGGTCCAGGTGCATGAGGATACCAGCGCCCGCCTGCTCCACCTCGTCGATGACGGCCGGCTCGATATCGCCATATGCCGCACCAGCGTCAGCCACCGTCCCGATCAGTACCGCACGGTCAAGGTCAAGGACGAGCAGCTGTGTGTCGCGGTCAGTGTGCACCATCCCTGTTCCGATCTCAATGCCGTCACCCTCGATGACGTAGCGGATTACCCATGGGTGGTCTGCTCGGCCAATATGCCTATGCGCCGACTGCTGGAGCGCGAGTTCAATGAGTACGACTTGCAGTTCCCGCACAATCTGGTGGAAACGACCTCGGCCTTTGCCACCATGTCCCTGATGCGGCACAGCCACCAGCTGGTGGCGCTGCTCTCGACCGATGTGGGCAATTTCTTCTCGGAGTCCGCCGCCATCCGCGTCCTGCCGCTCACCCTTCGCACGCGGTCCGAGCCGTACATGCTGGTGACGCGGTTGGATCGAACCGATTCTCCAGTCATGCGGATGTTCATCGACAAGCTTGTTGGTGTGGACGCCAGCTCCGAACCGCAGTCGAGCATGTCCGAACCAATGCACGATGCCCCGAAGCCGATATCGGCGCCCGCTCTGACGTAGCGCCAGAAGACACCATTTCCTATCCAGCGAGCGTCAACGTCCAGGGCTACCGCAAGGGCTTCGCTATGGCTGATTGGGCGCTCAGCGGACATGTCAGCGCAGTTCTCGATTCGCAGAGGCGGGCCAGACTCTAGTCGGGCCTGACGATGCTTGTCGTGTCCTGCGGGCCCCCGGTTTCCATCACGGCCGACCTCGCTCCAGCGCGCTGGTCGGCACGGACGCCATGAACCGGGACATGATGACCGGTGCCAAGGCTGAGGCAAGTTGATCGTCGAGGGAGCAGAGGCGGCGGCGATTTTTGACGCTGCCGGGGCCCCGACACGGCCGAGTCTCAATCTGGTCACGAACAGGACGCACACTGACAGTGTGGCTCAGCGTTCTACGCCGAACTGGCGCTTTGAAATCTCACCGATCTGACGGGCTCAGCGCTCGCAACAACTGATCGGGCGGCGCCTGTCAGAAAGTAGTCTTCCCCAAACAAGGAGAGAAAAACCGATGACGGACGAGAAAGATGACACCCTGCGCAAGCCGCAGACCGGGACCAATCTCAGCCGCCGCAGCCTGCTGGCTGGATCAGCGGGTCTCACCTTCGCAGGAGCTGTGGGTGGAACTGCCATGGCTCAGGATGCAGGCAGTGCGGCTGCCAGCCAGCAGGCGGCCCACATGTCGCATGGCACCACCAGCCTGAGTGGTCGGCTTTATCAGGTCAATCCGGGAATGATCGAGCACAATGACATCGCCCATGATCCAGCCGATGTCCCAGCCCCGATCACCCGGCGCGAGCCGCAGACTGTCCGCGTCGATCTCGAGACAATCGAAGTCGAGGCGCATCTGGATGCCAACAGCACCTTTCGCTTCTGGACCTTCAACGGGCGCGTGCCGGGTCCTTTCATCCGCGTTCGGGTGGGCGACACGGTGGAGTGCTACTTCAAGAATGCCGAAGACAGCTGGATGGCGCACAACGTCGATTTCCACGCCACCACCGGACCGGGTGGCGGTGCTGTGCTCACCACGGCGCTGCCGGGCGAGGAGTTCGCCTTTCGCTTCAAGGCCCTCAATCCGGGCCTTTACGTCTACCACTGCGCGGTCGCCCCGGTTGCCCTTCATATTGCCAACGGCATGTATGGCATGATCCTGGTCGAGCCCGAGGAGGGACTGCCCCCCGTCGACCGCGAGTTCTACGTCATGCAGGGCGAAATCTATACCGAGGAAACCTTTGGCACGGCGGGCCTGTTGACCGAGAGCTATGACAAGCTGCTCAACGAACGCCCGGAATATTTTGTCTTCAACGGCCATGTCGGCGCGCTGACCGAGCATTTCCCGCTCAAGGCCAATGTCGGCGAGACGGTTCGTATCTTCTTCGGGGTGGGCGGTCCGAACTTCACCTCGTCCTTCCATGTGATTGGCGAGATATTCGACCGTGTCTATATGCACGCCTCGCTAACGAGCCCCCCGCTGACCGACGTTCAGACTGTCACGGTGCCACCCGGCGGGGCGGCGGTCGTCGAGTTCAAGTGCGAGGTTCCCGGTCGCTACGTGCTGGTGGATCACGCCCTGTCGCGGGCCGAGCGCGGACTGGCCGGCTACCTGATCGTCGAGGGCGAAGAACAGCCTGACATCTTCGGGCCAATCGGCGAACCGCCGGATCCCGAAATGTCCGGTCACTGACCAGGCGGGCGGCCCCGGCACTGCCGGTGGCCGCCGCCACCGAAGACCCTAACGCGGTGTGCTCGAAACCGGCAGCAGCTCACTCCTGGCGGTTCAGGCCGTCTGCCGGCGCAAGATCGGCTCCCAGATAGGCGACCAGCAATTTGCCGAGTTCCAATAGGGAGGCAGCGTGGGTCCGCTCCCAGCCGTGCGAGCTGTCGAGCGAGAAGCAGACCAGGCCGACGCGGAGGTCCCACCCGGCTTCCACCGCCGCGGCGCTGTCCGAGCGGTAGTGGCGGAAGGTATCGCGTTCGTGCCGGATGCCGTCGCGCTGACACAGGTCCAGCAGCTGGCGGGTCATGCGTGCGTCAAACGGCCCCTGGCGGTCCCGCATGGCGATGGTGACGGCGTCGTCGCGCGAGGCCTGATTGGGTGCGGTGACGGCGTTGTCGATGGCGAGCAGTTCCTCGACATCGGGGCCAAAGCCATGGGTGCCGCCAATGCCGATTTCCTCGCCGATGGTGAACATGGCCTGGAAGGGCACCGACACCTTGACCTGTCCGTCGGCAATCGCCTTCAGCACGGCCAGTAGGGTTGCACAGCCCGCCTTGTCATCGAGATGACGCGAGATGATGAACCCATCCACCACTTCGGGCTGGGCATCGATGGCCACCATGTCGCCGACATTGAAACCGGCGGCGCGCAGGCTGGCCAGGTCAGGCAGGATGGCATCGACGCGGATTTCCAGATTGTCCCAGTCGGCGGGCTGGCTATCGACCTCGGTATTGAAACGATGGCCGGAGGCCTTGAGCGGCAGGATGGTGCCGCGGTGTTCGCCGGCATCGGAAAAGACAGTGACGCGGGCGCCCTCGGCGAAGCGGGCCGCCCAGGTGCCAGTATTGCGCAAGGCCAGCCGGCCATTGGGCTTGAGCTCGCTGACCATGGCGCCCAGCGTATCCAGATGTACCGCCAGGGCGCGGCGGGGGGCGCCGTCGCCCACCTCGACATAGAGCACACCGCGCCGGGTGTAGCGTGGGGTATAGCCCAGCCCGCGTAGCCAGTCATCGACAAGGTCTGTTGCGCGTCCGGTCATGCCGACGGGGCTGGGGGTTTTGACCAGTTGCAGCAGGCGGTCAAGAAGATAGTCCTGATCAATCATGCGGAGCGGCGCTTTCTGGTGCGGGCCGGCGTCACCTCTTCGATCAGGAAGCGGTCCATCAGCTTGGCCTGCAGATCGAGCATGTGCTGTTCGGCCTCGGCCATATGGACTGAAAGAATGGCGGCGGCCGCCTCAGTATCGCGGCGCCGCATGGCGACGATGAGATCGCGCTGGTGCTGGATGCCGCGGGCGCGGGACACCGGCTCGGGGTGGACATAGATGTCCTGCGCGATGGTGAGATCCTTGAGCAGGCGCTGCAGGAAGCGGCAGGTGAAGGCCAGGATGGGATTGTTGGAATACTGGGCGACGACACCATGGAAGTCGAGCTCGGCCATGCGCTGGTTCCAGCGCTCGGTGGCGTCCGCCGGTTCGTGGTCGTAGATGCCGATGATCGCCTCGAGACGCTTGAGGCCGGCCTCATCGATATGGGGCGTGGCGCTGGCGGCCACCTGCGGCTCGAGCACCTTGCGCATCTCATAGATATTGGCGATGGACAGGTTCTTGGCGAAGAGGAAATTGGATAGAAGGCTCATCGCCCGGCCTTCCGACATACGCTCGATGAAGGCGCCGCCGCCCGGTCCCGTGCGCATCGAAATCAGCCCCTGAACTTCAAGCGATTTGAGCGCCTCACGCACCGTGCTCTTGCCGGCGGCGAACTGGGAAATCAGGTCGCGTTCCTGCGGCAGGCGGTCGCCCGGCGCCAGGCCGTGCTCAACGATCATGCGCTTGATGGCATCGACGATTTCGTCGGTCCGCTTGCGGCGGGGACCTGCCGCGGTGGCAGGTGTCTCAGGGGAGTCGCGTTCGCTCATAGAGGGCTGTCCGATACCGTGAGGCGTGGGGCGCTGGCGATCAGGGCCCTGGTGTAATCGTGTTGCGGGGCGGCAAAAAGCTGGGCGGCGGGGCCGGTTTCCACCACTTCTCCCAGATACATGACCGCGACCCGGTCGGAAATCGATTCCACCACGGCCAGGTCGTGGCTGATGAAGAGATAGGACAGGCCAAGCTCGTCACGCAATTGCTGGAGCAGCAGCAGCACCTGCGCCTGCACCGAAACGTCGAGCGCGCTGACCGGCTCGTCGAGCACCAGAATACGCGCCTCGGCGGCAAGAGCCCGGGCAATGGCAATGCGCTGGGCCTGTCCGCCGGAAAATTCGTGCGGATAGCGCTCGAGCGTGTCGAGCGGCATCTGCACCGCATCGACCAGCTCCTGCTTGCGGCGGGCGCGATGGTCCCGGTCGTAGCCACACAACAGGCGCAGCGGCACGTCGAGAATGTCACCAATGGTCTTGCGCGGATTGAGCGAGGCGACCGGGTCCTGAAACACATACTGGATGGCGCGGCCAAAGGCGCGCGTGCCGGATGCGGCCAGTTCGGACCACGGCTTGCCCTCGATGGCCATGCTGCCTGCGGTCGGGTGTTCCAGCCCGACCAGCATGCGCGCCAGGGTCGACTTGCCCGAGCCGCTCTCGCCGACAATGCCCAGCGTCTCGCCGCGCTCAAGGGTCAGCGAAATGCCCCTGACCGCGTGGACCTCACTGGCGGCGCGGCCAAACAAATTGCGCCCGCCGCCGAAGGTCTTGACCAGGTTCTGCATATCAACTGCGGGCTGGCTCATGGCTTGGCCTCTTCGAACAGCGGGCGGACGCGGTCAAGGAAGGCATGGCCTTCGCCCAGTTCCGGCACGCAGGCGATCAGGCGCTTGGTATAGTCGTGCTGGGGATCGCGCAGGATGGAGGCTGTGTCTCCCTGCTCGACGATCTGGCCATTCTTCATCACCGCCACGCGGTCGCAGACCTGGGCGACGACGCCGAAATCGTGAGTGATGAGCAGGAGCGCCAGACCGCGCTCGCGGCGCAGGTTCTGCAGCAGTTCGAGGATGCGCGCCTGCACCGTTACGTCCAGGGCCGTGGTGGGTTCGTCGGCGATGATGATGTCGGGATCATTGGCCAGGGCCATGGCGATGCCGATGCGCTGGCGCTGGCCGCCCGAGAGCTCATGGGGGTAGGCGCTGGCCCGCTCGGCGGCGTCGCGGATACCCACCGTTTCCATGAGCTCAAGGGCCCGCTGGTGGGCCTCTCGCTTGCCGACGTGATTATGCGCCATGACGGCTTCGGCAATCTGGGTGGCAACCGGGAAGAGCGGATGCAGCGTGGTGAGGGGATCCTGGAACACATAGGCGACGCGGGCGCCGCGCAGGGCGATCAGTTCCTGCTGGCGCAGCGCGAGCACGTCCTGCCCGCCGATATAGACCGCGCCGCCGCTGATGACGCCGGGCGGCGAGGCCACCAGCCCCATGAGCGAGAGCGCCGTCACCGACTTGCCCGAGCCGCTTTCGCCGATAATGCCGAGGCACTCGCCCTTGCCCAGGCGAAAACTGACGTCGCGGACGGCTGGCGTGACCGCGCCGCCATTGGCAAAGCCGGTGGAAAGGTGCTCGACCACCAGCACCGGCGCATCGGCCAGGGTCGCTGCGGGCGTGGTTTTCCGCGCGATGCGCGTGACCGATAGCGGGCGATCGAGCGCGCCCGAGCGCAGGCGCGGATCGAGCACGTCACGGATGCCGTCACCGAGTAGGTTGATGCTCATCACCAGCGCAAAGATCATGAGGCCCGGAATGATCGAGGCATGCGGCGCCGTGAACAGCTGGGCGCGCGCCTGTCCGAGCATGGAGCCGAGATCGGCCGTCGGCGGCTGGGCGCCCAGGCCCAGAAAGGAGAGCCCGGCGGTCTCCAGGATCATCCAGCCCACGGTGGTGGACATGGTGATGACGATGACCGGCAGAACGTTTGGCAAGACCTCGGTGAACAGGATCGCGACGTGACCCTTGCCCGACAGGCGCGCGGCGTCGACGAATTCGCGATTGCGGATGGATACGGTCACGCCCCTGATATTGCGGGCGAAGAAGGGAATGTTGACCAGCGCAATGGCGTAAAGCGCGTTGAGCAGGCCAGGGCCCAGCGCCGCCACGATGGCAATGGCCAAGAGGATATAGGGAAAGGCCATCAGCATATCGACAAAGCGCATCAGCACGCTGTCGGTGACGCCGCGAGCATAGCCGGCCACCAGGCCGATCAGCGAGCCAAAGAGCGCAGCGAGCGCGGTGGCGCTGACCCCCACGATGAGGGAAATCTGGGTGCCCCAGATCAGGCGCGAGAGGATGTCGCGACCCAGATGGTCGGTGCCCAGCAGGTGGCCCTGGCTGAGCGGTGGCAGCAGGCGATTGGGCTGATCGGTCATGTTCGGGTCCGGCATGGGCAGCAGTGGCGCCAGAATGGCCACGACCAAAATGAAGCCGAAGACGAACAGGCCCGCCGCAGCGAGGCGATTGGCCATCAGCAATTGCCATTTGCTGCGGCGCTTGCTGGAAGAAGGCGGGGTGGTCACGCTTTGGGTCATGCCTTGAGCCTCGGATCGAGCATGGCCTGAGCGACGTCGGCCAGCAGGTTGACCAGAACATAGACCGTGGCCGCGACGAGAACGCCGCCCTGCACCAGCAGGAGGTCGCGGGTGGACACGGCCTTGACCAGCATCTGGCCGAGGCCGGGCCATTGGAACACCGTCTCGATATAGACCGCGCCGCCCAAAACGAAGCCGGCCTGGATGCCCAGTACGGGAATCACAGAGACCAGCGCCGCGCGGAAGGCATGGCGGTAGATGACCGCGTTTTCGCTCAGACCCTTGGCCCGGGCGGTGCGGATGAAATCCTGGCGCAGCACTTCGAGCATGGCCGCCCGGGTCAGGCGGGCGACGACGCCGGTGGCGACAATGGCCAGGGTGCCGGCGGGCAGGATCAGATGGCGCAGGAGATCGGGCAGATCGCCGCCGGCATAGACGGCATACATGCCCGAGGCGGGCAGCAGCCGCCACTGCACGGCGAAGAACAGAATGAAGACCAGCCCCAGGAAGAAGGCTGGCATGGAAATGCCGACCAGGACGAAAAAGGTGACGATACGGTCGGTCCAGCCGAACTGGCGCACAGCCGAGGCGATGCCGGCGAGAATGCCGACAACGGAACAAATGACCAGTGATGCGCCGGCCAGGATCAGCGTGGCGCCAAAGCGCTCGATCACCTCGTCCAGAACCGGGCGATTGAGGATATAGGAGCGCCCGAAATCGCCCTGCAGCAGATTGCCCACCCAGATGACATATTGTTCGGGCCAGGAGCGGTCGAGGCCGAGCGCGCGATTGATGCGGGCGACGTTTTCCGGCGTGGCGTAGGAGCCGAGCAGGGCCTGGGCGGGGTCGCCGGGGATCAGCTTCATCACCAGAAAGACAATGATGGAAAGCCCCAGGATGACCGGGATGGCGGCCAGCAGACGCTTGCCGATATAGGCGGTCATGTTTGTCCTCCTCAACCACGGACCGTCACCCTCGGGCTTGACCCGAGGGCGCTTCACTTAATCGCCACACCGCCTAATCGCCACACCGCCAGTGCAGTCCCCTCGGGTCAAGCCCGAGGGTGACGCGCAGTTGGTGCGGGTAGCCAAGCGCCTACTGCTTGGTTACGTCCCGCAGGACCAGACCGAAATCCGGCTGCAGCTCGAAATCACCGACGGCGCTGGTGACGACGGCATTCTGCTTCCAGTTGGCGACGAAGAGCCAGGGGGCATCGTCGTGCGTGATGGCCTGGACCTGCCTGTAGAGGTCGCCGCGCTCCTCGGGATTGGTCGAAACCCGGGCCTGGTCGAGCAGGGCGTCGACTTCCGGATTGGAATAGTAGGACGAGTTGAACCCGCCTTCAGCCGGGAAGGCCGCCGTGCGCAGGGTCAGGAAGGGCAGTGTGTCGGGGTCGGAGGTCATCCAGGCCATTTCGGCCATGTCCGCCTTGCCCTCGAGCCCCGGATTGACCTCGGACAGGAAGGTGTTCCACTCATAGGTCTGGATCTCGACATTGAGCCCCACCGCGGCCAGGTCCGCCTGGATGGCGGTGCCCATCGGGACGGGATCGAGCATGCCCGAGCCGCCTTCGGTGACGAGGAAGGTCAGCGTTGCCCCCTCGGCCCCGGCTTCGGCGAGCAGCGCCTTGGCCTTTTCGGGGTCGTAGGGATAGGGGGTGACCTCTTCATTATAGGCCCAGTTGAAGGCGGGCGGGATCGGGCCGGCCGAGACCTCGGCCGTGCCCTGCAGCACGTCGTTGACGAGGCTTTCCTTGTTGACCGCATAGTTCACCGCCTGGCGCACGCGCACATCAGCAAACGGGCCTTCCTTGGCATTGAGCATGACATACCAGACATGGGGGCCGACGGCCTCGACCACACTGTAATTGGCATCATCGCGGAACTGCGCCACGTTGTCGGGCGGGGTTTCCAGCAGCACGTCGATGCCACCGGACAGCATTTCGGCGACGCGGGTATTGGCATCGGTGATCGGGCGGAAGATCACCGCTTCAAGGGCGGGCGCGCCATCCCAGTAGTCTTCGTTGCGCGAGGCGACGACAGACGTATTGGACTGCCATTCCTCGAACTTGAACGCGCCGGTGCCGACCGGATTGCGGCCATAGTCGGCGCCTGAAGCCTCGACCGCAGCAGGCGAGACGATCAGGCCGGTGGGCGATGCCAGGTTGGACATGAAGGGCGCGAAGGGCTCATTGAGCGTGAACTTGACCGTCAGGTCATCGACTACCTCGACGCCCTCGACCGCGGAGAAAAAGAAAGCCAGCGGGAATGGACCGGTCGCGGCAAAGGGATGGTTCTCATCGAGCATGCGATCGAAGTTGAACTTCACCGCCTCGGCATTGAAGGGGGTGCCGTCATGGAAGGTGACGCCCCCGCGCAGGTTGAAGATATATTCCAGGCCATCCTCGGAAATGGTCCAGTCGGTCGCCAGGGCCGGCTCGATTTCGAGCGTGCCCGGCTTGTTGCGCACCAGGCCGTCATAGATGTTGACCGCGATGCGGAAATCGTTGGCGGCGGTGGAGACATGCGGGTCCAGCGATGCCGGCTCGGCGATCTGGCCGACAACCAGAATATTGGGCGGCGTCTGTGCCATGGCCGGCGAGACCAGGGCCAGCGCCGTAGCGGCCAGCAGCAGCGGCGCGATGGCTTTCCATTTGCGGATCATATGAAACCTCCTTGCTTTCCCTCACCCTTGCCTCGCGGTGGGGACCGTGAGAAAAGGGCACTGACAATTTATCATCATAAATTTTGGGCATCGTCAATTTATGATGATAAATAGATTTGTATCAGGAATGCGTGATGACCTTTTCCATCGTTGCCCGTGATCCGCAGACGGGTGCCCTGGGCATCGCCACGGCAACCGCGGGGCCAATGGTGGGGGCTTTGGTGCCGCATGGGCGCAGTGGCCTGGGCGCCGCGGCGACCCAGGCCATGACCAATCCCTATCTGGCGATCGACACCCTGGCGCTGCTCGAAAGCCAGGGGGCAGAGGCCGCCCTGCAGACGGCCCTGGCCAGGGATAGCGGCGCCTCCCAGCGCCAGATCATCGTCGTCGATGCCCATGGCATGGCGGCCGGATGGACCGGCGCAGACTGCTTTCCCTATGCCGGTCACCTGACCGCCGCGGGCGTGGCGGTGGCGGGAAACATGCTGGCCGGCCCGGCCGTGCTGGACGACATGCTGGCGGGCTATCAAGGTGATCATCCCAGCGGTTTCGCGGCCCGGCTGCTGCGCGGTCTCCAGGCCGGCGCTGCGGCCGGCGGCGACAGCCGCGGCCTCGGCTCTGCCGCGCTGCGCGTCTACACGACCCAGGCCTATCCTGATCTGGATCTGAGAATCGATGCGTCTGCCGAGCCAATGGCGGCGCTGGAGCAGCTATTTAACCTGGCGATTTCCGGACCCTATGCAGAGTTTTTCGCCCAGGCTCCACGACGAGGCGCTGGTGGCCAACTCAAGACATAAAAAGACAATCAGCGAATGTCCGCATTGCACTGGCCGACAGGGCCGGAGCGGGACTTCGTTGCTGTAAGGTCCCGTTGCACGACGAAGCCGCCCACGACGAACAGGGTAATTAATCTCACGATTTCAAAGGGTTTTAATGGTGCCGGCAACAGGATTCGAACCCGTGACCCCCTGATTACAAATCAGGTCATCAGACGGTTTCAGGTGCTCTGCGACGGCATCCGAATGAAGCTAACTCCCCTTAGGTTCCTTTTGTATTAACGACTTATCGCTGCGGCCCCTTGCGCGCACGGTCGTCCCGATGTTTCCTGCCGGTCGTCCCAATGTCGTCCCAGTCCAGAGCGTCGTCCCAATGCCCGCCACCATCACCGCCGCCACAGTCGCCAAAGCTCGAGCCGACGCCAAGCCCGGCGCAAAACGCTACGAAGTTGTCGATGCCCGCGCTCGCGGCCTGGTGCTGCGCGTCGGCGCCACAGGGGCGCAGTGGCAACTTCGCTATGCCCTGGCCGGGCGGGACGTGCGTCTGCCCCTCGGCGGCATCGACGCCTGGACCATCGCCGAGGCCCGTGATCTCGTCGGCCGGGCCCAGGCCATGCTGCGGGACCGCACTGGCGTCCCCGACCAAGACTGGCTCGACCGCCAGCGCCGCGCCGCCGGCAAGGCGGAACCGCTGCCGGTGACCGTGGCCAAGCCCAAGGACCTGTTCGCGTGGACCTACGCGCAGGGCCGCACAAAATGGCTCGATGAGATCGGTCGCACGCGCCGCGCCGCGACGTATGCCGACTACAAGAGCGTACTCTCAATGCCGGACCTGGCCGGCCTCGACAAGAAACCGCTGCCGTCGATCAGCAGGGGCGACCTGGCCGGCATCATCTCCAAGATCCACAGGAGCGGTCGTGAGAGCACCGCCGAACACCTTGTGCGCGTCGTGCGCCCGTTCTGGAAGTGGTTGGCCCAGGATGGGCAGGCCGGCAAGAGCGGCATCCTGCCCGGCGCCATGGATGGACTGACGGCCCCGGAGCGCACCCTCGACGAGAGCGACGCCGCTGGCGAATACGTGCCCCCACTTGAGGAGCTCGGTCGGATCGTCGCGATTTGCCGGTCTGGCGCCATGGATGCGGTCGTCGCCGGCGCGGTCGAGCTGACGGTCTGGACCGCGCAGCGCAGGAGGGCGGTGGCAGAAGCGACCATCGACCAGTTCGAGGCCATCGGCGGTGGCCGAGGGCTATGGCACGTGCCGCCGGCGAGTAGGAAGACCCGCTCGAAGGCCGGTACGAAGAAGAGGCCCCATGTCATCCCGCTCCCGCCGGCGGCCTGGAGCTGCGTCTCCCGGGCTCTCGCCACCGCCACCACCAAGAAGTCCGACTATCTGTTCCCTCAGTTGCGCGCGCGACGCGCCGGCGATGCCAAGACTTCCATTCATCCGTCGTCGATCACCCATACCCTCGGCTTCATGCCAGGCGTCGCGGCATCCCCGCATGACCTGCGGCGGGCATTCGGCACGCACGGGGAATCGCGCTTCGGTCTGCTGCGGTCCGACGTGCAATCGATCTTGGACCATGCTGCCGGATCCGGCGATGTCACGGGGACGCACTATTCTCTGCACGATGGCACACACAGGACGTGGCCCATCATGCAGACATGGGTCGCTGGCCTGCTGCCTTATGTCGACGCTGCCATTGCCGGCCTGGGGCCGGTCGAGGAGATCCGGGCTGCGATTGCGGCAAAGCGGTACGGAGATCAGCAGCGGGCGGCGGAATAGATAAGGGCCCCGAAGGGCCCTTTCACTGGTTCGCTTCCTGCGCCGCCTTGATCGCGGCCAGCGCGGCGGCGATGGTGGGCGCGACGCCATTGATCCAGCTGTCGCCGACGGGCCATTCCCAGTAGAATCCGCCGGCCGCATTCGTCGTAATGCTCGCCCCGGATGAGTGCCGGAATTCGACGACTATCCGGTCGTCGTGGATCTCTAAGTGGGTATCCCAGCGCTTCACTGCTTCGGCGTCGGGAGCGAAAACGATGTTGATCTCACCGGCCATCGTCGACCTCCTTTTTTGGCGCGTCCGTCCATCCCGGCGGGACGCCGTGTCGGTCGAACATGATCGCCAGCCGACCGAGCCACGGCGGGATCGGCCTCGCCTCGCTCTCATATTTGCGGATCGTCACCGATGCCGTGACGTCGCTGCCGACGTAGCCGAAGGCGCGGCCCATCAGCGTCGTCGACAGGCCGAGCCGGTGACGGATGGCTTTGAGTTCTGGCCCGGTCATCAGAGATCGTAATCTTCTTCGGCAGAGCTGATCAGTTCCTCATCGATCTGGTTCCAGAACTTCTCCGTTCCGATCATGTAGTCTTTGTTCGTCATCACGTGCACGTAGTCGAAGCGAAACCACGCACCGTCACCCCTGCGGTAGATTCCCGCGACGGCAATCGGCCGGCCGTTGTATCGCAGCGTCTGCTCGATAACGGCCTTCAGATTCCTGTTCGACGGACTGATGAACTCGTCACCGGACTTGATGTCGAGGATCTTGCTGGAAGCGGTAGCTGTAGTCATTCTGAAATCTCCTGTGTGGCCATTGGCCGGTTTGTCGATGCTGGCGTCGCTGTGTGCGCTGCCGATGATTGAAAGATAATGTAGCCATACGACTACATCAATAGCCCGGCAGCCTCCGTTTGCATTATGTCGAATAACGCAATGAATTCAGTCGCTTGCAGTCGAACTATTTCGTGCGAGACTATGGCCGATCCGTTAATGTGAGGTTTCGTTGGCGTCATGCCGTACATCTTTCATTAACAATTCGTGCAGTTGGCCCCGGACACGCGCCGACGCCTGATCTATAGGTCCCCTCATGTCGTGACACAGCGACAGGGCCATGATTTCGGACGGCCTGAGCACCCGCAAG